>JAUZSQ010000001.1 GCA_030949325.1 Sulfurovum sp.
TTCAATCTAATTTTTCCATATTTGCCTTTAAAGAACTCGTTAGCAAAACAAACAAAGGTCTTATAAACACAGGGAATATTCCCTCTAACATAAATTTAGGAACACGAATTATCTTAGATACCTTAAAAGCTAGGATATATTAACCCCAATATCCTTTGCTAATGGTAAAAATGCTTCCTTCTTATAAGGAATATTATCAAAGGTAAGCTTTGTGCCAATTATTGGAATATTATCAAAACCAGCACCCCCTCTAGAGTGAATACTTTGTCCCTAGAAAGACACAGATACCCACAGAAGGCTACCCTCCAACCTCTATGGGGTGCGTGGCTCAGGCAAAACTTCTATCGCACTAGATTACCTCGATGAGATAGCACACGAGGCATATAGCTCTATATAGATTTTAGCAACCCAGACCTGCTATTAGATACCCTAGGAGAGTAGCACCTTACAAAACTATAGAGACACACAAGATGTCGAATACTCGTCCTTGACCATTACCACCAAGCTTATCTTTCTAGCTTTCCTACACTTGTGCAGTGCATCATCCTCACACGTATCCCCCTCATGCGACGATAGATTTATTAAACAAGAGCTTTTCCCTTTGGACTATGAAGAGCTCCTTGCCTTTGGAACAGTCAAGCTTAGGGCAACCAAAGGATTCAATCACTTCTATGCAGCTCCAGGCACACTCACCCCTCCTCGCACGGTCACAAAAACAAAGCACCCAAGCGATGAATTGCTTCTTTCAAAGTGCCTTTGATAGCCAAGAACAAAAACTACTCCTACTCACCCCTTGCCCAACACCACTCCCAACACCTCAGTACCTGCACCAAATATATACCCTAGCCAAAGAACGATTCAAAGTTTCCAAAAGATTGGCTGTACAAAACTATCAAAGACTTTCACGAAGAAAAGCTCCATACTCCCCATCAACGACCGTCATCAAAAATCTCGAAAGAAAATGCTCCTCTTTGACCTCGCCTTTGCCAAATGATCTACTGGACCCTAGGTCAAACCCTTCATCCTACAATTTGACAGCATGATAGCCCTTGCCCTTATGAAACATAACATCCCCGTAGAAACCCTAGGTATCCACGGCTATATCACCACACAACAACGAACTCATCCTACCAGCCCTTCGAAAGCGAAGAGAGCCTATGGATAAAATCCCAAAAAGTTTCTCACTACAAAACACAATATCCAAAAAGTCACCATCGTCACCATGGCAAACAACTACCAATACAGTATAGAAAAGCTCCATTTTGAAGCCTTACCCTTTGATGAATGGTCAGTCATCAATAATGAAGAAGAAATTTAAGCACACTATGACAAACCTTTCGCTTAAAATTCCCTTGCCTCTTTTTAGACCTATGCAACGGTACTGAAAGACAATGGGTCAGGGATGGGAACATAGCAGCCACACCTTTCACTACTGGGTGTCGTAGGTATCTGAAGAGGGGTATTATTTAGCTTATAAACGAAAATATTTATAATATGTTGAGAGGTGTCCG
The DNA here is from genome assembly GCA_030949325.1 of Sulfurovum sp. GTDB lineage: Bacteria > Campylobacterota > Campylobacteria > Campylobacterales > Sulfurovaceae > Sulfurovum. The sequence goes on from JAUZSQ010000001.1 coordinate 1,512, forward strand.
AGTGGTCGAAGGTGCAGACCTGGGAACGTCTGTGTGGGGCGACTCACCGAGAGTTCGAATCTCTTCCTCTCAGCCATAGAAACATAAATCCTCTATAAACCCCTTTATACACGATATTTTAGAGCTTCTTTAAGACTTGATATTTTTTAGAATGATAATTAGAGGTTGTTACTTTATATAAAGTTTCTTGTGTATTGAAGTATGGAAAAAGAAGTGCCAAGAAGAGGGATATCTTCTTGGCTTATATAGTTATGCTACTACTGCTTTAAGTTTTGCTCTAGCCAATGCAAGGTTAGATTTACTACTATCAAGTGCTAGATAAAGTGCTAAGTCTTCGTTATTTGGTACAAGTGTAATAATATGTAATTGTGTATCAAGGGTTATCAATATATCTTTAATATTACCACTAAGACCAAGACTTTGCATCGTAGCCATTTTTGCTTAATCACTTCTGCATTACCTGCAGCGGCTAGTTCAATATCAAAGTTCCCATTGGATCTTACTCCCAATGCCATACCACTTTTCCAATCAATCACAGCAGTCGCTATCGCACCGTTTATATCCATAACATCATTTAAGATATTTTCTATATTATTAATATTCATTATTTAATTCCTTTTGGTTATAATTCTATCGTATATAAGCTTAGATATTGCCTAGGTAAATATTATAGTTATAATAAATATAAAAGAGAAAAAATGTCTATTTATGTCCAGTACTCAAGTGAAAACTTAAAAAAAGAAATTAGAATTTTCGAATGCACTTACAGATTTAAATACTACCTATAAGCTTCTAGAAGAGCTTACTCAGTCAGATAGTATAGAGATTTTATTTCAAGATACTTCAAAGTTATACCTCCATGATAAGCTAAAAGGAACAAAAATAGACCTTAAATATTTAGATAAGAACAGATCTTTTAGGTGATGTTTATAGGGGTCAAAAGTCTCGAATTATAAATAATATTCAAAATAATTCTTATTATAATATAGCTATTGATAATCCTTTTAAAATTACTATTCAATCACAAATAATTATATGTATCTCATTTCAAGGTATTTTTGCAGGTATGATACGTATGTCTAAATCAGTAGGAATCTATCCTCCGAAGATTGATAACATCATACAGTTATATCTACCTTCATTTTCTGATATATTTTTACATGAAATTCATAAAAAAACAATGGAATTGGATAAAAATCCATTTAGACTTAAAGTGATAGATGTATATCAATCATTAAAATACATCACACTGACCTATAACCGTCTCATCGAAAATACGGAAAATCCTGAAGTTCTCAAATTACTCAATGACTCTCAAGAAAATATTGATTCTCTATTTACCTATCTAAATCCAAATAAAGACAATATTTCGCAGGTGACAAAAACAGTTAAAAAAACTGAAAATCAAAGATGATACTTCTTTAAATTTACGGATACTTATTGCTGATGATGTAGATATTAATGTAAAGATACTCAATGCTATGCTTCAATCAGACCCTGATGTTAATGAAATATCCTTTGCTTTTGATGGCTTAGAAGCAATAGATAACTTGAAGGATAAGAAGGTTAAAGAATATATTCATATTCTTTTTATAGATCACCATATGCCTGGAAAAACAGGATCGGAAGTTGTAGAAGAAATAAAAAGAATACAGATATAAAAATTATTATTGTTTCCATTACTAATGACCCCAAAGCGATAGAAGAGATAAAACATTTATATGACTATAGTCTTAGTAAGCCTTTTCTAAAGTTGAGGTAAGTACTGTTCTCACAAAAATAAAAGAACACTATAGACTATCGTTAAATAAACTATAAGGATATGTATTGCCCTACAGACTTAAAAATACGATGTCATAGCAGGTGAAAAGGTAGAAGACTTTTTAGTAGATGTGGTCAAACTCTCCCAATCATTGGCTCATACACTTTTGCAAAAGTGTAGAATTGTTGACCATCAGAAGAAGCGTTTACAAAAAGGGCAAATACTGAAGGCTGGGTATATAGAAGTCCTAATCTTTGAGGCTATTAGCCAAGGCTTAACGCCACTCTTTCAAACAGAACATTTTGCTATCTTTGATAAACCATCGGGGTTGCTAGTTCATCCTACGGTGCGTTCTACAGCGTACACACTCTTGGATGAAATACGCTATGCGTTTGGAGAAGAAGCCCATTTGGTACACCGAATAGATGCAGAGACATCAGGACTGATACTCGTATCAAAAAATGGCTATGCACAATATTTATTGAAAGAAATGTTTGTGCAAAAGCGTTTGTTAAAAAATATAAAGCCCTTGTAGAAGATGAGCTAAAAGAAGCAGTGTTAATTGACAAAAAATCAACAATGCAGAGGGTCTCATCCAATTAAAAATGCAGACATCCTTAGATGGCAAAGTATCAAGTACGCTTATCCATCCTTTATCATACGATAACATCAACAATCAAACTTTAGTCGAAGCCATACCTTATACAGGGAGACAGCATCAAATACGGGTACATTTAGAGGCTATATCACATAGAATTGTAGGTGACCCTATTTATGGACTTGATGAGGGCTTTGTGGATGCCTTTTTAAAGGGTAATATAGATAAGAGTGAACGCATTGAAATAACGGGGCATCTAGGTTGATGCTTCATGCGTATTATTTGGCGTTTACTTTTTTAGGTACGAGGTATATATTTTGCTCAAAGCAAAAATTTGGAGGATAGAACGCTAGGTTAACTATCTATTAAATATATTTAGAGATAATTTGTATATAAAGGATTTATTATCATAAAAATATTGATTATAGAAGATGACCCAGAATTGGCGTTTATCTTAACAAAGTATCTGATGAAGTTTGGAAATGGACGTGATGGGTGCAGAAGACCCTTATTTGGGTCTTTCTCTCTTGACTCAACATACATTTGATTTAATCATTTTAGATTTGACTCTCCCAGGGATGGATGGGCTTGAAGTGATTCCCAAAATACGAGAGATTTCCAATATCCCTATTATTATTTCTTCTGCTAGAGATGATATTACGGACAAAGTGATTGGTATGGAAAGAGGGGCTGATGATTATATGCCCAAGCCTTATGACCCTCGTGAGCTTGTGACGCGTATCAAGACGATTTTACGACGTACAAGTAATACTGAAGAAAAAGTCAATAAAAATAAAGCCCTATTTGTAGCCAATGCCAAAGCAAGAGAGATACGCTTCAAGGAGAAGCCTTTGGAACTTACTGCTGCTGAATATGACATACTTTTTATGCTCATACAGCATAAAAATGCTTCAGTATCTCGTGAACAGCTTTTGTATGAGAGTGCACATATTGATGATGATTCGTCTATCAAAAATATTGATGTCATTATCTCTCGTGTGCGTCAAAAGATAGGGAGAATAGATGCCAATAATATTTATATCAAACCTATTCGTGGCATAGGGTATCTTCTTTCCGACCGTCAATGAGAAACTTATCTGTAACCACCTTTATACACATCCTTTTTTCTGTGGCTATTATTATTTTGATAGCTACTTTTTTACTGTTTCTCTCTTGGGATAAAGACCGACAGAAAATTGAAAAGTATAAGCGTTATCAACTTATCTCTATTACTTTTTTGTCCAATTTACAACAAAACAGTACACAAAAAAACCTCGAAAAACTCTATAAAGAACTCTATGTCAAGGCAGTACCCCTTAAACACCTACCCAAGATAAAAGAGCAAATACAAAGCAGTGGCGAGACAGTATTCTCAGGAGGTTCTTCTTTAGGTAGGGTGCGTGTGTTTGATATACAAGGCAATCATTATATTTATGTCCAACGCATGGCCCACAATATCATGCTCCAAGACAATCGTCCTGAGAATTACTACTTTGAGATTGCTGTATCTTTGGGTATCTTTTTGATTACGCTGTTACTCTTACTTTATTTAGCAGTACTCAAAAAACTCTATCCTCTCAAACGCCTACACAAGCAGATACAAAAATTTGCCCAAGGAGATATTCAGACACGTATTAGCTATGAATATGATGATGAAATAGGCAAAATTGCCAAAAGTTTCGATGATGCCATTGTCCATATTCACAAGCTTAGTACCTCGAAAAATTTATTTATGAGAAACCTGATGCATGAGCTTAAAACGCCTATTACTAAGGGGCGTATTATTGTAGAGATGATAGATGATGATGCGACCAAAGAGATACTTGTACGCGCTTTTGAGCGTATGAATGAGCTTATTTCAGAACTTGCAGAATTGGAACGTGTGACAGAGCAGAGTTTTGAACCGTATTTTGAATATACTTTGTTGAGTGATATTATTAGCCAAAGTACAGAGTTGTTGATGACTAGCAATGAAAGTGTGGCTGATTGAGATACGCGATATTTCGCTCAATACCGACAAAAGCTCATGAGTCTTAGTCCTGAAGAATCTTATTGATAATGGGATTAAATACAGTAGCAATCAAGCCGTGATACTCCAAACACGCTTCAATACGATTGAGATTATCTCACGAGGTAAAGTGTTGGAACATCAGCTTTCTTACTATACAGAACCTTTTTCACAAGGTGAAAAACGAAGTGCAGGATTTGGATTGGGATTGTATATCGTACATAGTATCTTGCAAAGATTAGGCTACCGATTGGGTTACAAACACCGACAGGGTCAAAATGTCTTTATGCTTATTCCCAAAGAGAAATAAGCCGAGGCTTATTGAAGTGCTTGTTTGACAAAGGCTTCTATCTCTTGTTGGTCAAGAAAACCTACACTTCTTTTGATAATCTTATTTTTCTTAAAAAGAATCATCGTAGGCAGACTTTCTATGGCATAGACAGCAGAGACTTGTGTTTGGGTATCCACATTGACCTCAGCAAATGTTACTTTACCTACAAAGGCTTTGGAGGCATTCTTATATTCAGGTTCCATCTTTCTACAAGGTCTGCACCATGCTCTGCCCAAAACTTCACGAGTACAGGCTTGTCACTTTTGAGTAGTGTGCCAAGATAGTTATTATCAGTGATAGCCAAGAGTGTATTATCCTTGGCAGTTGCAAAAGGTGTACTAAGTACCATAGCGCCCAAAAGGAGTAATTTGATTAAAGTTTTCATGCTTATATTGTACCTTGTTTAAGCTTACTTTGTTAAACCGTTGAGTACTTCAATAATCTTCGCATAATTGGGTTCATTGGTGATTTCTGCTACGATTTCTTTATAAGCAATTTTACCCTGCGTATCTACTATATAAACGACTCTTCCAAAAAGTCTTCTAGGAATACAGGTGCAGAGATAGTCGTACCGTATTGTAATGCACCTTCAGCGTCTTTATAATCAGAGAGTGTCAGTACATTACTAATATTGTTGTCTTGACAAAATCGTGCTATAGCAAAAGGTAAATCTTTGGATACGACTTTGACTGTTACATTCTTCATCTTGGAGATATTTTTGTTAAAGTTGATGGTTTCGAGTTTACAGACACCTGTGTCCAAAGAAGGTACAAAAGCAATCACTTGTACTTTGTCTTCTTTGCCACCAATAGAGACTTCTACCAAATCTTTACTCACAGCCATAAATTGAGGTGCATCAGCTCCAACGGCTAAACCCTTGGAGTTTAGTGTGACTTCTTTGCCTTGAAACGTGACCGTAGGTTGCTAATAGAGATGAGCTTAATACAAGCAATAATAATAGTGATTTTTTCATGTGAATCCTTTGTGTAAATGAGATATATTAATTCAAAGGATTATAGACTAATATTTCTTGATTATAGCCCCAAATTACGCATAAAATTCCCTGCGATGATGATGGCACGTTCTTCAAACTTCTCAGCAATAGGAGAGATATAAACTTCATCGAGTGATATCCTAAATAGCTTGAGCCATTGTTCAAAGGTTTCACGTTTGACATTGCCTAATTTGGTATGAGGGACAAAGAGACTGCCTGTATATCGGGGTTTGCCCAAGGCTAGAGAAATCCAAAAGCCTACAATGACTTCCAAATGTGTTTTCCACTGTTCACTGTGTATATCCTCACCCAATTTGGCAATAAAAAATGGACCTACAATCTCATCTTGGAGAAGCTTGGCATAAAATGACATCACGAATACTCGGATGTTTTCTTTGCTTATTTTGTCTGCTTTCATGGCTGTTTTCCTTCTGTGTCTTTTCTATTTTTGTTCTTGCGATGTCGAGGTTTTTTACTTCGGTTCTTGGGAGTATGCTCTGTCTCTTTGGGCTTTTGTGAATCATCAAAACCTTCCAAGACTTTCTCTGTGATTTCGTTTTTCATATTGAATTCTATCTCTGAGAGCAAGACTTCATCTGCTTGGTTTACCAGTGTGATAGCCACACCCAATTCTTTCATCTTTGCCAAGCGATTATAATATTCTTGGGTCATTTCTGGCAAATCATAACTCACAAGAAGTTTGATATGGTCTAAATCTAAGGTCTTCAAAATCATATCTGTAGTCAGTATGACCTGTAAAGAAGCCAAATTAAATTGCTTTGCCGATGCTTGTTGTTGTGCTTGTCTATGGTTGCCATGTACAGCCATAGCCTTGAAGTCCTTGTCTGTCAAAAATGTAGCCAATACATCGGCTTTTTTCTTGCTTTTTACCACGATAACAATTTGTGTCTCTTTGAAGTCTTGCAGAAGTAAGCCAAGCATAGACATCTTGTTGTGTTCTTGCACAAAATACAGACTCTGAGTCGTTCGCAAAGCCACACTTCTTTGGTCATAATATATCGCTTCTTCAGGGACAGTATCGTCAGGTGTATCAGTCTGTTCAGGCATAGGATTTTCCTTGGAGTATTTTGGGTATTATAGCTGATTGGTTTAGAGACTATATTTAAATATCTTCTTATGATATAATCATTACTCTACATTGTAAAGGTAAATAATGAAATTTCATTAATGATGAATCTACTTTAGGCATTGGTGTATTGGGACATCTTGGGCAAGTAAAAGTATTCGCAAACTCATACTCAAAGCCCAAACACCCTATAGTATTGGTATTTCGGGGAGGTGGGGTAGTGGTAAGACCAGTTGTGATGAAGCATCTTTGTGCTTCACTTGGTGGTAAACCTACGCAACATATTTTAAATTTTGAAACCCTAGCCTTGGAAGAAAAAACACAGTATGATGCCATAGCTACAGAGTATAAAGTAGAGGCTAAAGACTTCAAACATATTCATACGATTTGGTTCAATCCATGGGAACATGAACACCATGCTGAACCTATGATTGGAGTTACTCAAGAAATACATAACCATTTTACAAGCTATATCCAAACTAAGAAAAACATCGGAAAAATAGCTTCTAGCTTGCGATGCAGTCAGGCTTAGATATGTTGGGTGCGTACCTCAAAGTAGGCAAAAATGCAGGAAGCAATATTAAAAACATAGGTGAAGTGTATGAAAAAGAGCACTTTTATCCTTAGATAGAAATATGAAATTCAAAATGGCATTTCAAAGGAAGCCATCAAACTTCTTTTACTCAAAGAAGATATTGCTAAAAAGCAAAACTATGAAGAAAGCCGTGTGATACTCTTTATCGATGATTTAGACCGATGTGAAGATGCCACCATAGCCACATTGCTCAAAGAGATAAAGCAGTATCTCTCTACGAAGTATTGTATTTTTGTCTTTGGGTATGACAGACAGCATATAGAAAGTCTTTGTCCAAAACGGAAGTGAGTACAGCCAAAGATTCGAGAATCTATTTGGAAAAACTGTTTCAGGCTACCTTTTATATTAAAGAACCTAAAATCCTACAAATTGAAAAGTATGTCAAAAATACCTTACTCTTAGGTGTGACTGAGCGTTGGTATATCCATGATTTTATTCCTTTTATCTTGTCTATTATCGACCCAAATCCTAGAAAGATAAAAAGCTTTTTAGTCGCTGTGTATTTTCATATAGACATAGGTAAAGAGGCAGAAGATGGACTAGAAGAATATCAAAAATTGGCACTCATGCGTACCTAAAACTGTTTTATGAGCCTGTGTATTCGGCACTAGAGAACAAACATGATATGCTAGGGGCTATTACAGAGGTGTGTAACAACAAAGATATGACTTCAGTTGACAATAAAGAGCAGTACTTTGTCTATTTGGAGTTTCTTTCTCATTTTGATAAGACCAATCAAACTGAATTGGTCAATCCACGATTCACGAGAGAAGATTATCGACTATACCAAAGCCACGCAAAGAGTTTTGGATGAGGTGTATCACATGCAAGGGACGACACAAGGAGTTTTAATACATTTAAACAAAAATTTTATGAACTGTTTCATACTGAAACCCATATTGGAAGGTATCTCTAATGATGCAAGAAAACCATAAACTTAACCCACCTTTTGTAGAAGAGGCACAATTTTCAAAACAACGCAGACTCTATCCAGCTTGATTTAGAGCGTTATTACAACAGTGAAAATAGTTTTGACTTCTTTGAAGCCTCTGAAGATATACCTGTCTCCTTGCAAGACATTTATGTGCCTTTGCGTTTGGCTACACAAGAGATAACTGTCATCAATGAGAGTAAAGATGTAGAAGATATAAAAGGCGATGAGGTCTATCATTATTTGAACAAGCATCCTTTTGTAGCACTTTCAGGTTTGGCAGGCAGTGGTAAATCTACTTTGACCAAGTATCTAGCACGAGTCTTTCTACCGTCTGCTGTGAGTCAAGAGCATCACAATCTAGGGCAATAGGGTGGTATTTCCTATGATATTACGAGAGTTAGACTTTAGCAAAAATCCAGTACTTTTAATCAATGTATTTTTCAATGGATTAGAAAACTTTTCTGCCAAAATAGGCTTTGCACTAGATATAGATTTTTTTAATTATTATATAGACGAGGGGTGGAGCAATTGTCATCTTTGATGGTTTTGATGAATTGGAATCAAAGATGAGTCAAACACTCCTCTAAGCTGGATTAAAAAATGAGGTACGGACTATAGACAAACTAGAGAACAAAACCAAAACCAATTCGTCATCACGGCAAGACCTACAGGGTTTGAGAACCATACCCCCTTTAGCGATAGACTCTTTACCAAGCTATATATTCAGCCCTTTTAACCAAAAACAAATAGAGATATTTAGCCAAAAAGTTTTTACGATTCGTTATGGCTATGACAAAATCCTTGCCAAAAGAAAAGCATGAAGACTTCCTAGAAAAGCTCAAAAATTTCACAGGTTTAGCAGAGTTGAAACATCGTCCTATTTGTTTGGCGATGTTAGGCTTCATCTCTGAGACAGATGGAAGAGACTACCTGATACGAGAGCTTTGGCGTATGAGGAAGATTGCCGAAGCCTATGTATTTTTGCTAGACCAAAAGAAACGCTTGGATAAAAGAAGTCACCTACCACTTGGAACAAGAGTGATAAAATAGCATTTTTGAGTGAGTGGTGCCTACCCTGGGTACATCACAAGGCATCTGCTGATGGCTGTGAGGAAAAGAAGCAATTGCATATCTATATCCCCAAAGCACAGATGAAAGCTATCTTTAGAGAGAATCCTCGATGAATATAGCTTTGCTTCTATCAGCTTGCAGATACAGTCAATCAGAGATACTAGCAGAGTACTTTTTGGCTCGAACAAGGCTTACTCCTAGAACCCAAAGGGCTTCATACAGTTCCAGAGTCATCTTTCGTTTCAAGAATATTTGAAAGTTAGCCAAACACGCATACACTAGAAAGCAAGGTAAGAGAAATATAGATGCCCTATTTACGCAAAGAGATGTTTGACAACCTGAGACAAAGTAGGATGGGAAGAGATAGCCCAACTGTATTTTGGCATAGATGTCATACAGCAAGGTGAGGGAATAAGAAGTGCTGCATTTCCTCATAGAACCCCACAATGAGGCTCATTGTACATTTTGTACCATTTTTACTCAACAGGTACCAACAAACTCCAGTCCAGGACCCCGAAAAGTCACGATGGTCATACCCTTTTGTATGCTCATACATTTAGAAAATCTCGAATCTTTGATGGCGCAATTCACTGGCTTTGAGCAGAATATGAGTAAACTAAAGATAGACGTACTGCCCTTTGTCAAAAGTACTCTTAGTGGCTGTATTGGAAGGTAAAAATGTAGATAATACTAAGTGATAGGCTACATAGAAGCCAAAGACAAAGAAGATGTATTTTATAAGTTACAGAACTAAAAGCAAAACCGATGATGGCTTTGCAAAATATACTCTATCTAGGGTTTTATTTTGAAAGGGTTCAAAAGAGGTTATTTGACAGAAGCGCTTTTAGCAAAGTTTCCTAGGCATAGCAGAGGGAGAACTTCCCTCTACTCCTAGATAAATACATACTCTATAACAAAAATCTCAAAGTATCCCTTGGCAAATGTGGTGACTCAAAATATCACCCTTTTTAGAGGCGATAAATTTTACTGGTAGGTATTCTTTATTAAACTATATACTCTATACGAACGATAAGCTGTATAGAAAAGTGAGTACAGAAAATGCATTTAAATATTTTTAAAAGAGTCTCTTTTTAAAATATTTTTTCTATGGCTATGGCTATACTATGGCTGGGGCTAGGGATATGGATATGGCTATAGCTGGGGCTATGGATATGGCTAGGGATATGGATATGGATATGGATATGGCTAGGGATATGGATATGGATATGGCTAGGGATATGGATATGGCTAGGGCTATGGATAGGGCTATGGATATGGCTAGGGATATGGATATGGCTAGGGATATGGATGGCTATGGCTATGGATATATGGCTATGGCTATGGCTATGGATATGGATATGGATATGGATAGGGCTATGGATATGGCTAGGGGATAAAGCATTATACGAAAAGTTTTACAGTTCAATCTCTATCTTCTGCTACACTCTTTGCAAAGCCCAAATAGTTTAGACCTAAGCAAACAAGACTTAGAAGACTTTGTCTCCATCCTTTAGCGTATTTTGATGCATTACTTTGACAAAACAAGAAAAGATAGAACTCGATGAGGTTTTAGACAAAAACAGTATCTTTGCCTATGTTGAAATTTATTTTAAGCCATACGGATTATGAGAACTTTGACAAGCAAGGTAGAGCAAGAAGGCTTTGGATGCGTTTCATCAAGAGATACTTGCGTTTAATGAAGGCTAGCTCCTAGCCACCTGAGCATGGTCACTCGTGAGCAGTGAGCCGTCTGTATTGTCTTGCAAGTGTGCGTCTAAGACCTCATAATCAACTACCTTAAAATCCTTGGAAACAAAGATATAATCCAAGACATTGCCTTTGCCCACAAAGTAACTCGTGGGCTTTCTTTTGGGTGCTTTGGCTTCGGGGTGGGGGTTGTAGATTTGGGGCTTGTGTTGATAGTATGCGTCATACAGGAGTAACTCTTGGCTACTCGTATCGTCATAATATTGGGGATTTGCCAAGGCATCAATGCTGAGTGAAAATTCTTTGTCATTGAGGTCGCAGAGCAAGAGGCTAGGCTTGTCTTGGGATTGGGCAATATCCCCAAAAAGTGCCGAGGCTTCGTGTAGTCTTTGTGCCAAGGTATTGGAAAGGTTGTCTTCTATGGCTTTGGAGACCAAGGCTTTTTTGTGTGAGATGTTGTCATTAATATCAAAAATATATTCAAATTCATTGAGTCTATTGGATTTGAGATGGCAGACATAGACTAGAAGTTCTTGGGCATTGGGCAGAGTGACGAGTGCTTTGATGGGCTTTCTTGCAAAGACAAAGGAGGGTGAGGTGACGCTGAGCGTTTCTAGCTTGGAGATAGGATATTTTGAAGCAATAGCCACGGTGGTAGAGACATAGATGAGAGATGCTTTTTCCTTATTTTGGCAGTATCTACTGTGGCAAAATAGGCAAAGCCCAAATCTTTGAGTACACTTTGTAATTCACTGCGTGAAAAGACTTCTTGAAAGCCTATAATATCACAATCCATTTGGACAATTTGTTTCTGTATCCATCTCTTTTTTGCAGACCATTTTTTGTGAGTAAACTTCTCTTTTTTTTGTGTACCAAGAATAAGGAGGTGCTACAAATTGAAAGAGGTTAAATGTACCTACTTTGATTGTCATAATAGTATTTACAATACGCGTCTATCCAAGACAAAGTCACGGATAAGATGTATGAAGATATGTACTTGTTGATTGGCATCTACACTAAAATGGGCTTTGTCTTTGTAGGTATCTATACGCTGTGCAAACAATGCTCTAGCCTTTGCCTCATCATCAAGTAGAGGTCGTTTGGCACGTTCATGCTTGGGCAATCGCTTCATTATCACATCAAAATCAGCGTCTATATAGACAATCAGAGAATGCTCAGGTATCGTCCCATAGATAGGTAATCCTCCTCCTGTAGCAATGACTTGCCCTTTCTTTTGGGCGAGTTGATTGATACACTTTTGTTCAAGGTCACGAAAATATGTTTCTCCTTTACTCTCAAAAATCTCAGTGATACTGGCATTTTGCTCTGTTTCAATCACCGTATCGACATCTACAAAATCCTTCAAAATCTGCCTTGCCAAAGTCTTGCCCACTGTACTCTTGCCACTCCCCATAAAGCCTATTAAGACGATGTTATGATACACCATTGATACCCCTTTTGTATTGTTTGCTACTTTAGCAAGACTTTAGCCAGATAGGGCTTGTATGGACTTTAGTATAAGTAACAATGGCTATACTTAACAGCTAAAGGATTTATCTATGAATATAAGTTATAAAAAACTAAGGTTTAAACTTTGTCTTATCCTCTGTTTGCTGTGGTCACCTACGATTATGGCAGATATGTCTCTTTTTACTATTGTTCCTATTCTTGGTCATTTGGCACAGGGTAAAAATCATCCTATTTTCAAAGACTTTAATGTAGGGTTTGGTGGTGCTTCTAATTTTGCGTTTACGTCTATTGAGAGTGGTAAAAAGATTTGGGTGAGTTCTAAAGATTTGATACTCAATACCAATATTTCAGATAATAGTTATTACGCTCAAATCAAAAATTTTAATGGAGGGAGTTTTCAGACTCTACAATCGCATCTACAAAAAAGCAAATTTTTTACTATTTGGATAACTCGAGGTTGGCAAGACAGTTGGTATAATCTCTCGGATATACAAAGCCTGATGGATGCAGGATATATTCCTGTGTTTAACTATTGGTTTTTTGGAGATGGCTTGGGGGGCAGTTTTCCTGATGCAGGGAAGATAGCAGAGTATAGAGTAGATACAGCCCGTGTGGCTACGCTTTTGGGGCAACTCAAGGGAACCAAGATGTTGATTATGGAACCTGAATTCAACAAAGATACGGTGATGGCAAGTACTTCAACACAAAGCAGTTTCGCCAATATCATTATAGAAGCAATCGACACCATTCGAGCCAAAAGTCCTAGTAACCTACTGGTGTCTTTGTGTATGACAGACCAAGGAAACCCGTAGTGTGTATGAAAGGGCTTCTGATTGTGGTTATAGCCATTGTGCCTTGGGTGACAAAGATGAATGGGAGAAACTCAAAGGGATTTATACCACTATGCTACCCCATATAGATTTTCTCTCTTTTTATCAGATAGTGGGACAATTTAGTAGAGATTATACCAATCCTGGTTCATGGGAGAATCCAAATCCTAGAAGCTTTAGTACAGGAGAACAAGGCATAGACTATCTCGCTGATAGGATTTCGAACCTTTCTAAGTTTTTGCATGATAGCTATAAGAAGCCTGTGTATATGGCGTATATCGCAGTACCTACAGCGACATGGAGTGATAGTAATGGAAACAACGCCATAGAAGACAGTGAGGTCAATCCCAATGGATGGCTCACCCAAGCGAACAATACCTATGCAATATTGGCACAACTAAGAGGGCAATTACAAGCCAATGGTCTCTTTGGCTTTTCGACGATGGAACTCTTTGATGACCCTCGGCATGATTATGGTGGTTATCAATTTTTGATGAATAATACCTATCATTTGGGTATTATCGGCTCTTCTGCTAGGGATGAGAGTGATATTGCGACCTATGGGGATTTGAACTTTAAAGGAACGATACTTAATTCACTCTTTCCATAAGTATTGGGTTCTTTAGCCAAATTAGATATAATTTCAGTTATAAAATATCTGAAAGAATCCTATGCAAAGATTTGAATCTTATTTGGCTACGCACTTACCCAAAGCACCTAGCTTTCATCCTATCTATGAAGAAGCTTTGGCTGTGATGTTACTCGCAGGTGGTAAGCGTTTTCGTCCTTCTTTACTTTTGAGTATCGTTGATGCGTATGAGCCTTTGCTTTATGAGGGGGCTTTACCTATAGCCTTGGCAGTAGAAATGTTTCATACCTATTCACTCATTCACGATGACCTTCCTGCTATGGATGATGCAGACTTACGCCGTGGGCATGAGACTTTGCACAAACGTTATGATGAAGTCACAGCCATATTGGTAGGAGATGCACTCAATACCGATGCATTTTTGCGTATTGCCAAAGCCCCTTTGCGTGATGATGTGAAGCTCAAACTTGTGACACTTCTGGCACAAAATGGTGGAAGTACTGGCATGGTTTTGGGTCAAGCCCTTGATTGCTACTTCGAAAATATCCCTCTCAACCTAGAACAAGTCAAAATCTTACACAAAAATAAAACAGCCAAACTTATCGCCTCTTCTTTGCAAATGGGTGGGGTGATTGTAGGATTGTCTCTTGTGGTTCAAAAAGATTTATATGATTTTGGTATTGATTTGGGTTTACTCTTTCAAATTCAAGATGATATTATAGATGAGACACAAACGACAGAAGAAGCAGGAAAACCTACAGGCAATGACGGAGATAAAAATAGCTTTGTCACCTTGCTGGGTTTAGCAAAGAGTATGGAAGAAGCAGATATTTTGGCAAAAGATTTACAAAAACGATTTGAAGCCTTTGAACCTAAACTTCAAAGTGCTTTAGAACCTTTGATTAGCAAATATTTGCATAGACATAAGAGATAAATTGAGAGCATAAATATGATAAAAAAGAAAACGTAAAAGCCCTATTAGAGACTTTAGACTTTAGCTCAAAATCAAGAGATTTATAGTAAAAAATTTGAAGCCTTTGCTTGTGAATTAACCGTAGATTTCAAAAATCAAAAACTACTGTATCCCAAAGCTTTAACCATTCACGACAAAAGCACTTCTAACTTCTCTTCTCATGAAAATTTTGTGGTTTTTGAATGTGTGCATAGACTTTTATCACAAGGGTATAACCCCAAACATATAGAGCTTGAACCCAAATGGCTACTAGGTCTTAATGCAAGTGGTGGTCGTGCTGATATTCTTATCAGAGACAATAACAATAAAGCATTGCTTATTATAGAGTGTAAAACAGCAGGAAGTGAGTTCAAAAAAGCATGGGATAGCACTTTGGTTAAACCCACACAAATATTTTCTTATGCCAAACAAGATGGAGATACCAAATTTATTGCCCTTTATGCCAGTGATTTTTTGGATAAAAAGCTTGTATCAGATTATTACCTCATTAACTTAGTGGATGACAAAAAATATCTCTATGAAAACAACTTAAAAAAATCCTATAAAGAAGCCCAAACAGTAGAAGACCTTTATGAAGTATGGAGTGAGACTTATAAAAAAGCCTTTAACACGAGAGGAATTTTTGAATCTAATAAAGCCTATTTTATAGGATTGGAAAAGACCAATATTGATGACCTAAATATCGTCTCTTCAACTGATATTCAAGGTAAATATAATAAATTTGCTACAATTATGAGACAGCACAATATAGGAAGTCCTGAGAGAGCCTTTAATGTCTTGGTCAATCTCTTTTTATGTAAAATTATTGATGAAAACAGCAACCAAAAAAACAAAAAGAGTGAACTTAAATTTTATTGGAAAGGTGTCTCTTATGATGATGCTTTTGGGCTTCAAGACAGACTTCAAGAGCTGTACAAAGAAGGAATGTTTAATTTTCTCAATGAAGAGATAACTTATATTTCTGATAAAACTATTGATGATATGTTTGAAAAAGTAGATATAAATTCTCTCAAAGAAGATGTCAAAAAGCGATTTAGAGAACAGAAGTTTTTTACCAATAATGATTTTTCTTTTTTGGATGTGCATAGCGAAATGCTTTTTTATAAAAACTTTGAAGTCCTACTCAAAGTGATTGAACTTTTTCAAGATATACGGCTCACGGGCGTAGAAGACAATCAATTTTTAGGTGATATGTTTGAGGGATTTTTGGACAATGGAGTCAAACAAAGCGAGGGACAATTTTTTACGCCTATGCCTATTGTCAAATTTATTATCAATGCCTTACCCCTAGACGCAGTAAAAAAGCAAGAAGACAAACCCAAAGCCATAGATTATGCTTGTGGAGCAGGACATTTTCTCAATGAAGTAGCCAAAATATTTGACACAGATGAAGTCGTGGGCATAGAAAAAGAGTATAGACTTTCCAAAGTTGCCAAAGTCTCTGCCTTGATGTATGGACAAGAAAATATCAATATTATCTATAATGACGCACTCAAAGAAGATAAAGATGTTCCAAACAATAGCTTTTCACTTCTTGTTGCCAATCCACCTTATTCTGTCAAAGGTTTTTTACAAACATTAGATGACAAAGATATAGCAAAATTTAAAATTAGCAAAAGCATAGAAGCCAAAAGTTACACAGCCAACAATTCTATAGAATGTTTCTTTATAGAACGAGCCAAAAAGCTACTCAAAACCAATGGCGTAGCAGGGATTATCTTGCCCTCATCTATACTTTCCAAAGGTGAAGGGGCAAACACTTATGTAGCCACAAGAGAAATACTGCTCAAATATTTTGACATCGTAGCCATTGCAGAATTTGGAAGTGGTACATTTGGCAAAACAGGCACAAATACCGTGACGCTCTTTCTTAGAAGAAGAAATGATGTAGAAAATATCGTAGGAAAATATGACGATTTAACAAAAAATATTTTTAAAGGGAATCTTCTTATACAAGGTCAGTTTACAGACAAAGAAATACTCAAAAAATATACCCAACACATAGGCATAGACTATGATTTATACAAAAGCTTTTTAGCAGAACAGCCCTCTAAAAAACTCTTAAAAATAGAAACTGTAGAAGCCTATCTCTCAGCCTTTGAAAAAGCCACAGAGACCAAACACCGAAGAAAAGCCAACTATTATAAAAGATTTTCAACAATCAGAAAATACAAAACAGAGAAAAAAGCCTTTATCGCTTATGTCAAAGCCATAGAAGCAGATAAGTTTTATTATTTTACACTCTCTTGTGAAAACAGCCAAAAAGTCCTCATCATCAAAGCCCCCACAGACAACAAAGCCAATAAAAAGTTTTTGGGTTATGAATGGAGTGGAAGAAAAGGAAACGAAGGCATACAATACAACGGAGGCACACTCAACAGCATAAACACCGTGCTTTATAATCCCATAGACAAAAATGATGAGAGCAAAATAAACACACTCATTACGAAGAACTTTGCTAATGAAGAGATAGAAATACCCAAAGATTTAGAGGAATTTGTATCTAAAGCTAAAGTTGTGGATATGCTTGATTTTACTAGAGTTGAGTTTTCTAAGGCTTTTGGGTTTGAGTCCTGCTAAAAAGGTAAAGATTATAGGTAAGCCCGAATGGCAAAGAAAATTAGGTGATGTTGTTGATGTCTTAATTGGTGGAACACCTCCAAGAGACTAGATATTCAGAATATTTTAATGGTACAAATTTATGGGTCTTCAATATCAGAGATGAATGGTATTATTGGATAAATTGATACAAAAGAAAAATTTCTGAAGATGGAATAAGAATCTAATGTTAAATTGATACCAAATGGTATTACACTATTCAAGTTGTACAATTATCAATAGGATAAACAGCAATAGCAGGTAAAGATTTATATACAAATGAAGCTATCGCAGGACTTATTCCTAAAAATGATGAAATTAGAAATGATTATTTATTTCACTTATTTAATGGCAGAATAGTTGATTTAGAAAAAGATAATTTTAATACATTTGGAAAGAGTTTAAATAGTGCATTTCTAAAAAATGAAGTCAAAATCCCCCTCCCACCTTTAAATATTCAAGAAGAGATAGTTAAAGCTTGTCAGAAAGTAGATGATGAAGTGGGAAAAGCGAATGAGATGATAGAAGAAATAAGAAGAAAGATAGAAGAAGAGATTAGTGCTGTAAGTAGTAATATGGTGAGAGATTGGGAGATTTACATTAAAACTTCTTCAGGAGGTACACTTGTATCTTCAAAAAGTATGAAGTATTATTTAAATGCTGAAATTGCCTTGGGTAAATAGTGGAGAAGTGAAAAGGTTTGCATTTTAGATACTAGAACACAAAATAAATCAATTAGGTTTAGATAACTCTTCGGCTAAATTATTTCCAATAGATACAGTTTTAATACGCTAATTTATGGTGCAACAGTTGGTAAGTAGGTAATTATAGGTATTTGAAGCTTCAACAGATCAGCATTGTGTGTTATTAGATTCTAATAGAGTAAAGATTTAGTACCTGTGTATATCATTATTTTTTAATAAAAATGTAAACTGAAATTTTATTAAGTGTTACAGTGTTGCTGCAAGTACCAGAATATTTCAGAGAGATAATTGAAAACTTCAAAATTCCACTCCCAACCCTTAAAACCCAAAAAAAATCGTTTCAAAAATAGAAATCTTAGAAAATAAAATAGCAGAATCTAAAGAGATTGTTGAGAGTGCTAGTTTGAGGAAAGAAGAGGTTTTAAAGCTGTATTTGTAAAAGAATTAATTTTTTTGCTATACTTTTAGATAAACATAAATAGCAATTATCAAAAATGAGTTAGAAGAAACTAAATTTAAAATACAAGGAATAAAAATGATAATGACAGAACAAAACAAAATGCGTAGAAAAATGGCGAATACGATTCGTTTCCTAGCAGCTGATATGGTACAAAAAGCAAATTCAGGACACCCTGGTGCACCTATGGGATTGGCAGATATTGCTGTCGTTCTTTCTGAAAAATTGAGCCACAATCCCAAAAACCCCAAATGGCTTAACCGTGACCGTTTGGTCTTTTCTGGTGGGCATGGTTCTGCACTTATCTATTCTCTTTTGCATCTTTGGGGCTATGATTTATCTTTGGAAGACTTAAAGCAGTTTCGTCAACTCGATTCCAAAACCCCAGGGCATCCTGAATATGGGCATACGGATGGGATAGAGATAACGACTGGACCACTTGGGCAAGGGATTGCCAATGCTGTAGGGTTTGCCATGTCTGAGGCATATACCAAAAATAAAGTCAATTCTGAGACTTGCGAACTCATAGACCATAAAGTGTATTGTCTCTGTGGTGATGGCGATTTGCAAGAAGGGATTTCTTATGAAGCCTGTGCTTTGGCAGGACATTTAAAGCTTGAAGACTTGGTACTTATTTATGATTCTAACCATATTACGATTGAAGGTGATACTTCTATTGCATGGTCAGAAGATGTCAAAGGACGCTTTGAAGCCCAAGGTTGGGATGTCAAAAAAAATCAATGGTCACTGTTATGATGACATAGACAAAGTCCTTGATGAGGTCAAATCTGCGACTAAGCCTACCCTTATTATTGCGAACACGATTATTGGTAAAGGTGCTATGGAATTAGAAGGCACACATCATACGCATGGTGCACCTCTAGGAGATAAAATCATCGCAGAATCCAAAGCCAAAGAGGGCTTTAATCCTGAGGAGTCGTTTCAAATCCCTGAAGATGTATTGCTTAGATTTAGATGTGCGTTAGAAGAAGGTGAATTGGCTGAAAAAGAATGGATACACAGACAAAAAGAAGCCCCACTCATTGAGCAAAATATTGCTTTGGAGCGTTTGCTCAATCCTGACTTTTCTAGTATTAAATTCCCTGATTTTTCCAATGACAAGCAAATGGCTACAAGAGATTCCAATGGTCAAATACTCAATGCCATTGCCCAAGCCATTCCTAGCTTTATCGGTGGTTCTGCTGACCTTGCACCGTCTAACAAAACCAACCTCAAAGAGATGGAGACTTCCCCAAAGGGCGAAACCTACACTTTGGGATTAGAGAACACGCCATGGCAGGGATTACCAATGCGATGGCTCTGTACGGAACAACGATGCCGTTTAATGCCACGTTCTTTGTCTTTTCTGATTATATGAAACCTTCGGCACGTATCGCAGCGTTGACAGGCATTCAGAACTTTTTTGTATGGACGCATGATAGCATAGGTGTAGGTGAAGATGGACCAACGCATGAGCCTATAGAACATATCTCTCAGTTTAGAGCCTTACCAAACTTCTATGTATGGAGACCTGCCGATGCGACTGAAAATGTAGAAGCATGGAAAACAGCCTTAGCCATGGATAAGTCCCCTCATGGCTTTGTATTGAGCCGTCAAAAACTCAAAACACTCAAACCCAAACGAGACTTTGGAGAGGTGAGCCGTGGAGCCTACCTTTTGAAAGAAAGAGAAGATGCTACATTGACACTGATGGCATCGGGTTCTGAACTCATGCCTGCTCTCAAAGCTGCGTGTTATCTTGCTCCTCTTGGTATCAAAGCCAATGTAGTTTCCGTGCCATGTCTTGACCTCTTCAACGAACAAGATGATGCCTATAAAGCAAGAGTTGTTAATAGCAATACCAAAGTACTAGCCATAGAAGCAGCCACGGCTACAGAATATTACCGTTATGCAGACGATGTACTGGGTATGGAAACATTTGGAGCATCAGCTCCAGCAGGATTGCTCTTTGAGAAATTTGGATTGACACAAGAGGGAATTATGAGACGTGCGTGTAAATTGTTGGGTGTAGAGTATGAAGAGGGTTCTGTAGGAGAGTGTCAGCTTTAGGCTACTTTCCCACAGTAAATTCATGCAAGACATTTATACTTTGACTATGTTGCTCTCTATCATCTCCTTTGCTGTGGCCACGGCATTTAGCCCTGGACCCAATAACTTGATGTTACTCTCTTCTGGTTTGACTTTTGGGTATAGAAAAACACTTCCTCATATTATAGGTGTGATGATTGGCTTTCCCCTTATGCTCGTAGCTGTGGGTTTAGGTGTAGGGACAGTATTTGAAATATTTCCTACACTGTATGATATCTTGAAGGTTCTAGGCATGGTATATCTTCTGTGGATGGCTTGGCAGATTGCAAATTCTAATGGCAGTATAACCCAAGATAAAGGCAAAAAGAAAATACCCTTTACCTGTACCCAAGCTATTTTATTTCAATGGCTCAATCCCAAAGCATGGATAATGGCAATCACAGCCACGACTTCGTTTACCCATAGCGAGGGGCATTTGTTTGTACAGATTTTGATGATTGCCTTTGTCTATGTTATCGTGGGCTTAGGCAGTACCAACTCTTGGGCATTGGGAGGATTATTCTTACAAAAAGTCATTTCAAATACACGAGGGGTGAGGGTATTTAATGTGACTATGGCAGTACTTATTGTACTTTCGGTTTTGCCGTTTGTATTCTATTAGTTTTGTAGTTGTTTCACAGTATAATAAGTAAAAAGGATAATGAAATGTCAAAAGTTTTTGGATTTGGAGAAGTGGTTGAGGGGTATACTGTCAAAGTCATCAATGAGAGAGAAGCTAGAGCAGGTGCAGGGATATTGTTTTTATTTGCATTTATTTCTTTTATAAATTGTATGGTGACACAAAGTTTATTGATTACGCAAATATTTATAAGCGTATTCTTGTTTGAATTTATTATTCGGGTCTTAGTCAATCCCAAATATGCCCCTAGTTTATTGATGGGTCGTTTTATGGTGAACAATCAAGTCCCAGAATATGTGGGTGCGAGTCAAAAAAGGTTCGCATGGGCAGTAGGACTTGGTTTAGCCATATTTTTATTTGGATTAACCATCCTTTTCCCCTCAAGTACAGCCATTGGAGAAGAGAGCTTTCATAATGCACTCATAGGATTAAGTTGTATCACTTGTCTATTTTTACTCTATTTTGAATCAGTCTTTGGTATATGTCTAGGATGTAAAATCTATAATAAATTTAATAAAGATGAAGCAAAATATTGCCCAGGTGGCGTATGTGAGAAGAAAGACAGACATGAGTGTCAAAAGTTTAACATGGCACAAGTGGGTGTGTTGGTCTTGTTTTTTGTTAGTCTCATTGTGGCAGTTTCTATCTTCTTGGCTTAGTTAAAATCCAGCGTTAGGGTCAAATCCGAAACTTTGTTGTACAAAAGTAGGGTCAGTGTAACCTTGTTCTATGGATAAACTTCGTAACATCAAAATATCTGTTTTTGGGTCTATCCCTTTGGGACATGCCAAGGTACATTCTGCACATAAAATACAATCCCATACTCCATTACTCTGTACATTATCTACAAGGGTTTTGGTATCAGCTTCACGCTTGTCACTGCTATATCTATAGGCGCGTGTCAAGGCAAAAGGCCCTAAGAAATCAGGATTTACAGCATAGACGGGACAGGCAGAATAACAAGCATCACAAAGAATACAATCGCTTTGCTTTTCTGAGAATTTTTCATCTTTGGGTGTCAGTGAAGCTTCTTGGAATGTCTGTAGCCATGCTGTACTACGTTGGAGTGTCTTCTTGGTCAAGGATTTATTGACTTTGAGGTCACGCAAGACTTCATGGTACTGCAGGGGTTCTATGACATCTTGGTCTTGGACTTTATACGCACATGCCAATTGCTCTTTGCCATTGACCCTCACAGCACAAGTACCACAAACCGAAGCACGACATCCAGCACTAAAGGTTAAAGAGGCATCTTGGGTAGCTTTGATATCTGTGAGTGCTTTGAGTAATGTGCGCTCTTTATCTTCTAGTGGATAGGCTTCTTCTTGCTTGTTATGAGAACGTAAAATAGTGATAGTCATGCTTATATCTCCCTTTTCCATTGGATAATATGGTGCTTGGCAAAATGCTTGTCATCTTGCTTTTCAAACCCTATTTTATAATGTGCTCCTCGGCTCTCATTTCGTGCAAGAGCAGACGAGATAATCATCGGGGCTAAGAGTAGGGCAGAGGAGAACTCTAAGTACTCTATGAGGTTTTGGTTATGGATAGGGCTTTTGTCAGCGATACCCATCTGTTCTTTCATCTCTTGCATGGCACGGACTTCTTCCATGGCTTGTAAAAGCTGGGTATTTTCTCTTTGGATACCTACTTTTTCATACATGAGTTTGCCTAAGGCTTGTTGCTTTTCATAAAAGTTTAGCGTACATGCTTGTGCATAAATGGCTTCTATGGCTTTTTGGTCTTTGTCTCGTTGTGTGCTATTGGCTTCTTTGTTGGAGGCAGAGCGTGTATATTGATGTGCATGGTCTCCTGCAAAACGTCCCAAAGACGTAATCTCTAACAAAGAGTTACCTCCCAAACGATTGGCTCCATGTACTTTGGCATTGGCACATTCACCTACAGCAAAACAGCCTTGAATACCTTGGACTTCCAAGCTAGAGTTTACCTCTATTCCACCCATAGAATAATGTGCTACAGGTTTGATGGGGATGAGTGCCTTGGCAGGGTCTATATGTTCGTGGAGTTTACATAATGCGACTTCTTGGGGAAGAAGATGCATGAGCTTCTCTTCTCCTAAGTGGCGAACATCCAAAAAGACTTCTTTGCCTTCTTGTTCTTGTCTAAAGATAGCTCGTGCTACTTCATCACGAGGCTTGAGCTCATCAATAAAGCGTTCTCCCTCACTATTGACAAGGTAGCCACCTTCACCTCTAGCACTCTCACTCATCAAAATACTCGAACGTTTGAGTGCTGTAGGATGAAATTGTACAAATTCCAAATCTGATACAGCCCCTCCTGCACGAAGTACGACAGCGATACCATCGCCAGTAGAACCATAACTATTGGTGGTATAGCCATGATATATTCCTCCATATCCCCCTGTAGCTAAGACCACAGCTTTGGCATTGATTTGTATAATCTCCCCCGTATGGCTGTCCAAAAATATAGCTCCTTTGATACAGCCTTCATCAACAATAAGATTGAGTAAATAATGGTCATCCAAAAAGTCTATCTCTGCTTTGAGACAGCTATCATAAAGGGTATGGAGTATCTTTAGTCCTGTATAGTCTTGAGCATAACAGGCACGTTTTGGCACAAGCCCCTCCCATTTGTCTTTGGGCAATGGTTTCTACGCCTACTCTTGTCTTTGCCCATTTTGTCATTGTCCAAGCGAGAAAAAGGCACACCTAGGCTCTCTAGCCATGCTATGGTTTGGGGTGCATCGGCACACATTTGATGCACCATAGCCTCATCACAAAGCCCTTTGGCAGATTTGATGGTATCTTGTATATGCAAGGCGATAGTATCTTCACCTACGTTGGCTAGTGAAGCGTTGATACCTCCTTGTGCCATAGAGGTTTGTGCATGTGTAGGAGAAGTTTTACCTACGACAAGTACAGAAGAGCCTCGTGCTTTAGCACTTAAAGCAGTACTCAGTCCTGCTCCTCCTGCGCCAATAATCAGTACATCAATCATAGTAGACCTTTAGGGCTGTGTGACATTGTCATCTTCACAAGCAGGGGCTTGTGTAATCGTTATCGTACATCCATCATCAGGTACAGCCGAAAAGAGTTCAGCATGATAAGAAGTCGTCTCTAAAAGGCTAGGGGTCGAAGCCTCTATATACGTATTTTGGCTCTGAAAATAGGCGATAATATTGGCATCTCCTGTGAGTATGCGTGTATCAAAAGGTTTTTTGATAATGAGTACAGGAATAGTCGTAATATTGATAAACTTCAAGAAGCTTCTAGCAGAAGCTTCTTGTGTAGAGATAGCATGGTAATCAATATTATGTTTGAGTAAATATGCTTTCACCTTTTTGCAATGAGGGCAAGTGTCTGATTGGATGAGGTAGTAGCCATCTTGTGTGATGAAGGCATGGTTCTTTGTCACAGCTAAGGTTTGCATCCCTACAAAGATAGCCGACACGGTAGCTAGAGTGATGGCAAAGCGTTTGAAGTCTGCAAAAAGTGCAATGACTAACAAAGAAGAAAAAATCCCCAAACAAAAGATACAAGGCTCAGGGTTTACCACAAATTGATAGCTAATAATCGTAGCTTCAAAGGCAATAGCACTATACAGTCCTATAAAAAAGAGCATCTTAAAGAAGCTACTTTTGAGTGAGAGATAACCCAAGAGGATAAGCACCAAGAGTGAAGCCAAGCCAAAATAATTGAGATAAATAGGGTCAAAGCGTAGAAGCTCTCCTGCGAGTTTACATCCTACTTGACCACATAAAGAGGTATTGTGAAGTTTGAGATAAGTCTCAACAGCAATATACCCTAGCAGTAAAAAAGGTAAAAATATACGAGAAAATATAGACATAGTAGCTCCTTAGCCCTCTGTGATTTGTGACACGATATGCATGGCTTGTATTTTGGCAGATTCGACATCATCTAGTACCAAACTCACAGCCATACGACGACCAATATGAGACTCTGGTTTCCCAAATATTCTGACAAAACTATTGTGAGAAAAGGCAGTATCAGGGATATGTAGTGCAGGATTACTCTCTTGAATTGGTGATTTGTACAGCACATGCCCCAGACCCATAGCTAATATACTCTAGGGGCAATCCTAGTACAGCCCTAATATGTAAGGCAAATTGGCTTTGGCTTTGGGTAATGAGGGTGACCATGCCCGTATCATGTGGACGAGGGCTAAGTTCTGAGAAATACACGTCTTCGTCTTTGACAAAAAAACTCTACCCCAAAGATACCACGCCCACCCAAACCATCGGTAACGGTCTTGGCAATCTCTTTGGCTTTGGCTAATGTTTTTGGACTCATTTGCATCGGTTGCCAAGAGAGGACAAAATCCCCTGCTTTTTGTACATGACCAATCGCGTCACAAAAGACCGTGCCTGTCTCATTGCGTACAGTCAAAAGGGTAATCTCATAATCAAAATCTACAAAGGCTTCTACAATCAGCTCCGAAGCATCACCTCTAGCTTCCTTGGCTATTTCCCAAGAAGAGGATAGTGCATCAGCTGTCTTGGCAATACTTTGACCATGCCCAGACGAAGACATCACAGGTTTAATTACACAAGGAAAGCCAATACGCTCACTGGCTTCTCTCAATCCTGCTAAGGACGTGACAAAGGCAAAATCTGAAGTCAGAAGTCCCAATGCTTCTGAGGCAAAAAGACGGATATTTTTACGGTTCATGGTTTTGTTGACAGCTTCGGCATTGGGTATGACATGAAAGCCTCGTTTTTCTGCTTCAAAGAGTGCCGAGATAGAAATCGCTTCTACTTCAGGCAAGATATAGCTAGGTTGTTCTTTTTCTATCACATCCAAAATAGCCTCTTCATCTTGCATATCAATAGCATAGGAACGGTTAGCCACCAAATGTGCAGGAGCATTCTCGTACTTATCTACAGCAATCACTTCAATACCAAGCCGTTGGGCTTCAATCGCCACTTCTTTACCTAGCTCACCAGAACCAAGTAGCATAATTTTAATCGCATCTTCTTTGAGTGTGGTAGTAAATGTCATAGGAGTTACCTTTGGAAAATAAATTATTGTTATTCTAGCGAAAACTTGGATAATGGGAGGTAAAAGGTAAAGTGCGATGTATAATCTAACTACTTGTTTCAATATCTTCGCCAAAATGAAAATGAGCATATTTTGAAAAGTTAAAACCTCGTAAATACGAGGGCTAGAGAAGAAGAAAATAGCTACTTTTTGGTAAAAATACAAATTATAATGTACTGACCCAGAAAATTTTTATGCTGGTGGTAAAAGAGGTGATGATACAATAGATATAACATCTCTTGCCTATAGAAGTAGTGCTAACGGAGCTTCTTCTATAGGGATATATAGTAATGGAGGAACTTTGAGTTCACAAGATAAGCTAGAGATTACACTGATACATGAAGGACTTCATTTTCGTTATGAAGGATTACTTGGGGCTACTGGTAAGGGAAGGCATAACCCTGCTTATTATGATAGGGTAGGACGTGATTGGTTTATTTATAAAGGAGGACAATCATATTTATTTTAAAAATAAAAATATACATTTTCTAGTTGCTTGTACAAATGTACAAGAGATAACACATGATGCTAAACAAAAAAATGATTTTGATAGATATATGTCAGCAAAAAGATTATATACAACATACCATAAATTTTTGAAGAATCCAAACTTTTGGATTCCTAAGTATTCAGGTATATCTATTGGGTACTTTAATAGTATTTCCATATTTTATAGTAGTACAAAAGACCATACTTATACTTTTACTAATGAGGTTACAAAAGAAGAGGCAAGAAGACTTAAGAAACTCTATAGAAAAAAATTGGCTTTAAATATTCTTGTTAGTAAATATATTTATGAAGTAGTTTTTGCTAAGGGTAAAATGCTTAAGTCTACTTCTAGTAATGAAGAATTATTTTTTGATGATAAAGGAAGAATTATTATTTCGATATATAGTTCGGGCAAAGAGAGCATTAGGTTTATACCATACCTTTCTACACAACTCAAAGTTCCATGCCCATCATATCCCCGATTTGCTCTTTAAAAGCAAAAAGAGCCTCAACATCGTAAATACTTAAAACATTCATCATCTTCATAAAAACCCAAAGACCTGATAGTAAAGCAGGTGTTGTAAATTCTTTGTTCTTTTCAATAAGTCGTCCTGAGAGTTGCACTAAAAACTTTCTAACAGCAGGAGCATTTTTTTCTTCCGAACGCTCAATCTTCCAAACAAACAATGTAGCATAGGAGACCACGAGAAGTCTTCTAAACAGAGCCATTGGAGTTTCTTGTTGCCAACTTTCAAGATTAAATCCAGAAGATTTTAGAAGTTTGAAATAGCTTTCTATTTTCCATCTATGATAATACCAAGTACCAATAGTTGAGGCTGTGACCTCTTTGGGAACATTGCTCAAAAGCATCCATTGGGCAACAATATTATTGTCTTCATCAACCAATCTCTCCACCACAAACCTTGCCTTAATACTTTTTCCTTCTGTGAAGATAGTTTTTCGCTTACCGTCCTCGTCAAGTACTGATTTGGTGGCATCTCTTTTTATAGTTACCTCTATTTCATTGACAAATATCTTCACTTTTTGCATCTTTTTATCCACTTTATATTTAATGGTTTTAAGGTAGCTTCCTAGCGTTAATTCTTTTGCTAAATCTCCTTGTTTTACCTCTCTATCCTCGTCAGGCAGGTAAACTTTGTGATTTGATTTAGCTCGAATCAGATAGCACCAAGCATTAGCTTCATACTCTCTCATTAAGGCTACACTATCTCCTTCTCGGTCAATAATATCAACCAACTCTTTTTCAAACTTATAATTTTCTCGTATGTATTTACTTCTTTGAATCAACTCCTCTAAATGCGTTAAGTTTGTATCAATATTGCTATCATAAGTTGAGTATA
The DNA here is from genome assembly GCA_030949325.1 of Sulfurovum sp. GTDB lineage: Bacteria > Campylobacterota > Campylobacteria > Campylobacterales > Sulfurovaceae > Sulfurovum. Next base: position 29,837 of record JAUZSQ010000001.1, read on the forward strand.
TCTTCTCACTTGTTGCTAAGTTTTGGGCTAAGGCACCCAAAGGATTTCCTTTCTCATCCATTGCCAATGAACCTTGCAAATCATAGCCTATTTGTTTCGCATTCCCTTTCTTATTCTTAGTCACAAGTTCCTGTTTCTTTGTATGCTTTTTATAGTCCAAATGTGACCAATCATAGGCTACCAAGGTATAGTTACCTACTCTTTTGTTACTTTGCTCTACCACTTCTTCTATGATTGGGTCATTGAGTGAGGGAATTGTTACTTCTTCATTATTATAAAATCGCCATGACGCTTGGACTTGACTCCATCCATCTGTCTCCAATACTAGGTTCATTCCACTTTGGCTTCTATGTTTTGTATTCATCTCACCTCTTACTAACTTCTCGTGTCTTTTTTTAGTCTTTTATTCATGTCTTTTCTTTTACTTGAATAATAGCACTTTTTCTTTTAGGTTAGTTGTGTAGAAAGGTATGGTTTTAAGTGTGCACTACTTTTAGGGGGTTGGGGAGGATGCCTATAAAACCTTAAATATATTTTTCTATGCTAAAATTTACGACAATTTTATAAAAAGGAATTAAAAATGAAAAAGACTCTTATCGCACTAAGTATAGCAATGTATAGTATAATGACACCACAAGCTGAGGCACGTTCACTAGAAAAGATTTTAACAGAATGTGGTATTGGGGGAATACTCTTTAAGGAAGTACCAGCACTAGCAGCTCTTTCTAATGTTATTTGGGATTTAGGTACAACAGCCACTCTTTCTGACCTCTCAAGTAAAGAAGGGTGTAAAGGGAAAAGTGCAAAAATTGCAATGCTTATTGGACATACTTATGATAACCTTGAAACTGAAATAGCCGAAGGTAAAGGAAAACATATAAATACTCTGGCATCACTTTCAGATAAAAGTACATCAGAAATTAGAGAAGATTTTTCTAAAGTTGTTGCTTCAAAAGAATATAGTAGTATGAATAAAATTGAAAAAGCTGATAGCCTATTTCAAATTACTGCAGAGTAAGAAAAAGGGATAACTCCCTTTTTCTTCTACAGAATATGAAATTTATTTATTGTCCTAGTCACGCTAGTCAAAACTATGCACTTTAGTGCAAGGCTTTAGCTTCTAGGAATGTGTTAAAAGTTAGAATGTGGAATGAGAAATGGAAATCACACAATAAGCCAAATACAAGTACATATAGTATGGGTAACAAAATATAGGTATGGAGTTTTGAAAGGTGATATACAAAAAGCGATGCAGAGAGATAATTATACAAATATGTGATGCCGAAGATATTAGAATATTAAAGGGAGTGGTAAGTAAAGACCATGTCCATATGCATATAGAGTATCCTCCAAAAGTGTCAGTGAGTGATATAGTAAAGAAGTTAAAAGGACGAAGTTCAAGAAAGTTACAGGAAGAGTTTAAAGAACTATCAAAAAAACAATATTGGGGAAAGCATTTTTTTGGGCGATAGGATATGGAGCATGGAGTACGGGAAATGTAAGTCAAGAGATGGTTAATGAGTATCTTGAACATCATAGAAATCCATCAAATAAAGATTTAGCTAATATGATATTGGAATAAGAGAGGAAAGTAATCTACGCGTCAGCTAGGACTTTCAGTCCGTTACACTCAACCTATGTACTTTTAGTGCATAGTGGTTGAGTTATTTATTCTATACTTCTCTTACTCTTCTTATGCACAAAATCACCCTAGTTATAATTTAGCAGAAATAGCTAAAAAATCTATTTGGCTAAACTTATTACATTATGATAAAAATACACAAACAAGTACTATATTAAATAAAGATTTTTTTTTAAATCCTAAGGGAAACTTTGAACCTAAAAGTGAATTACTCTCTAGTATTCATGAATATAAGAAGAATAATATACAAATAATATGTAGATTCCCAGCACGGTTTTATTGGCTCTCCAAACAATTAAATTGGATAGATTATCCACAAAAAAATTCACGCTGTAAAGAATATAAAAATTGGAATCTCATACAAGATTCGAACTCCTTAAGTGTATTTTTTGTGAGTGGTTTTTTAGGTAATCCTGCTTCTGCCTTTGGTCATTCTTTTTTCAAACTCAATAAAGAAAACCAAAATAATTTATTAGATTCAACCATCAGTTATGGGGCAAAACTTCCAAAAAAATATACGATGATATCTTATATTTATAATGGTATTATCGGTGGTTATGTCAGCTCTTTATACCAATACCTTAGCCAATTTGTATTTTTACTAAAAAATAGCTATTTTCTTCTTCTCTAACCCTCCTATTTACGGGAAGTTTGAACTTTTCAAAATATGCTCATTTTCATTTTGGCGAAGGTATTGTTATACAGATAAATATTATTATTTAGACAATATGACTTATTCCAATCATGAATTTAGAGAGATGTGGGAATATAAACTCAATTTAACAGCTGAAGAACAAGCTTTGTTTTATAGACATTTATGCATACCTTTCTACACAACTAACTCAAAAGAAAAAGTGCTATTATACAAGTAAAAGAAAAGACATGAATAAAAGACTAAAAAAAGATATGAGAAGTTAGTAAGAGGTGAGATGAATACAAAACATAAAAGCCAAAGTGGAATGAACCTAGTATTGGAGACAGATGGATGGAGTCAAGTCCAAGCATCATGGCGATTTTATAATAATGAAGAAGTAACAATTCCTCACTCAATGACCCCATCATAGCAGAGGTAGTAGAGGAAAGTAATAAAAGAGTAGGTAACTATACCTTGGTAGCCTATGATTGGTCACATTTGGACTATAAAAAGCATACAAAGAAACAGGAACTTGTGACTAAGAATAAGAAAGGGAATGCGAAACAGATAGGGTATGATTTGCAAGGTTCATTGGCAATGGATGAGAAAGGAAATCCTTTGGGTGCCTTAGCCCAAAAACTTGGCAACAAGTGAGAAGATATACTCCACTTATGATAGCAATATTGATACAGACTTAACGCATTTAGAGGAGTTGGTTCAAAGAACTAAATACATACGAGAAAATTATAAGTTTGAAAAAGAGTTGGTTGATATTATTGACAGAGAAGGAGATAGTGTAGCCTTAATGAGAGAGTATGAAGCCAATGGTTGGTGCTATCTGATTCGAGCTAAATCAAATCACAAAGTTTACCTGCCTGACGAGGATAGAGAGGTAAAACAAGGAGATTTGGCAAAAGAATTAACGCTAGGAAGCTACCTTAAAACCATTAAATATAAAGTGGATAAAAAAGATGCAAAAGGTGAAGATATTTGTCAATGAAATAGAAGTGAATATACGAAGAGATGCCACCAAATCAGTACTTGACGAGGACGGTAAGCGAAAACTATCTTCACAGCAGGAGAGAGTATTAAGGCAAGGTTTGTGGTGGAGAGATTGGTTGATGAAGACAATAATATTGTTGCCCAATGGATGCTTTTGAGCAATGTTCCCAAAGAGGTCACAGCCACAACTATTGGTACTTGGTATTATCATAGATGGAAAATAGAAAGCTATTTTAAACTTCTAAAATCTTCTGGATTTAATCTTGAAAGTTGGCAACAAGAAACTCCAATGGCTCTGTTTAGAAGACTTCTTGTGGTCTCGTATGCTACATTGTTTGTTTGGAAGATTGAGCGTTCGGAAGAGAAAATGCTCCTGCTGTTAGAAAGTTTTTAGTGCAACTCTCAGGACGACTTATTGAAAAGAACAAAGAATTTACAACACCTGCTTTACTATCAGGTCTTTGGGTTTTTATGAAGATGATGAATGTTTTAAAGATTCTACGATGTTGAATCTCTTTTTGCTTTTAAAGAGCAAATCGGGATATGATGGGCATGGAACTTTGAGTTGTGTAGAAAGGTATGCATTTATGGGAATTACGAAAGATAGATTTCCAATATTTTTTCTTTAATCGTAATTGTGGATATATGGTCTCTAAACTCCTTGAATTAATTATTAATGAGAGATTTATAGAAGATAATAATTTTCTATATGCTCCTATAGAAACTTTTAATATTCTCATAAAACATCCTTCAAAAATCGAAAAGATTATATATCATCCTTCTGCACAACAAAATATTTATGCCTTTTATGATGGATTAAAGCTAGAGGAAAAAATAACTATCAATACGATGATGGATTCTGTAGAAAATATCACTTTATTTCAAAAAAATGTATCTAAAATGAGAGAAATAAAATTACTTGATTTTTTACTAGAATTTTATACCTATAAACTACAAAATATAGATAAGAGTTCTTCTGAATATATGAAGGCTAGACAAGAGAAACATATAATCCTTCTTCAAAGGTTTAAATTTCCTGTAGAGACTTATTCAAAAAAATTACCTAAAAATAAGCGTCCAATTACAGATACTAATAAGCCTACAATCTTTCAACTAGGACTAAAGAAGTATAAAAAAAATGATGTCTTAGAAATTTCCTATAGTCCATTTTCTATTGAAGATATAGGTTATAATACTTATTTTGGCGATAGATTAACACTTTTAGAAACACAGCTAGAGCTTAAAAAAAATAATATCTCATTGATAAAATTAGATTTAATTAAAATTAGACGATTTAAAGACAGAAGAGTTTTCTTTTGATATTGAAGCTCCATGGTCTTGGAGTTTACATATTGGGACTCTAAAGCAAGAGAAACGAGATTATTTTGAAGTGTAGGCATAGGTTATACATGGAAAGTATTTGAAAACTATAAATTCTATTCTATGATAAATGCATCCTTACATTCACAAAATCAACATCAGCGTCTTTATCCTCATATAGGTTTATTTGGCAGATTTTAATCAGTTAAAATTTAATATAGAATATGGTAGAGAAAACATTTTTCAGAATACCATTACAGATGAAAAATAGAGTTAAGGTTGCAATATCAAAATATACAATGATGATAATGCTTTTTTTATAGCATTATCAAAACATGAAATAAATGCTCTATCTATAGGCTTGAAATGGTATTTTTAAGCCTTAGAAATATACAAAAGAGTTCCCCTATTACTTTCTTTTAGTTATTTTTCTATCTGCTTGTGTCAAGACGAATCCTAAAAAAGTAGATTTAGTTGATAGTCTTATAGAAAAATACTATATTCAAAGTCATCAATCACAAAATACTTTAGATAAATATAGTTGTTTATTAGACAAATCAAAAAGTACAGAATTAAAAAATAAATTAAAAGGAAACTATAAATCAACCTATTTTTTATCCCTAAAAGACAATATTCTCTATATCAAAATACGATTCTTTGATATAACTGTTGTTTCTAGTATACAATACCTTAGCCAATTTGTATTTTACTAAAAAAATAGCTATTTTCTTCTTCTCTAGCCCTCCCTATTTACGGGTTTGAACTTTTCAAAATATGCTCATTTTCATTTTATGAAGGTATGAGTATCAATACCTTAGCCAATTTGTATTTTTACTAAGAAATAGCTATTTTCTTCTTCTCTAACCCTCCTATTTACGGGGTTTGAACTTTTCAAAATATGCTCATTTTCATTTTGGCAGAAGGGTATTGGAGTATAAGAAGAATATTAAAAACCCATGATAAGAGACCTCATAGTATTATCTTAGACCTAAGAAATAATACGGGAGGTCTATTGGAAGAATCTATTAAATTGGTTGATTTATTTATAGAAAAAGGAATCATTCTTTATGAAAAGGATAGATTCAAAACCTATACTTATCATGCACATAAAAAAACAATATTTCCAAATATACCTTTAGTAATATTGGTTAATTCGCTTAGTGCATCAGCTAGTGAGATTGTAGCAGGTTCATTACAACTCCATCAAAGAGCTATTCTCATAGGTACAAAAACTTTTGGTAAAAGTGCAATACAAGATGTGATACCTATAGACAAAGATGAAGTAATTAAACTCACTGTCTCAAAATACCTTCTATCAGATAAAAAAGATATTGAGAATGAGGGTATTCAACCTGATTTTTCTTTTAAAAATTCTCAATTAATATTAAATTCTAATAAAAATAAACCAAAATATATCTATCAAAAAATATATGATTCAAAGCCTTACTTCAAATATAATACAAGTGTTGATAATATTTTAAATTTAGCTGTCTATATTTTAAAGTTGTGAGTTTGAGTTTGTGAGTTATATTAGGGTCAGTCGCCACGCTAACAAACTACAAATAAAGTAGTAACGATACGCAACCAATAAGAATATTGTTGAGATATATAATGTTCTCCCCTTGTATTTTTTATTATATCAATATATAAGAGTAATTGGCTTTGGCTAAGGTATTTCGCTATAATGTCGGAATTTTAATATTATAAGCAAAGGCTTTTAAATGCAAGAACTACTAAAAACCCCACTGTATGAGAGACAACAAGCACTAAAAACAAAAAATGTGAGTTTTTGTGGTTGGGATATGCCTATACAATTTGATGGGATTATCGCAGAACATGGTCACTGTAGAAATGATGTGGCATTATTTGACACTTCTCATATGGGAGAGTTTTTCTTTAAAGGGTGACATTGTGACCTCTGGTATGAATGAAGCTACTTCTGTAAATATTGAAGCATTGGCGATTGGTAAATGTAAATATGGTTTTTGCTCAACGAAGCAGGTGGGGTCATTGATGATTTGATTATTTATAGATTAAGCGATGATGAGTTGATGATTGTTGTTAATGCTTCAACGAGAGAAAATGATTTAAAAGTCTTAAAAGAAAGAATCTCTAACGCAACACTCGAAGATAAATCTATGGCGTATGCCAAACTTGATGTGCAAGGACCTAAATCTAAAGAGATTTTAGCCAAGTATTTTGATGTTGATTTAGACAGCTTAGGCTTTTTCTCATTTGTGCAAACTAAAGTATTTGACAGTGAGTGTTTACTTAGTCGTACTGGATATACAGGGGAACTGGGTTATGAGCTTTATATTGATGCAGAAACATCAGTAAAGCTTTGGGATGCTTTACTGGCTGACGGAGCAAAACCAGCAGGACTGGGTTCAAGAGATATTTTGAGACTTGAAATGGGTTATAGCCTTTATGGTAATGATTTGAGTGAAACGATTACACCTCTTGAAGCCAATCTAGGAAAGTTTGTGAATCTCAAAAGAGAGTATTTTGGAAAAGATGCTTTAGCCAAACAAAAGAGTGAGGGTTTAACAAGAATCTTATTGCCTTTTAAAACCACGACAAGAAGAAGTGCAAGAAAAGACTTTGAAGTGTATCAAAATGACAAAAAAGTAGGTTTTGTCACTTCGGGTGCATTTTCACCTATTTTAAATGTAGGTGTAGGACTTGCGATGATAGATATTGAAGGTTTTGATAAAAGTCAAAGTATAGAGCTAAGAGATACACGTTCAAGTATTGAAGCAAATATCGTTAGCTTACCATTTATTACAAAATAAAATTTAAATTGAAGAAGGAAAAAAAGATGAAAAAATTTAGTGAATCACATGAATGGGTAGAGATAGAAGGGGAGGTGGCAAGTGTTGGTATATCTTCGTATGCCGTGGAACAATTAGGCGATATTACCTTTATGGAACTCCCTGACCTTGATATGGAACTCTCAAAAGGTGAAAGTGCTGCATTTGTTGAGTCTGTTAAAGCGGCTTCTGATATTTATACACCTATTTCTGGAACGGTTATTGGGGTAAATGAAGACTTGTTAGAGGCTCCTGAAGCTTTAAATGCCGATGCTGAAGGTACTTTTATTTTTAAATTAAAAGTCTCAGATGTAAGTGAACTGGACTCTATGATGTCTCAAGAAGCGTACGATACATATAAAGAAACTTTGTAGGAAATTAGATGCCATATACTCCCCATACTAAAAATGAAGTAAGAGAAATGCTTGACGTGATTGGGCTAGAACGTGAGTCTGATCTTTTTGCTTTGGTGCCTGATGATTTAAAAGTAAGCAAGTTAAATTTACCTGATGGGCTAGATGAATTTTCAACTTTTTCACTGTTTAAAAAACTAGCTGCAAAAAATGTGACCGATAAATGTATGTTTATGGGTGGTGGTTACTATGACCACATCGTACCCTCTGCTGTAGATGCTTTAGCAGGACGTTCAGAGTTTTATACGGCTTACACACCGTACCAAGCTGAAGCATCTCAAGGGACACTACAAGCACTCTACGAATACCAAAGTCTTATTTGTGAACTAACGGGTATGGATGTATCTAATGGTTCGATGTATGATGGGGCTACGGCATTAGCTGAAGCAGCACTTATGGCGGTGAGAATTACCAAAAGAAACAAAGTCTTAATTGACGCAGGTGTGAACCCTACGTATATTAAAGTAGTACAAACGTATTTGTCCTTTAGAGATATTGAACTTGAAGTGATTGAGATGAATAAGGATGTCAGTGATTTAGAAAATGTTGAATCTAAAATAGATAATACTATCGCGGCATACCTTTTTCAAAATCCTAACTTCTTTGGGTCGCTGAGTGATTTTACAGCTATATCTGATAAACTTCACGAACACAAAGCCTTAGCTGTGATGTCTGCGTATCCTGTCTCTTTAGGTATGCTCAAAGACCCTGCTAGTGTAGGTGTGGACATCGTGAGTGCAGATGGACAATCTTTAGGGAACTACCTTAGCTTTGGTGGATGCAACCTTTGGTATGATTGCTACAAAAACGCAGTATATTAGAAACTTACCAGGTAGAATCATCGGTAAAACGCTTGACAAAGATGGCAAAGAACTTTTTGTTTTGACGATGCAAGCTAGAGAACAACATATTAGACGGCAACGTGCCACATCAAACATTTGTACGAACCAAAATTTATTGGCTTTACGTGCTACGATGTTTTTATCGTTATTGGGGAAAGAAGGTTTGGTCACTATGGCTACACTTTGTTTTAATAAAAGCGAATATTTAAAAGAGCAATTATCACAAATCAATGGGCTTAGCATTTCTAATACACAAAGTACTTTTAATGAATTTGTCATTAAAACAGCGTTGGGTTCAGATGCACTACTTCAAAAACTTAGTGACAAAGGTTTTTATGCAGGGGTGAATTTGTCTGCTTTATATGCAAACAGAAACAATGAAATCTTAATCTCTGTGACTGAGAAAAGAACAAAGAAGATATGGATGCTTTAGTACTGGCTATGAAACAAGCATTAGGAGAAGTATTATGAGTATA
>JAUZSQ010000002.1 GCA_030949325.1 Sulfurovum sp.
GGCGATGAGTTCAACACTCTTGGCATTGGCTACCTCAATTAGGTTCTTGGCATCGGCTGTGACCTTAGCCAACTGTACATCAAAGGCTTTTTCTTTGGCAATAAGTGCTTTTTTCTCCAACGTGACATAAACTGCATCTTGCTTGGTCGCTGAAAAATTAGCGTCAATCGTGGTAAGGATATGCTTGAATGCCTCATGCAACGCTGTCTTAGTGCTGCTATTGACTGCTTCGTACTTGCTAAGGTCTATATCTGTATCAATCGCATTGGCTTGGGCTAAAGTGAGTGCCTGTACCATCTGTTCAAGGAACTGTGGCTTATTATCTGCCCCACTCATTACCTGTGCCTTGTCCATCTCTGCCTTTAGCTCGTCTGATACTGTAAAATTAATCTGTGCCATATTGTGTCCTTTATGTTTATATATATATTATATTGTAATCACCCTATTATATACCTTATATATACTATATATAGACTATATAACCCTATAATTAGTATATATTTTATAGGCTTACGGAGTTTGATAAATAAGTTAGGGTATGCCATATTTCAGAAAAAGCCCTCAAATAAGCCATTTTAAGCCCTAAAAACACTCAATCCGTACATTTCCACCTAAAATCGCTTAACATGGCGAGAAATCTCCCTCAACCACATTTAAACCCATAGAATGCTCTACATCGTTATCAAACTTATCATGCTAATTGAAAAACTAAATTTGAATGTTTGGAAGTTGGGCATAGCGAGGTGAGTTTGAATAAAAACTCACCTGCTCTTATTTATTGGCTGTTCTTGCTCTTGCTCTTGATAAGGCGAGGTGAGTTTTTATTCAAACTCACCTGCTCTACCCTCGTTGATACGGACCTTAGGAGGTATCAATTTAACGCGATTGAAAATCGCCCTATCCTAGCGTCGCAGACATCCATTTGAATAGAAGAAATTGAGCTGTGCGAAATTCTTCATTAGAGAGTGCTTTTTTCTACAGACCTTTATGTAAAGAGTTGTAAAGAGCTGTGGAGCGTTTTTGCAATCCTCGCAAAGCACGTCCTAGTGGGGGTTTGAGAGGGTTTGAAAAAACTCAACTATTACTTTTCATGTCTGAACTATTACTTTTCATGTCTGAACTATTACTTTTCATGTTTAAACTATTACCTAAATATTTAAGGTAATACATGATATAATACATTAATTATTGAAAGGATAAACATGAGTGAAAGTCTAACAAAAAAAAGCCAGTTTAAACAGTCTCCAGAGTTATTAAATGGTAACTATTCTCTGAGCAAAAGTGAGGGCGATTTATTCTATGTACTCCTTACTGAAATAAGGGAAGATGATGAGGAATTTAAAAACTACACCTTTACCAAGGCTCAATTAGAGGTCAAACTAGGTATTAAGATGGATACTGCCCAATTACGGACTACAGCTAGAGGATTGATGACCAAGGTATTTGAAATTTACAGAAGTGACGAAGATTGGGAGATGATGGGATTTTCATACTTCTCTTACAAAAATGCTGTCGTCAAGTGTAGGTTCGATAAGCGAATGAAACCTTATTTGTTGGAATTGTCTCAATATATTAGTGCTGATATTCGCCACCTAGTCCAAATGAAAGGGCAATATTCCCAAAGAATTTATCTGCTGCTTAAGGAAAGGTTTAAATTTGGAGTCCGTAAATTTAATGTAGAAGACTTAATGACCAAACTAGAGGTAAAAAGAGCTTTAGGACTTACTCTAATTTCAAGATTAAGGTACTTAACCAAGCCGTCAAGGACATAAACAAGCATACAGACATAGAGATAAAAAACCTAGGCACTACCGAAAAACCTATCTATTTTGAAGAGCATAAATTTATACGGAAGATAGAATCAGTTACATTCCACTTCAAGAAAAACCTCATAGACCTCAATAGCTTCATCCAATGGATTCGAGAACTCTATACAGGTGTGCCATTGTTCAAAAACAAAGAGGGCCGCATTTTGATGTGTAGCCAAAAAGGACATCTATACTATAGTGATGGCGATATGGAGACTCTAACCAAAGAGAAAGCCATGATAGCGTGGGCATGGTTGCATACCAATCGAGAAAAGCTTGTCTGCTTTAAAAAAGTGGTTGAAACAGAAGAGGAGATAAGAAAAAAGATTGAGGATATGAATAAAGAGTCTTTGATTTAGAAGACTGTGCTATAATTTTGCATGGAGCAAAGAGAGTTACATGCTCTCTCTACTCCCTATTGGGACTACCAACACTTAGAAGTGAAGATAATAACCAACAGTATGACTATGATTAGAACTCGCATAATGCTGTCCTTTCTCTTGGGCTGTCCCAAGCCCCACCCACCGAGTACCTAAGTACCCTTGTAAACATAATCAATCCATGCAATAATATTATATCTAATTAAGGGTTATATCCCCATACTAGGCACTATGCTAGGCTCTATACTAGGCTTCTGTTTCACTTTAGCCTTGGGTTTATCAACAACCACATTTTGAGCCACAACCAACTCACTAGCCCATTTTAGCTCTCCTATGCCATCTCCACCAATGACTAAGGCTACACCCTCCCTAAGCTCCCCAGCATAAAAAAATTCACTATCCAAAAAGTCCTTATTACCTAGATTTGTTACTATAATATCTTCGTTCATAATCGTATTTGACCACTCATCACGATTGCCATCATTGATGATAAGGATAGTAGGTTCTGTTTCGATAGGCTCTATTTTGATAGCCTTAACCTCCTCTATGGCGACACTCTCCTCTCGTGCATTTAGTATCTCCCCAAACTTTTTTATAACAATTTCATTCCGTTTAATAAGTTCTCGTTTGCTTCCTTGTAAGAAGTAGTTAACGTTTTTTCTAATGGCGTTAAAAACTCTTTCAATAGTGGAATCAAGACTTTCTTCAATACTTTTTCTAACGGCTCTGATTCTTCTTTGGATGGCTCTTTTTTTAATAATTTGATAATCTTCTCTTGTTGGGATGATAGTATTGCTACTGATTCCATTAACTCTAATGCGTTCTTTCTCCAAAGCTCTTGCTCTACGGCTCTCTGATTTCCTAGTATTTCTAATTCGTTCAATAGCTGCTGCTCTAATTCTGTCATCTTCTATCCTTTTTATATTATTTGTTGGAGTAGGTACTCTCGCTATAACCATGATTGGAATATCATGCCGAACATGAATATCAGTATCGCTGATATTGCTAGTAGGAGATATTTCTCTTTCTTTTTCAATGTGGTTACTTTTTTCTGTGTACTCTGCATCTCTTTCTTGTACTCCACCAATAGAGAGTTCTTCGTATTCCTTAGATCTTTCTTGAATTCTTTTAAGAGCTCGTTCTCTTGAATTGCCATATCTAGCTTCAATGAATTTAAGTCTTTTTTGATTTTCACGTTCAAGCCGCTGATTAATTTCGGTAGTTCTTCTTCCATCCAATCGGCTTCTTTTTTTCAATGCTACTATTAATATCAATCGCCTTGCTTCTATCTTCTCGGTTATGCTCATAAAATTTGTTTCCATATATATCTCCTCCTAATCTCATTTTTGTTTCGCCACTCTGTATAGTAAGATAATCGAAATTCTTACCCCAATCGTGACCTTCATTGATTACTTGAAGCCCTATAGACTCTAGCTCTGCTTTGACTCCGTCTAAACTATTTATAAGTCCTGACGCATTCATGCTCATGATGTAATCAGATATTCCCTCGATTGCTACCCCTCTACCTTTTTTTAGTGGATAAGTCTTGAGAGGACATATCAATAATCGCCTGACCATGTTCTTTCCTCCAGCTCTCTATTTGATTGACCTCATTAGTAGGATTAGGATTAAGCTTTTTGAAGTCATTGCCCACGGTTAGCCGATGCTCCAACGCCATCTGGTCAATGATTGCTATTTTTCGATTTAGGTCTGACCTATGCCAATATACCTTTAGCTGAGTTTGCGTAAGGAGATTGACCTTGGGTATCCTAATGTGATAGTGTAGATGGTCGGTGTCTGTATGCTCCACTATATCTGCATGATACTCGTCCTCACGATACCCATACATTAATTTCTTTACAAACTCTTTAGATAACGCTCTCCCCTGCTCTTGACCCACATTATCCTCTTTTGCAAAAGAAACAACCATCCGTACATAGTTACCTCCTGCATAGTCAACAGAGTCGCATATCTTGTCGCCTAGTTCGGTATCTCCCATAATGAGAGTCGCGTGATTACGCTCATTATCCTTACCTAGGACATACTCGCCCCACCCACTGCTACCACTTCCAATATCAACTATCACAAGAAGCTCTTCATGGTTTTTTCTATCTCAAAAAGTTTGGAAATAACCATCCTGTCTAGTTCTTTTTTGCTGTTGAGATGGAATGCTATTTGGTTGATATTAATTCCAATCTTATGAATTTCATAGAGTAACCTAGGGTCGAATGATTGGTTATTTTTCGGCTTTGGTCGTGACGGAATAGTCATATCATCGGATAATTTAGGGTCAATGGATTTCCGTATCCATTGAGCTATGGTCAAGTTTTCATCTTCGGCAAGGGCTGATATTTTCTCGTGAACATCGTCATGGAAATTGACTTTGATTTGTTTTAATCGCATAGTATTTATCCTTTAAATTTAATTATACAATGGGGGAAAAGCCCACGGCAGTGACCCTCGGTAGGAGCAAGGCAAAAGTATAGGTGCAACCGAAACGTTCCCAAGAACCATCTCCGTAGGAGGTGGGACTTGGGTAGCCTTGCTCTCCGAGGGATTTTGTGAATAATATTAAAAGCTACTCAAATTGATATGGGTACTACTTAAAAAAAAGAGCGAACCAAAGAAGAGCATGTACTATCAACTGCTCAAATTATATCGAGAAGAGTCGGACTCGTTTGCTTTATACTATAGTCATGAGGAGATTATAGTGGAAACACGATGCAAAAATTTGCAAGGTGCATGAGTAGGGATTTTCCTAATCTCTTATTCCTCAGTAAAAAGATTGGTTTTATCATTTATCTTTTTGATACCTACTACTTTCTCACCCCTCTCCAACACCTCCAACTTACCAACGGCTCTTTGGTACTGACCTTGCACCTCTGCCAACGTAACCCTACCACTAGCCACTTCTGCATCTCTTACGGCTAACTGCTCCATCAGCCTAGCTATTTCGGCATCTTTAGCCTTACCCTCAATCTCTGCCTTGAATATTGATTGAGTAGCCAACGTGAGTTCACCTGTAGTCGTGGTCAATTTATCTGATAGGCTCTGAACCTCTGCCTTATGAGTATCGGCTATTGCTGACATAGAAGCTCTAAGCTCTTTGTTCTCCGTGCTAATGAACTCAACTTGGTTAGCAACTTGGCTCATGGTTTCAAGTTCTTTGCTAACCTCTACAAGCTTTATATCAATTTTGGCTTTGGACTCATTCGCTAGAGCTGCATCAGATTGAGCTGTGGCGATGAGTTCAACACTCTTGGCATTGGCTACCTCAATTAGGTTCTTGGCATCGGCTGTGACCTTAGCCAACTGTACATCAAAGGCTTTTTCTTTGGCAATAAGTGCTTTTTTCTCCAACGTGACATAAACTGCATCTTGCTTGGTCGCTGAAAAATTAGCGTCAATCGTGGTAAGGATATGCTTGAATGCCTCATGCAACGCTGTCTTAGTGCTGCTATTGACTGCTTCGTACTTGCTAAGGTCTATATCTGTATCAATCGCATTGGCTTGGGCTAAAGTGAGTGCCTGTACCATCTGTTCAAGGAACTGTGGCTTATTATCTGCCCCACTCATTACCTGTGCCTTGTCCATCTCTGCCTTTAGCTCGTCTGATACTGTAAAATTAATCTGTGCCATATCATGTCCTTTATGTTTATATATATATTATATTGCAATAACCCTATTATATACCTTATATATACTATATATAGACTATATAACCCTATAATTAGTATATATTTTATAGGCTTACGGAGTAAGGGGCTGTTTTTGTCACAAAAGCCAATATAAGCACTTTTTAGAGATTCTACTTCAAATCCCCTATTTACCCTATTTCAGACTCATATCTGAGAGATGTTCATTTTTTTGTCACAGGAGCCAATATAAGCACTTTTTCATACCAAGACATACCAAGTATGGGGGTAATGGCTAGTAAGCTGGAAATAGGCTTTATGGGATAGAACAAAATGCTCTTCTTTGGATTGCTCTTATCTCTTGCGCTTATTTATTTAAGATAAACAGCTATTTACTCTCTAAAGGCGATTTTCCTAAAGTGCTTATATACCACCAAAATAAATGCTCTTTTCTGGAGGCTCTTTGCTCTTGATTTACCTCTCTAAAAATCTCTTTCTAGTCTTTGTATTCTTTCCTTTGTTCTTTGTAGGGTGCTGAAATGACGCTCTCATGGGGGTTCAATCCAATCTATTGCGAAGAAAAGGGGGGATATTGCGAAGAAAAGGGGGGATATTGCGAAGAAAAGGGGGATATTGCGAATACTGTATATATTAAGGTTCGTAGTGGTATAATACGAATACACTAAGTAAAGGGTTCGCAATATGGAAATAGTAAGCATTGAAGAGAATAAAAACAATTTAGTAGTTAAGCACCAAGAGTTGGTGCATGTGGCAAGATACAGGCTCTCTGAATTGGGCATCAAGGTGGTATCTGTTCTAATATCAATGATAAAAGTATCTGACATTGATTTTCAAGAATATGCAATCAAACTCAATGATTTTAAAGAACTCATAGGCTCTACAAGCCATAAAACCTATGAATACGTAGATGCTATGACCGATGAGCTGATGAAAAAGCCTTTTAAGGTCGGTGATGAAAAATTTAATTGGATTTATTATGCCAAGTATCACAAAGGAGATAACTATGTTGTACTAAAAATAGCACCGGAGCTAAAGCCATACCTTTTAGCATTAAGTAATAACTTCTTGAAATACAACATAGTGAACATACTTCCTTTAAAAAGTGCTTACGTCATAAGGCTCTATGAATTATGCAAAGACTATTACGCAGAGGGAACACGCTATAAACCCAAGACTTCTGTACTATTTGACATGAAGATTGATAGGCTTAGGGAGCTGTTTAATATACCTGATAGTTACAAGTATAACGATATTCGTAGGCATATCATAGACAAATCCGTAAAGCAATTCAAGGAAAAAACAGACATACAAATATCATATACAGAGATAAAGTTAGGTAGAAAAGTGCATAGCCTACACATCACAGTCAAGGAAAATAACAAGGGGTCTAACGATTACTTGAGCAGTAAAAAGTATTTGTTGCATGGGTTCGTGAGAAGTATAAACCAAATGTAGAAAAGGAAATATACCCCATTATCCTTGTGACGAATAAAGGTAAGATAAGGGTTGATATCAATGGTAAACTTTACCTATCTGACAATTCCAAAAATGGAAATGCCACCGAATATGACCATAGCCAAGCCAACAAAGTGTGGACATGGCTCTATGATGGGGTGAAAGATGAGACTCTTAAATTGAATACGCTATGATACCATCATGTTCAGTGTGACCTCCTTTATAAAATCTGCCTAACTAACAGATTTTTATCGGACAGAAAAGGCAATTAACTTAGGTTGATTGCCTTTTTTTTTGCCTTTTTTAGGTGTGGGTGGTGGTGTGGGAATCCAAGAAGAGGAGAAGCATTAACTGCTGTTATTTGGTCGCCCTTTGTTCTTGCTCTTTATCGTTCCTTTGGCGATATGACTTACTCTAAATAAAAATGATATAGGCACGTCTGTCAATGTATTACTTTTTTAGCTACGCAAAAAAAATAATAAATCGACACGTGCTTCAAGGCTATCGCCTTAAAAAACCCAAAGAGCAATCCATAGCGTATCCACGCGAATAATTTAAACAATACTAACAAATAGGGTAGCCCACGGCAGTGACCCTCGGTAGGAGCAAGGCAAAAGTATAGGTGCAACCGAAACGTTCCCAAGAACCATCTCCGTAGGAGGTGGGACTTGGGTAGCCTTGCTCTCCGAGGGATTTTGTGAATAATATTAAAAGCTACTCAAATTGATATGGGTACTACTTAAAAAAAAGAGCGAACCAAAGAAGAGCATGTACTATCAACTGCTCAAATTATAAACGGCTCTTTGGTACTGACCTTGCACCTCTGCCAACGTAACCCTACCACTAGCCACTTCTGCATCTCTTACGGCTAACTGCTCCATCAGCCTAGCTATTTCGGCATCTTTAGCCTTACCCTCAATCTCTGCCTTGAATATTGATTGAGTAGCCAACGTGAGTTCACCTT
>JAUZSQ010000003.1 GCA_030949325.1 Sulfurovum sp.
GTATTCTTTTTCTTGACTACTATTCTCTTTGGGCTTGATTTATAATGGTTTCTTGTAATTTTTCTATATTAATAAGCTCTGTTTTCATAGTGCTATTATAGCTAAAACTACTACTATACTTGGTTAGTAAATCACTTTTTTATGTGATGTTTTTACTGCTTTTAACTATGTAGTAGTTTGCTTAATATTGGGTTGGTGGGGTTATTTAGGGGGTTACGGAAAAAGTATTAAGGCAAGGTTTGTGGTGGAGAGATTGGTTGATGAAGACAATAATACTGTTGCCCAATGGATGCTTTTGAGCAATGTTCCCAAAGAGGTAACAGCCACAACTATTGGTACTTGGTATTATCATAGATGGAAAATAGAAAGCTATTTCAAACTTCTAAAATCTTCTGGATTTAATCTTGAAAAGTTGGCAACAAGAAACTCCAATGGCTCTGTTTAGAAGACTTCTCGTGGTCTCGTATGCTACATTGTTTGTTTGGAAGATTGAGCGTTCGGAAGAGAAAATGCTCCTGCTGTTAGAAAGTTTTTAGTGCAACTCTCAGGACGACTTATTGAAAAGAACAAAGAATTTACAACACCTGCTTTACTATCAGGTCTTTGGGTTTTTATGAAGATGATGAATGTTTTAAAGATTCATTGATGTTGAGGCTCTTTTTGCCTTTAAAGAGCAAATCGGGGATATGATGGGCATGGAACTTTGAGTTGTGTAGAAAGGTATGACTTGATAGAATATAGGATCGTTTTAAATGTTTGACAGTAGAAAATCTTGTATCATCAAAATCATTATCCCCTTTAGCTTATTTAGCTCTATAAACCTCAACCTTACTACCCTCACCAAAGTTAATCTTATGTTTTAGATTACAATAGGGACAGTCTATCAAGACCACACCTTTTTGTTTTTCTACTGCTATGGTATAGGTAAATACCTCAGCATATTTTGGACATTTTATCATTAAATCATCGTTATTATCTAGCATTTTATTGTCCTAGTCACGCTAGTCAAAACTATGCACTTTAGTGCAAGGCTTTAGCTTCTAGGAATGTGTTAAAAGTTAGAATGTGGAATGAGAAATGGAAATCACACAATAAGCCAAATACAAGTACATATAGTATGGGTAACAAAATATAGGTATGGAGTTTTGAAAGGTGATATACAAAAGCGATGCAGAGAGATAATTATACAAATATGTGATGCCGAAGATATTAGAATATTAAAGGGAGTGGTAAGTAAAGACCATGTCCATATGCATATAGAGTATCCTCCAAAAGTGTCAGTGAGTGATATAGTAAAGAAGTTAAAAGGACGAAGTTCAAGAAAGTTACAGGAAGAGTTTAAAGAACTATCAAAACAATATTGGGGAAAGCATTTTTGGGCGATAGGATATGGAGCATGGAGTACGGGAAATGTAAGTCAAGAGATGGTTAATGAGTATCTTGAACATCATAGAAATCCATCAAATAAAGATTTAGCTAATATGATATTGGAATAAGAGAGGAAAGTAATCTACGCGTCAGCTAGGACTTTCAGTCCGTTACACTCAACCTATGTACTTTTAGTGCAGATAGTAGGTTGGAGCCGCCAAATAACATAGAGTATGCCCATATGATAAATTTTTCATTAGTAGCACACCATCCTGATTTATCTCCTATCTCCACTTGTATCTTTAAAGACTTTTCTAACATGCTCCAAGGCTTTGGGTAACTCGCCTCTTGCTTATATAGATTTAGAGAGATATTATTGAGGGTTTGTTCCCTCTCCTGATTTCATCTCCTATCTCCACTTGCATCTTTAAAAAGACTTTTTCTAAATACTCCAAAGGCTTTGGGTAACTCGCCTCTTCTTTTATAAATTATAGTCTATATAATGATTTAAGATTAAGCCTTTGACTCTTTAACTCTTTCTTTTCCTCTTTATCTTCTTCCTGTCCTCCTCTTCAAACAACCACTCTCTTAGCTTATTATTTGTTAAATTTTTGGGTCTCTTCTAATGCTTCAAGGCTAGTATATCCTTGTGTCAAAGGTTCTTCTATGGTTTTTGAGTAGATAGAGTTGAGAAAAAGAGAGGCTTTTCTTTGAGTTTTTAGATTAGGGTAAACTATCTCTGTTTGATGATATTCATAGACTAGGCTAGAGAGTTGGTATTGGGCTACTTTTTTATCGTTGTGATAGTGCAGACTCTCTTCGAGGTGTGAAGAGACGAATATGTCCAAGTCTTCTTTGGGTAAGTCCAATTTGCGATGGCTGTCTTTATTCCTTCCTCTTGGTAATGCTTGCGGTACTGTGGTGTTCTGTGCAGTGGTGTGCTATTTGTTTGGGGGGTTCGTCTTGATAATATTGTTTGCTCCTTAATGCCATATATGTGAAGATATATTCTTTGGCTTCTTTTTTTTAGCTTTTATCCACTTTTGATTATAAATTCATTTTCTTCTTCTTTGCTTGAATCCTTTAGAGGTGCCTCAAAAAGTAGTTCGTCGCCTCATAATTTGCACCAAAAATATGCAAAAAGCGCTCATCTGTCTGCTCCATAGGGATAGTAGTGGTAGTTGCGAATAGCATAATGTGTAAAAAAGTCTGATTTGAGGAGGAGAGGAGAGAGTAAATGTATGGAGGATTTGCCAGTATCCCATTTCCAACGAGAGGTCATCAGTAAGATAATATCTTCTCTGTCTTTGAGGACTTCTATCCACATTCTAATCGCTACTTAAGATTTTCTATCTCTTTGGTATCCATATTTTGTATTGATTCCAAGTTGATTAAAAATAAAGACGATTTTGGCTTATCGTGTTAGCTTTGTAGATAAGGCTTCTAATATCTTCTTAAATTTAGCTCTATCGTCTGTGATGCTCTCATGCTCTTTATCTTTGAGAGAAGATGTGATACTTTGCATAAAGTCAATGAGAGGCTCATGACTCTTTAAAGAGACAAATCAAAGACTTTATAACCCCTTTCGCAAAAAAGCTCCAAAGCAAAACTTCACCTACGATAGCACTCTTCCCCATTCCCGCCCTAGCCATAGATGAGTAGATTGGAGAGAGTTTGCTTATCATAGAGTTTGTCATAAAAAGCCCTAAACTCTTCTTGTCTTCCTATCAATTGACTAGGAAAAATGAGTTTGAGGGAGTGTTTCTAAGCTGATAGCACTATTGATATGAGGGGTAGGGGTGAAATCCCAATCTACGATGAAGTTTGTATCCATAGTGTCTGAAGATAACAGCATAGGGTAAAATGCATTTTCATCTTTATATTCCTTATCAATCGCTTCTCTTGATTGTTGTAAGGATTTGGTGATGCTTTCTTGGTCTAAAAGGCTTTTGATAAAGGTTGAAGCAAAGAGTATCCCTGCTCCATCGGTAATGCTATCACCCATTCCTATCACATTGGGTATCCCTGCCAAAAACAATTGATTGGCTAATCCACTATATATATCATCTGCTTTAAACTGTGCCGATTGACAAGAAGAGAAAACCACACAGGAGACATCCACATCTATAAAAGAGTCAATAAGTGTATCTTCATCTATAGAGACTTTGTATCCTCTCTCATTTGCAAAAGAAAAAGACCCTACACCATCTTTAAAAATACTATGCCCACTCATAAAGACAAGATGAGGCTTAAAGATTTTGATGTTTTTTGTAAAGCTGTCTATCCTGCCATCATTGGGTATTTCCAAGATGACTTTACCCTCTCGGATAAAGGGCATAAGTGCTTTCAAAACTTCCTGTTTTTCTAACTCTACACTTAATCTTGTAGTCTCATCATCAGGCAAAGTAGAGAAAAATAGCACTCGAAAAGACTCTTGTTTAAGTTTTACTTTCTCTAACTCTCCTTGATTAAAGTTTCGTGAAAGCGTAAACCTAGAATGTATCGCCAAATACCCAAACTCTCATGATACAGTAATTCCCCAGGCAAAGAGAGAAACTCAGCATCACTACTTTGTATCACAATATTGATTGTGTTGCGTCTGTTGCGTTTGACAGTTTGGTTAAATATTCGTGTATCTATACTCTCATAAAGGAGTTCCCCTTTTTCTTTAAGCGTCATAGTGTCTTCTAGCTTTGGATAGATATAGTCTGAATTTTCTTTTATCGTGATAGTGGGCATTTTCATCCTTTGCTAAGAGTATAGCAGTAAAGCTATAATAGTCTTCAAGGTTTTTATTGCTAAAAGCATACCTTTCTACACAACTAACTCAAAAGAAAAAGTGCTATTATACAAGTAAAAGAAAAGACATGAATAAAAGACTAAAAAAAGATATGAGAAGTTAGTAAGAGGTGAGATGAATACAAAACATAGAAGCCAAAGTGGAATGAACCTAGTATTAGAGACTGATGGATGGAGTCAAGTTCAAGCGTCATGGCGATTTTATAATAATGAAGAAGTAACAATTCCCTCACTCAATGACCCCATCATAGAAGAAGTGGTAGAGCAAAAGTAACAAAGAGCAGGTAACTATACCTTGGTAGCCTATGATTGGTCACATTTAGACTATAAAAGCATACAAAGAAAGAGGAACTTGTGACTAAGAATAAGAAAGGGAATGCAGAAACAGATAGGGTATGATTTGCAAGGTTCATTGGCAATGGATGAAAAGGAAATCCTTTGGGTGCCTTAGCCCAAAACTTGGCAACAAGTGAGAAGATATACTCCACTTATGATAGCAATATTGATACAGACTTGACGCATTTAGAGGAGTTGGTTCAAAGAACTAAATACATACGAGAAAATTATAAGTTTGAAAAAGAGTTGGTTGATATTATTGACAGAAGAAGGAGATAGTGTAGCCTTAATGAGAGAGTATGAAGCCAATGGTTGGTGCTATCTGATTCGAGCTAAATCAAATCACAAAGTTTACCTGCCTGACGAGGATAGAGAGGTAAAACAAGGAGATTTGGCAAAAGAATTAACGCTAGGAAGCTACCTTAAAACCATTAAATATAAAGTGGATAAAAAGATGCAAAAGGTGAAGATATTTGTCAATGAAATAGAAGTGAATATACGAAGAGATGCCACCAAATCAGTACTTGACGAGGACGGTAAGCGAAAAACTATCTTCACAGCAGGAAAAAGTATTAAGGCAAGGTTTGTGGTGGAGAGATTGGTTGATGAAGACAATAATATTGTTGCCCAATGGATGCTTTTGAGCAATGTTCCCAAAGAGGTCACAGCCACAACTATTGGTACTTGGTATTATCATAGATGGAAAATAGAAAGCTATTTTCAAACTTTTAAAATCTTCTGGATTTAATCTTGAAAGTTGGCAACAAGAAACTCCAATGGCTCTGTTTAGAAGACTTCTTGTGGTCTCCTATGCTACATTGTTTGTTTGGAAGATTGAGCGTTCGGAAGAGAAAAATGCTCCTGCTGTTAGAAAGTTTTTAGTGCAACTCTCAGGACGACTTATTGAAAAGAACAAAGAATTTACAACACCTGCTTTACTATCAGGTCTTTGGGTTTTTATGAAGATGATGAATGTTTTAAAGATCTACGATGTTGAGGCTCTTTTTGCTTTTAAAGAGCAAATCGGGGATATGATGGGCATGGAACTTTGAGTTGTGTAGAAAGGTATGGCTAAAAGAGTATAAAATTCTTTGACTATCTCCTGTGTGCTTCTCTTACAAGTTTTTTGAGTAGATTTAGACTATCTTTTTCTTTTCAATACCTTAGCCAATTTGTATTTTTACTAAAAAATAGCTATTTTCTTCTTCTCTAACCCTCCTATTTACGGGGTTTGAACTTTTCAAAATATGCTCATTTTCATTTTGGCGAAGGTATTGTCTTTTGTATTGCCATAAAGAAGTGCTTGGTAGAGATGGTCAATTTGTGCTATATGTGTAGAAGGGTTTTCTAGCTGATAACGTAATAAAAATTGATGCATACTTTCTTTGTCTGCCCTTTGATAGCCTTTTTTATGCAGGGATTTAAGCAAGGGTTGTAATATCTCTAAGGCTTTGGAACTATAGATAGGTCGCCTAAAATAGCTGACGATGATAAAAGAAAGAAAGATAAGCGTAAGGATACTTAGGACAAACCCTACAATAAAAGTAGGATGGCTTTTGGCATAGGCTAGGAGTTGCATTTGGCGTACATGGGAGTAATAGAGTATCCACGTCTCTACTTGATATTTGACATACATCAGATAAATATTGAGGTCTTCTATCCACGGGTAGTTTTTTTGATTGAGCAGGGCTTGGCTTTGTTCGTCGATGAAAGAGGCTGTCGTAGTCGTCTCATAGCGTATCCATTGCGACCCGATGTAGAGTTCTGTCCATGCATGGGCATCTTTTTCTCTGACGGCGAGATAGTTTTTGAAATTGTCTGTACGGCTAGACTTGTAGCCTGTGACTAGACGAGCAGGTATCCCTGCCATACGCGACATAGTGACAAAAGAAGCAGCAAAGTGTACACAATAACCCTTACGCTTATCAAAGAGAAAGCTATCCGTACTATTGTTGGTATCTAAGGCATCAGGCTTGAGAGTATAGGTGAGTGCTTGTGCCTTAAAAAAGTCTTCTATGGCTGTGGCACGTTGGGCAAGAGCAGGATATTGGGCTTTGAGTTTTTGGGCTATTTGGTAGGTTTGGGGATTATTAGATAGACTATACTGTGTAGAAGCTTTATAGGTAATATCATCGAGTACTTGTGTATAGGATGCACCCAAAGAGGAATGCCCTTCATAATGTATAGGGTCTTTGATGTCTTTTTTAACCGTACTAATCAAATCTCTATCAAGGGTACTCTTGTCAATAGGCATAGAGGGCATATCTAGTAAGTAGAGCCATTTCTTTTGGGTAGGGTAGAGGGTGACTTTGTAAGAGATAGCATTTTGCATTTTAGGGGAGGGTATTAGGGATTCTCTGGGTTGAAATTTGGGGATAGGCTCCCAGTGGTCTTGCTTGTCTATATATAAGGTACTCCCTCGAAAATACAGCGAAGAAGAAGGGGGAACGCTTCCCTCAAATCCTACCTCCATGACAATACGATTGGAAGGTACGAGTAGGGCATTGCTATCTAAAAACATCGTACCATCATGTCCCATGCGTTGAATATTTTCGCCTTTGAAGCCATAAGACGCGTGTTCAAAAGAGATACGAGGAAAAAAAGATAAACAAGAGGACTACCCAAGGCAAAGAATACATAAACATCACCATAGCAGAGCGAAAACTCTCTATCATCTGACCTTTTGTGTGGTAGGCTAGTACCATCCATAGCAATACAAATATCTCTACTATCACATAGCCTAGCATCAGCATACCATGATAGAAAAACAAAGACAGAGCCAAAAACAAAAAAGGCGAGATAAGTAGATAAAAGTTTATCTCACGCGTCAGTCTTTGCATAGAGACTACAATGAGCAATATATACACCAAAAGTTCCAAAAATATCCTCAGACGAGAAAGCCCTGAAAAAGAAAATGCTCCATACATAGACAGAAATACTGCGATACTACCCAAAATAAAGACTGACATAATCAAAGCATTGGACGCAGGAGTATCTTTGAAAAAGAGCAATCCCAAGATAAAAAGGATAAAAAGTATCATAGGTATTTTGAGTATGACAATAAGGGGTAAGAGTACTACGAGATAGGCAATATCAAGAAGTGCCAAGGTGTGCATTCTATTTGGTAGCCTAGTAGAGAGCAAGGACAGTAAGGATTTCATCTATCGTCTCCTTTTTGCTAGTTAATGTGGATTTGGGCATTTTGATAGCAAAGCGTAAGCGTTTTTTCTCACAGCTAAGTACCCATAGGCACAGTTGAGAGAGTCGTGCTTCATCGTGTATGCCTGATTTGAAAAAGTCAAAGACTAGATTGGGCGTATGGGTTTCTTTGATAAAGGTTTTGACCGATAACTCTCCTTTGGCAACAGAAGGGCCAATGGATATGAGAGAGTTTTTGTGAACCATCATAGGCACGTAAGCCATCAAACTCTTTTTCTTCACCATAATAGGTCTCTTCTTCATTGAGAAAGGATTCTAAGGATTTACCTTTGGGTTGAGGATAAATAACATGGGTATGGGTAGCCTTGATAGCTAGGGTTAGTCTAGCTGTATTGAGAGGATATCGACTTTCTAAATAGCACTCTGCATAGCTTGCAGTACCTCGTTTTTGTGGGAGATAGTCTAAGTGTAGTAATGTATGTTGTTTACTTAGCAGTTGAGCTAAGGGAGTAGAAGTCTCTTGTCCATAAAGGGTAATTGCCCATACTGTAGAAGCCGAAGGATTTTCTACCTTCAGAGTCATCGTGCCTTCTTCTTTGGCAAAGAATCGCTTATGGGTTTCAAAGGTAGCTTTGAGATGACCCAAGTTGAGTATGCCCAAAGGTCCTGCCGAAAAAGCAAGAGAAAAGACAAAAAAGAGGGTAATATACACGAGGTTAAAGTCATGCATATACGCTTCTAGGAAAAGTCCAAAGAGCAAGACCACGACTACAAGAGAGTAGCGTGTGGCATGTTGTTTAATACTTCTATGTATCTGAATGAATGTGAGTAAAGATTTCAACATCAAGTCTTTTGGCAGTGGTGATGCCTTCTTTAAATACCAATCGATGTGCTGTGACAAAGGGTGTAACCATTTGGACATCATCAGGAATCACATAGTCTCTGCCTTGTAGCATTGCCCATGATTTGACCATCGCAGTCAGTGCCAAAGCCCCACGCGTAGAGAGTCCATATTCAAATTTACCACTCTCACGCGTAAAGGCGATAATATTTTGCAAAAAATCCAAGAGTGTATCACTAAGACTAATCTCAGAGGATTTTTGTCTATATGCTTGGATTTGAGTCGCAGTTAAGAGTGCAGGATTATGGGCTGTGAGGTGCTGAGTCTCTCCTTTGAGGATAGCACGTTCAGAGACTTTATCAGGATAGCCTATACCAAAAGAACACATAAATCTATCAAGCTGAGAGTTGGGCAAAGGGAAAGTCCCTACTTCTTCATGAGGATTTTGTGTCCCCAAGACAAAAAAGGGTTGAGGCATAGGATAGGCTGTAGCATCAATAGTAATCATCCCTTCTTCCATGGCTTGAAGTAGTGCAGATTGGGTTTTGGGCATAGAACGGTTAATCTCATCTGCTAATAAAAAAGAGCTAAAGATAGGTCCTTTTTTAAAGACAAAATCCCCTTCTTTTTGATTGTAATAATTGACTCCCAATATATCAGACGGCAGCATATCAGAGGTAAACTGTATGCGTCCAAAATCCAAGCCAAGCACGAGAGAAAGGTGTTTAGCAAGTGTGGTTTTACCGACCCCTGGAATATCTTCTAAGAGTAAGTGACCTCTGGCAAAAAAGGTAGCAAGACAAAGAGCTATAGTCTCTTTTTTACCAATTAAATGGTTTTCAATCGCATCAATAATAGGGGTAAATTCGGAGGATATAGTATAATTCATACACATATAGTAGCACAAAATGTATGAACTCTATGTGTAGTAAAGACTATTCAGCACATTTTTATAAAATCACTTTTAAGTAATATATCACTTTCTCAAATACCTTTTAACTTCTGCCATAAAACACCTAATATCTCATGCCAAAAAATATGGGTATTCACTAAAGTTCCTACTCCATATATCCCTAAATAATCAACCTTTTGTACACTCACCAAATGATTCGTAGGTGCAAGAATAGGAGACAATCCTTCATTAGCAAAAAAACTCAAAGCCCTTGGCATATGTGAAGCAGATGTCACTAAGATAAAAGGATGTTCCCCTATAAATTTTTTGGCTAATCTAGCCTCTTCTTGTGTATCTTTGGCTGAAGGTTCTATATGTATTTTAGAAGCTTTAACCCCCAAAGAGAGTGCTAGTTTTTTTTGCATTTGGGCATGTGAAGTAGGGTCTTGTAATCCACTATATCCTGAGACAATAAGTATAGGCTCTTCTAAAAGCTGATGATACAGTCGTATCCCTTCAACCAATCTCACAACAGCAATTGGATTCACCTGTGAAGTGATAGGTTGTGAAGTATCAGTATGATGTCCATTTCCCAAGATATAAATATATTTGATATTTTCAGGGGCAGTATGTAGTGTAGGGATGCGTGATTCATAGCTATACAAAAAGTAATTGACGATAGGAGAATAAGAAATAAGAGAAAACCATACAAAACTAAGAATAAAAACTATTTTGGCTTTTTGTGTTCGGTTGAGATATAATAATACAATACCTATAAATAAAAGTATCATACCCAAAGAAAAGGGCATCATGAGAAAGGAAACAAACTTTTTGAGTACAAAATCCATCTCTTATAAGACTTCTCGACTGGCATCGGCTTCAAGTTCCATCACTTTCCAAGGAAGCCCTTGTATGCTAAGTTCATCCATAAAAGGGTCAGGGTCAAACTCTTCCATATTGAAGACTCCTTTTTTTTGCCATGTATCTTCTAACATCAATTTGGCTCCTATCATCGCAGGAACTCCTGTAGTATAGCTCACCCCTTGACTCAATACTTCTTTATAGCATTTTTCGTGGTCTGAGACTTGATAGATATATACTGTTTTGGCTTTGCCCTCTTTTATCCCTTTGGCAAAGATACCAATATTGGTCTTGCCTTTAGTATGCTCTCCCAAAGAAGAAGGGTCAGGCAATAAAGTAGCCAAGAACTCTAAAGGTACTATCTTTTGACCTTTGTGTTCGATAGCTTTGATACCCAATATTCCTACATTTTCTAGGCATTTCATGTGGGTAAGATAGGACTCACCAAAGGTCATAAAAAAGCGAATACGTTTAAGTCCTTTGATATGCTTGACCAAAGATTCCATCTCTTCATGGTAGAGCAAATACGAATCCTTTGCTCCAATCTCAGGATAATCCCATACTTGCTTAATTTCCATCGCTTCGGTTTCTATCCAAGACCCATCTTCCCAATATCGCCCTTTGGCAGAAACTTCTCTGAGGTTAATCTCAGGATTAAAGTTCGTAGCAAAAGGATAACCGTGGTCTCCTGCGTTACAGTCTAATATATCTATGCTATGGATTGTCATCAAAATAATGCTTTTGGGCATAAGCACAAAAGACATTCGTTACCCCTGGGTCAAAGCCACTGCCCAAAAGTCCCATAATTTTGGATGATTTAAAAGCTTCATCTCTTTGCCATTGTTCTTTGTACTCAAACTTAGCTGTATCAGGATGTTCATAATTGGCAGTATCTAAGTAATCTACCCCACAAGCAATACAGGCATCCATAATAGTAAGGTCTTGGTAGGGTAGGGCTACATTGATAACAATATCAGCATCAAGACTCTTGATGAGGGCAATCAACTCTGGGACATTATCTGCATCTACTTTTTGGGTCTCTAAGCTATAGGCTATTTTCTTATAAATATTTGTAGCAATACTGTCACATTTACTTAAGGTTCGACTAGCAAGGGTAATCTTGCCAAAGGTATCACTGTTCATAGCACACTTAAATGCCACTACATTTCCTACACCACCTGCCCCGATAATAAGGGTATTTTTCATCTTAGTATTCATCTTTTTCCTTACCTGCTAAAGTATATTATGCCGTTATTATAAAATACTACCCTACATTTTAAGTTGAAATCAATAAAATACAGAGATTTTAAGAGGAAAACCTATGATATTTATCAGTCAAACCATGCAAGAGATACTCCCACAGCTACAAAAGAGTCTCAAAACAGAAGATAGCCTTACCTTTTGTGTACTCAACCCTGATGAATATGAAGGCTATGCAGGTCATAGTGTGTTAATCAATAGCCAAAGTTATTGCTATCGAGGCTACAAAGCATGGATAGATTTGGCTGAATTACTCTCTTGTAAAATGCTCACCCCTAGACTAGATACTTATCCTTTGGTCAAGCTCACCTTTGTCAAACTCTCTATAGAGTCTTTTCATACACAACATAAACATCAGGAAAAATATGGTACCTCATCGCCTTTTGCACAAATACATAAGATGGAAGAACCAGCATTTTATTATTATTACACCCAAGCCTTAGCCAATATCAATATCGCTCAAAGGAAAAGTATCCTCAATCTAGGTATCAACAGAGGGGATGAATTTGACGTAATTCAAAAAAGTGTAGAAAAAAGTGTTTATGATTCTATGCACTTTGTAGGTATAGACCATTCTCAAAGTGCTATTACTGATGCCAAAGAGCGTTTTAAGAGCTATAAAAATATGTACTTTTATACAGAGGATATCAATAATATAGCACAATTAGGTTTAGGCAAATTTGATACACTCATCAGTATAGGCACATTACAAAGCCCTAGCATTGCTTTTAAAACACTGTTTATGTCCTTGGTACAGGAATATCTGACTGAGAACTCAAGTATTATCTTAGGATTTCCAAACAGTAGATGGATAGGAGGAGAGATGCTCTATGGTGCCAAAGTCCCTCATTACGCGATGTCTGAGATGGGTTTACTTTTGAGTGATATTATGTTTTGCAAGAAATACCTACAGCAAAAAAAGTATCGTGTAACGATTACAGGGAAACAGTATCTCTTTCTTACAGCGACTAAAATACAAAAATAAATGGCTAATCCATACTATCAAGAAACCTGTTATAGACTTCTTCTAGTGCATCATCCTTCTCTTTAAGACATGCTTGTTTATCTTTAGGCAAGGCAGTCTCAAGTAATTCTATTCTTTTGATAAGATATTTGAATATCTCTTTGTTAATATCTGGTATTTTATTGTGACTCAGAGGTGTTTGGTCAGAAGATTTGTGAATCACACGCGCAGGAATACCCACAGCTGTACAATCAGGAGGTACATTTTTGACCACAACAGAATTGGCTCCTACTTTAGAGTTCTGACCTATAATGATATTGCCCAATATCTTCGCTCCTGCTCCAATGACTACGTTATCTTCTAGGGTAGGGTGACGTTTCCCTTTGCTTGTACTTACCCCTCCTAATGTCACTTGCTGGTAGATGATGACATCATTTCCGATAATAACCGTTTCCCCAATGACTACACCGACTCCATGGTCTATAAATACCCTTCGTCCAATTTGTGCAGCAGGATGTATGTCTATCACGGTCAGAAATTGTCCAATAGCAGAGATAAAACGTGGTAAAAAACGCAATCCTAGTTTATAGAGTTTATGGGCTATTCTATGAAAAAATAATGCCCATAGCCCTGGGTAGTTAAAAAATAGTTCAAAGGTAGAGTGTAGTGCAGGGTCATTCTTTTTGACATTGGTAAAATCTTCTTTGATGAGGCTAAATATATTCACAGTTTGTCTGTCCTTCTTTATTCATTATTGGCTTGAATAGTCTTAAGATAGCTATTTTCACTTAAATAAAGATAAAGCGTACTTAAAAGCACTTCTTTTTCTTCGTTATCCATACGCGTTGAGGCTTGGATACGATTTTGAAGGGTTTTATCTATTTTTTGTATATCATAGTCCAAATCTTCTAATACATCCATAAGGTTTTGGGCTTCGATAATATGCTCTATCTTGTACTCGCCTTGCTCATCAAAGGTAATAAGTGCTTCACTAGGATGGGTAAAAAGGTTATGCTTCATTCCTAAGACTTCTTGATACGCACCTGTGAGAAAAAAGCCCAAAAAATACTCTTCTTTACTGACATCAATATCATGTAAGTAAAGAGGATACTCAGGATTAAACCCTATCTCACCATCACTATCACAGGTAATATCCCAAATACTCGCAGGATTGCTAGGCTCAATATCCAGCTTGTCCAACGGTACAATAGGAAATTGCTGTGCCAAACCCCAAAAATCAGGCAAAGATTGAAAGCTAGAAAAGTTGACAAGGTATTTTTCTTGGATACGGTCTTGCAGTTTTTTGAGTTCATCACTGCCTTCTGATTGGAGTAAAAGTATAGATTTTTTGATAATCAAATTAACGAGTATCTCTGTATTGGAACGGTCTTCTAAATCGATATAACCCAAATCAAATAAAGTAAGTAAACTCTCCATGTGGTCAAGGGCATCATGGAGATACTCTCGTGCATGTTTGGGTGTTAACGAGCGATACAAATCATGCAATTCTTCTATAAGAGGGGGTTTATGTCTTTGAGACGTAAGCCCTTTTCGTGATACTCTTGTGAAAAAAGCTCTAACACTGGAGCAATCAACACACTGTGAGAAGCTGCGATATAACGCCCTGACTCTGTAAATATATCAGGCTCTTCGACCCCTTTACTTTTGGCAATATCTTGCATGAGATAGACCACATCATTGGCAAACTCTTGTAAGGAATAGTTACGTTCTTGTTTGCCCTCATGTTGGCTATACTCCACAGCTAACCCTCCACCGATATTGATAGCACCCAAAGACGTAGCCCCTCGTTTTTTGAGTTCGGCATAGATATTTCCTGCTTCGCGTAAGGCTTTTTTCAGAGGGGCTATATCTCCCATCTGTGAACCAATATGAAAATGTACCATCCACAAATACTCTAATAAATTCTCTTGTCTAAGCATCTCATAGGCTTCCAATAGTTCTGTAGAAGTCAAACCAAACTTAGACGAATACCCACCACTTTTTGCCCAAATACCAATGCCAGAGCTATGCAAACGAATACGCATACCTATCTTGGGGGAGAGTGGATTTTTCATAGAGAGTTTAAAGGCTTTGTGTATTTGTATAATCGTCTTTAACTCTTCTAATCCTTCGATAGTCACCGTAATATTATGCCCCATATTTGAAGCAAGAAAACAAAGGGAAATCATTTCTTTGTCTTTAAAGCCATTGACAGTAATAGGTGAGCCTATAGGAGTCTTTGTCATCGCAATAATCAGCTCTGCTTTAGACCCAGCTTCTAGTCCATAATGATGGCTTTTAGATACAGACATCAAAGACTCTACAAAATTGGGAAATTGATTGACCTTCAGAGGAAAGACCGCTTGAAATGCACCTGTATAATCAAAGGTCTTCCTCGCAGTTTCAAAAGTATCAAAAAGTGTTGTGATTTGCTTTTCTATCAGATGAGGAAAACGCAAAAGTAAAGGACCTTTATAGCCTTTTGCTCTTAGCTTTTTTGTGATATGCAACAAAGAAGGCTTAGACCCATGATTAATATGAATCAAGCCCTCTTCAATAATGAAATTATCATCACCCCATATATCTAAACCAAAGTGCTTTTGGATGCCCAATCTCATTATAAAATAGTCGTTCTTTTTTGTCTCAAGAACTTTTCAATACGTCTCACACCTTCACGAATAGTAATCATATCCGTAGCAAAAGAAAATCTAAAGTATCCTTCTGAACCAAATCCAATACCTGGGACAACGGCTACCCCTGTACTTTTGAGTAAGTCTTCACAAAATTGCATAGAATCATTGGAAATATCTTTGATATTGACAAAGAGATAAAATGCTCCCTGAGGTTTGAGGACAGAAAGCCCATCAAGGTCGTTGAACAAGGCGACTACTTCAGTAGCACGAGACTCAAAGGCTTGTCTCATACTCTCTATTTCGGTATCAACCTTCCCCAAAAGTGCTGGAATCGCTGCTTTTTGCGTAATAGAGTTGATATTGGAAGTACTTTGACTCTGTAGCTTGTTCATCGCCCCAATAAGTGCCTTGTTCGGCGTAGCTAAATACCCAAAACGCCACCCCGTCATCGCCACAGACTTACTTAATCCATTGATAGTCACGGTACGCTGATACATATCTTCAGAAATACTAGCAGATGCCACAAACTCCACACCATACACCAACTTTTCATACATCTCATCTGATGCAACAATAATATCCGTTCCCTTCAACACTTCAGCCAAAGCTTCTAACTCTTTGTGAGAATAGACTGACCCCGTAGGATTGGAAGGTGTGGTCAAGATAAGCATCTTGGTCTTAGGCGTAATCGCTTCTTGGAGTTGGTCTGCTGTAATCTTGAAGCCACTTCTTTCATTAGTATCAATACTCACAGGCACAGCCCCTGCATATTTGACCAATTCAGGATACGTCACCCAATAAGGCGCAGGAATAATCACTTCATCTTCAGGATTTAACGTCGCTTGAAAAAGGTTAAAAAGCGACTGCTTCGCCCCATTACTCACAATAATATCAGAAGGAGCATAGCTTAGATTGTTGTCTCTTTTGAGCTTGATAGCAATAGCTTCCAATAGCTCAGGTATCCCTGCAACTGCCGTATATTGGGTAAACCCATCATTGATAGCCTTAATCGCCTCATCCTTAATACCTCTAGGCGTAGCAAAGTCAGGTTCTCCTGCTGCAAAAGAGAGAATATCTTTACCTTGTGCCTTTAAATCTCTTGCGAGTGATGAAATAGCAATAGTAACCGAGGGTGAGAGTATCTGGACACGATCAGAAAGAAGCATAAAATACCTTTGTTTAAAATATTAGTATTATATCACAAGGTATTTAATGTCTGCTATATACCTCATCTATTCGTTCCCACGCAGGAGTGTTGTAGGGTGCTGTTTTCAACGCACCTTTAAATAATATTTAAAATCTGAATTTTTTCTTTATGCGAAGTGATGGTGCGTTGAAAACAGCACCCTACGGATTTTGATTATAGTAGAAAGTTGTTTATCATTACTCAAAAGCGTATAATCAAATGTTAAAGCTGTAGCTACAATAATTGCATCAGGAAGTTTTATCTTACGCATTTTTTTCAATAAAATTACATTTTGGGCTATCTCTTTAGAAATATCAATTACTTCAAAAAGAGAAAGAAGATTTTTGATAAAGCCTTCTTCATTTTTAGAAGTAAAATTATAAGAGAGAATTTCCATATAGGTAATCAGTGAGATATAATAGCTTTTGTCTTCTTCAAAAACTTCATCAATAGAATGATATTACTATCTATCAGAACATTATTCCCACTCATCACGCATACTTTTTTGCCACGCGATAGGGTCTTGTATCTCTTTAAAAGGTTCACTACTTTTAGTTTTAAATAGCTCTTCTACTTTTTCCTTGGTACTAAGTTCTATGATTTTACTTTGCTCTATCTGTTTTGATATTTTCACCATACCCTTAGGAAGATTTTGAAGAAAAAATAATATATGCTCATAAACACTATCATTAATTTCTATATTAAGCGTTTTCATTTTATAGCCTTTATTTTTAACTTATTATACCCTAGAATTAATTACCTCTCGTATGCATTCCCATGCAGGAGTGTTGTAGGGTGCTGTTTTCAACGCACCATCACTTCGCATAAAGAAAAAATTCGGATTTTAAATAATATTTAAAGGTGCGTTGAAAACAGCACCCTACAGCTTACCCCTCAAACCCTCTCAACTCACTCAAAACCTTCTCCATCTTCCCCTCAGCATCACTCAACTCTTTTCTATTCTTCTCCAAAACCTCAGCAGGTGCATTAGCCACAAATCTTTCATTGTTTAGCATATTACTTAGCTTCATCACCGTTTTTTCTAGTTTGTTCTTTTGGTTTGTGAGTTTGTTGATGATGGGTTGCATATCTATTTCGCCTGTTGGTAGATAGACTTCAAGGTTACTACTTACATCGGTAATAGAATTAGGAACTTTAGTATCAATAAATTCTATATCTTCTACTTTAGCAAGTTTTTGAATATATGGTTTAGCAAAGTCCATATCCAATACTAAATTAGTGCCAAACTTGATATATGCTTTAGGAATTTTAGAATTACCCATATCAATTATAACCTTTGCTCTTCTAATAGATATAATAGCTTCTTGAAGAATATCAAATTTACTATCTATTTCATCAATATTATCAGAGTCATTGAATGTATAATTAGGGTATTTCATAATCATCAAGGATTTACTATCTTTATCTTCAAGTGTTGTTCCACTAAGTTTATGATAAAGATGGTCAGCAATAAATGGCATAATAGGGCTTATCATTTTAAGCGTTTCTTTGAATATTGCTCCTAATTCTATAATACTTTCTTTATCAGCTTTAGAATATTCAATACCCCAATTACAAAATTCATTCCATACAAAAGTATAGAGTACTTTTGCCATTTCATCAAATTTATAACTATCTATTTTCTTTCTAATTATAATATTAGTCAGTCTAAAGCGACTAAACATCCATTTCCCAAGAGGGGTTTTGATTTCTATGTCTTTCAAATCAGGGAAAGTATCATGATTGAGTTGAAGATAATTCGTGGCATTATAAAGCTTGTTGGTGAAGTTTCTAAACTGCTCTAGGTTCTTTTCTCCGAGCTTAATATCTCGCCCTTGAACTGCCAAATAAGCTAAAGTAAATCTAATAATATCAGCAGAATGTGCTTCAACCATATCAAGAGGGTCTATGACATTGCCTTTAGATTTACTCATCTTTGCACCTGTTTCATCTCTTACTAATGCGTGCATATAGATGTCTTTAAATGGCAATTCTTTGCTAAAGTGTTCGCCCATCATCATCATTCTTGCAACCCAAAAGAACATAATATCAAAACCAGTAATGAGCAAAGAATTGGGATAAAAATCAGCCATATCAGAGTCATTATAGAGGTCTGATAATTCGCCATTGTTTCCCCAACCTAATGGACTCATCGCCCATAACGCAGAGCTAAACCAAGTATCTAGGACATCAGGGTCTTGTGTCATCGCTTTGGACGTACATTTAGGACACGCTTCTGGCTCATCTTCTTTGTCTGCCCAAGTATGATTACAGTCCGTACAAGTAAATACAGGAATCCTATGCCCCCACCACAATTGACGAGAAATACACCAAGGACGAAGCTCATCCATCCACGCTGTATAAGAATTTATCCAATGTTTGGGGTGGAAATTGTTTTTTTCTTTGGTTTTGTCTATAGAATTTTGAGCCATTTCGTTACTCAAAAACCATTGTGTAGAGATGAATGGTTCTACGATATTTTTACATCTATAGCAATGTCCTACTTGATGAATATGCTCTTCAATCTTCACGATATGACCAGCATCTTCAAGGGCTTTGACGATAATAGGACGGGCTTCTAGGCGTTCTAGTCCTGCGAATTCTCCACAATAGTCATTTAAAATCCCTTTTTCATCAAAAACTTTAATGAACTCCAAATCATGGCGTTTTCCTACAGCATAATCGTTTTGGTCATGGGCAGGAGTGACTTTAACCACACCTGTGCCTACTTCCCTATCTACATGGCTATCTGTAATGACTTTGATTTTTCTATCGCTTAGGGGCAATAATACTTCTTTGCCTACGATGTTAGCATAGCGTTCATCATCAGGATGTACCATAATCGCCGTATCTCCAAAATAGGTCTCAGGTCGTGTCGTGGCTACTTCAAGAGCTCCACTTCCATCGGCAAATTTATAGACCATGGTATAAAATTTACCATGTACTTCTTCATGTTCCACTTCAATATCGCTCAATGCTCCATCATGTGTACACCAGTTTACCATATAGGTATTTTGGGTAATTTGACCTTCATTATACAAAGAAACAAAAGCCTCTTTGACTGCTTCTTTAAGCCCAGCATCTAGTGTAAATCGTTCTCGTTTCCACGCAGGAGTGACACCTAGTTTTCGCATTTGGTGGACGATATTGCCTCCAGAGGTCTTTTTTTGAAGCCATGCTCGTTCTACAAATTTCTCACGCCCAAGTGCTTCTTTGCTCGTACCTTCTTTTATGAGTTGTTTTTCCACGATATTTTGCGTCGCAATCCCTGCATGGTCAGTCCCTGATTGCCAAAGAGTCTTATATCCGTCCATACGCTTGTAACGCGTAATAATATCTTGAAGTGTAAAAGTCAAGGGCGTGACCAGATGTGTAGGCTTCCTGTGATATTGGGAGGGGGCATCATGATAGAAAAGGTCTTAATCTTCCCATCATCTCCTAGTTCTTGAATCTCTTGATTTCCATCAATTTCAAAATAGCCTCTGTCTTCACATATCTTATAATATTTGTCTTCTACTTCTTTTGGGTTGTATTTAGTTGATGTCTTTTCGGTGGGTTGGCTCATGGTTTTTCCTCTGTGTATAATATAGGAGATTATAGCGTAAGGGGGCTTTATATATTTTTTGCTATGATATTGCTATCTTAGATACTCCTCCAAAGCTTTACTATAGCTTTCTATCCTCTCTATTAGTAATACTTTGGTATTGATAATTTCATTTTTATCTAAATCTATGATACTCAAAGATACATTGGGATTATCCGTATAATGAATAATTAGCTGTTCGAATGTTTCTAGTGAACCTGAAGCTTTTTTATTGAAAATTTCATTGGGTACTTTTCGTGCTTCATTTTTTTCTCTGATTTGGGTGAGTTCTTTGCAGGCTTCATAGTTTCTATAGATAAAATATATTTCTATTTGAATAGTCACGCTTTAATGCCCTTTCTATATTTTTATTCGCTACAGAAAAGTTGGCTAAATTGGTATCTAAGATATAAGAGTAGTTATGCTTAAAAGCAGTTATCAATCAGATATTCAACGGTCTTGATAGAAGCTTGTTGAAATAAGTCAGCATTCTCTCCACTATAGTAAGGAAAAAGTTTTCTAATTTCATCAGTATCAATGATATTGAGTTGTCGTTGTGCATTTAATATTTTGACAAATTCACTTTTCCCTGCACCACTTGCTCCTGCACTTAAGCATAGTTGCTTTTTGTCTTTTTTATTTTCTATAAAAGTTTCAAAAATACGTTTTTTATTTTTCTTGAAATAGAGTAAAGCTTCTTCTTTTATCTCTTCGTGACTAAGGTTTAGCGTTTTTTCTAATTCTATTTTAGTATCAAATAAAATCTTTAATAAATCATCATTTGGCATTTTCGTCCTTAGGATGAGTAGTATCAGATTTCGTAGCCATCTTCAAAATCACATATCCTAAAACTCCAGAAAACAATGAACCCAGCAAAATAGCCAATTTATCTGCATAATGAAAGACTTGCGTATCATTGTAGGCTAATGTATCAACAAAAAGACTCATGGTAAACCCTATTCCTGTTAAAACCGATACACCATAGAGTGTGACCCAATTGGCACCTTTGGGCAGTGTAGCAATCCCCATCTTGATAGCCACCCATGAAAATCCAAATACACCGATTTGCTTACCAAGAAAGAGTCCTAGCATAATTCCTAAAGGGACACCACCAGCCATTTCGTCTAGAGAAATACCTCTCAAATCTACCCCTGCATTGACAAAAGCAAAAAGAGGAAGGATAAAGAAAGCTACCCAATAATGTAAGTTGTGTTCCATATTGTGTGCCATAGAAAAAGTCTTTCCTTTTTCATCTTTTGAATACAAAGGTATCATAAAGGCTAGTGCAACCCCTGCCAAAGTAGCATGTACCCCTGATTTTAGTACAGAAATCCATAATATAATACCTATGATGATATAAAAAGATTGTTTGGCTACCTTCATACGATTCATAGCAAAAAGTATGAATAGTGATCCTCCTGCTACATAAATAGATGTAGTGGAGAGTTCGGCTGTATAAAAGAGGGCGATAATCACAATAGCCCCAAGGTCATCAATAATCGCCAATGCCATGAGAAATATTTTGAGAGAGACGGGTACACGTTTACCCAAAAGAGACAAGATACCCAAGGCAAAAGCAATATCCGTAGCTGTTGGAATAGCCCAGCCACTCATAGCAAACTCATCACCACGGTTAAACGCAATAAAGAACAACGCAGGAATAAGCATCCCCCCTACAGCTGCGATAGCAGGTAAGGTCACTTGGGCAACCGTGGAGAGATGACCTTCCATCACTTCACGCTTGACTTCTAACCCTATGACAAAAAAGAAAATTGCCATAAGACCATCGTTGACCCACAGTAAAAGAGGTTTGGCTATATGTAGCCCTCCAAAACGTATCTCAACAGGGGTATGTAAAAATCCATTATAAAGCGTAGAAAAAGCAGAGTTTTGTAATATCAATGCCAAGACCGTAATGATGATAAGCAAAATCCCAGAAGAGGAATCTTTGCTAATAAAATCTTTGATAGTGTGTGTCATAGTTATCCTAATAATTATTTTTACTTATTTTAGCTTATTTTGACTTGTATCTCTCCCTCTAGCATATCAACATCGACAACAGAGCCTTCTACTATCTTATCTTCTAGTATGAGTTCGGCTAACCTATCTTCTATGACTTCATACAAAGCCCGTTTGAGTGGTCTAGCTCCATACAGAGGGTCAAATCCCACTTGGGCGATATAGGCTTTGGTCTCTAGGCTCAAAGAGAGGGTGACATCACGTTGTGATAATTTGGCTTGAATCCCTTGTAGTAATATATCTACAATACGCGTAATGGCTTTCAAGTCCAAAGGATTAAAAATCACTTGGTCATCAAGACGATTGAGAAACTCTGGCTTGAAATGGCGTTTAAGTTCTTCGTTGACAGCTTCTTTTCTCGCCTCCTTATCCGTAATACTCATAATCTTATCTGAGGCGATATTCGAAGTCATGATGATAATCGTATTTTTAAAATCTACCGTAACCCCTTTGTTGTCTGTTAAGCGTCCATCATCAAGTACTTGCAATAAGGTATTAAAGACATCAGGATGGGCTTTTTCGATTTCATCAAAGAGTACGACAGAATAGGGCTTTCGTCTTACTGCTTCGGTGAGTTGTCCCCCTTCGTCATAGCCTACATATCCTGGAGGTGCTCCGACGAGTCTTGAAGCGGCGTGTTTTTCCATATATTCGGACATATCTATACGAATCAAGGCTTTTTCTGAATCAAAAAGAAACTTTGCTAGAGTTTTGGCTACTTGGGTCTTGCCCACACCTGTAGGTCCCTAAGAACATGAAACTCCCTATAGGCTTGTTGATGTCACTTAACCCTGCTTTATTACGCTTAATCGCTCGTGCTACAGCTTTGAGTGCTTCTTCTTGTCCTACAACTTCTTCTTGTAAGATACTCTCAATCGCTAGAATCTTTGCTTTTTCACCTTGAAGCATTTTGGAGACTGAAATACCTGTCCAACGGCTCACGATACTGGCAATCATCTCTTCATCGACTGAGTTTTTGAGTAGTGTTCCCTCAGACATCATTATTGTCCATTTGTCTTCATAGCCTAAGAGAGCTTTTTCTTTCTCTGGTATTTGACCATATTCTATCTCGGCTGCTTTGTTGAAGTCTCCTTCACGTTTGACTTGTTCCGCTTGGGTTTGGAGTGCATCAATATCCATCTTGATTTGTGCAATATCCGTAAAGACGGCTTTTTCATTGTCAAATTGGTTTTGCAAGAGTGTACGCTTTTCATCAAGGTCTGCCAATTCTTTGCCTATCTCTTCTATGCGTAAGGTATTTTTGTCACGCTCCTCCATCTTAAGGGCTTCACGTTCGACTTGGAGTGTGCTTATCTCTCTTTTGGCTTTTGATAAGTCTTTGGGTTCAGATTCGATTTGCATTTTGAGTTCTGCTGAAGCTTCATCTATAAGGTCAATGGCTTTATCAGGCAAAAATCTATCGGTGATATATCTATCAGACAACTTCGCAGCAGAGACTAAGGCTGTATCAGTAATGGTAACATTATGATGTGCTTCGAGCTTGTATTTGATACCTCTAAGGATTTGTAAGGCTTCATTGATACTAGGCTCTTCGACTTTGACAGGCTGAAAACGACGCTGTAAGGCTGTATCTTTTTCAAAATATTTACGATATTCTTTGAGCGTAGTAGCCCCAATAGTATGTAATTCTCCACGCGCTAAAGCAGGTTTGAGGATATTGGCTGCATCATTGCCACCTTCGGATGCTCCTGCTCCTACAATGGTATGTATCTCATCAATAAACAAGATAATATTCGCAGACTCTTTGACCTCATCTATGACGGATTTGAGTCTATCTTCAAACTCTCCTCTGTATTTGGCTCCTGCGATAAGGCTATTCATATCAAGGCTCATCACTCTCATATTTTGTAAGCTCAATGGCACTTCTTTGTTGACAATACGCTGTGCCAAGCCTTCTACAATAGCCGTCTTTCCAGTACCAGGTTCACCAATGAGGATAGGATTATTTTTGGTTTTGCGTATGAGGATTTGCATCATACGTTGTACTTCTTCATCTCTACCTATCACGGGGTCAAGTAAGCCATCCAAGGCTTTTTGGTTGAGGTCTATCGCATACTTTGCCAAGGCTTCCAAGGTTTCATCCCCTGATTGACTCTCTATCGTCTTGCCTCCACGAATACTCTCCAACGTTTTCTTGTATTCACGCAAATCCAGATACTTACCCAAAGTTTGTGTAATAAAATCTTCACCCACATTGGCAATCAACCACGCATCTACAGCAAGGTATTGGTCACCATTACTAGCCATCAAACCTTCTGCATTTTCCAAGCTACGCAGAAGAGATTGACCGATTTTAATATTTTCTTTGACCAAAGAGGAGACGCTAGGCAAGGCATTGGCAAGACTTTTGGTTTCAAGTTCTATTGACGGCTTTATCGACATTCATCTTGTTGAGTGCTTGATGTAAAATACTGCTAGAATGACTAAGCAATGCCCACAAGAGGTGCAAAGGGGTGACTTCTTGATTTTTGTTATGCAAGGACAAAGAGACAGCCGATTCGATAGTCCCTTGCATCTGATTGGTTAACTTTTCTAAAATACTCATAAATAATTCCTTTATCTCTAATAATACTATTATTTTATTTAAGCTTTCTTAGATAGAATAACGTAAATTTTAATATATAGGAGTCAATCATGACAATTCAAAATGAAAAATGTGTAGTAGGTATCGAGTACGAAGTCAAAGAAGCAGGGACAACAGAAGTCGTTGATACGAATAAAGGTCAAAACCCTTTAGAATTCATCATGGGTAAAAAACAAATCATTACAGGTCTTGAAAGTGCTTTAGTAGGTATGAATATAGATGAAGAAGGTGATATCATGGTTCCAGCAGTAGATGCTTATGGTGAAATGAATGAAGAAGCGAAACAAACACTCCCTCGAGACCAGTTTGAAGGTGTAGAGCTTGAAGAAGGTATGACACTTTATGGTAAAGGTGAAGATGGACAGCAAACACAAGTGATTGTCACTTCATTTGATGACAAAGAAGTAAGTATTGATTTTAACCATCCTTTAGCAGGTAAAGATTTGATGTTTTCTGTCAAAATCTTGTCATCAAGAGTAGCTACAGTAGATGAAATCACTTCAGGTGTCATCGGTGGTAAAGCATCAGATGGTGAATCATGTGGAACAGGCTGTGGTTGTCACTAACTAGCACTCTGTCTCTCTAGGATAAATACCACTTGGTATTTATCTCTTATAAAACCCGTTACCAAACCCCTCTTTGACTCATTTTAAACTCCTTT
Organism: Sulfurovum sp.; assembly: GCA_030949325.1. GTDB lineage: Bacteria > Campylobacterota > Campylobacteria > Campylobacterales > Sulfurovaceae > Sulfurovum. Next base: position 25,168 of record JAUZSQ010000003.1, read on the forward strand.
AGGTAGAATGTCTTTACGAATTTATACTATAAAAGGACAACTATGTCAGTACGATGTGCATTTTTATTTCCAGGTCAAGGGTCTCAATCAATGGGTATGGGACAAGATTTTTTTAACCATTCAGCAGTAGCCAAAAAGATGCTTATAGATGCAAGTATCAAAACGGGGATTGATTTTTCTGAATTACTTTTTCAAGAAAACCTACAACTCAAACAAACAGAATATACACAACCTGCGATATTACTCGTAGGAGCGATGGCTCATAAGCTTTTTGTAGATGCTACAAATATTACACCTGTACTTACTATGGGGCATTCTTTGGGTGAGTTTACTGCCTTGGTAGCCTCTGGGGCTTTAGATGCACTCGATGCCGTAACCTTGGTCAATTTACGAGGTCAACTTATGGCAGAAGCCTGTGCCAAGCAAGAAGTAGGAATGCTCGTATGTCTAGGGCTAGGCGATGAAGCTGTAGAAGCTGTTTGTGAAGCACAAAGAGCCAAGGGCAAACAAGTGTGGGCAGTCAATTACAACGCCGATGGACAAATCGTTATCGCAGGTATTAAAGCAGACCTAGAGACACTCGTACCCGTACTCAAAGAAGCCAAAGCCAAACGTGCTATGTTACTTGATATGTCTGTAGCATCACATTGTCCACTTTTGGAGTCTGCCTCTGCTCCTCTTGAAGCCAAACTCAAAGCGATGCTCAAAGAGCATTTTATAGCTCCTGTGATTTCTAATGTCACAGCAAAAGCTTACAATACCAAAGCCGAAGCCTTAGATTTATTGCCTCAACAGCTGGTAAAACCTGTACTTATAAACAGTCTATGGCAAATATTGACGATGATGTAGATTGTTATATCGAGTTTGGTCATGGCAATGTGCTCAAAGGTCTCAACCGTAAAGCCACGAAAAAACCTCATTTCAATGTCTCTGATATGGCTTCACTTGAAGCGACGATAGAAGCGATAAAGGCTCTTGATGTCTAGGATTGCCATCATGGGTGCTATGCCCGAAGAAGTTGCACCTATTGTAGCCAAACTTAGCAATCTCAAAAAGTCTGTTTATGCGTCCAATACCTACTATGAAGGTGTCTATAATGGACAAGAAGTTGTCGTTGCCTATTCCAAGATAGGTAAAGTCTTTGCCACTTTGACGGCTACGATACTCATAGAAAAGTTTGGATGTGATACGCTTCTCTTTTCAGGTGTAGCAGGAGCCATTTCTGATGACCTCCAAATTGGTGATTTGATTATTGCCAATGGCTTATGTCAGCATGATTTAGACATTACAGCCTTTGGACATCCTTATGGATTTGTACCTGAGGGAGAGGTCTGTATCCCTACGGATATTACCTTAAGAAATATAGCCAAAGAAGTAGCCAAAGCCAAAGGTCTCACACTCAAAGAGGGTATCATTGCCACAGGGGATCAGTTTGTTGCCAATGAAGCACGAAAAACATGGATAGGAGATACCTTCAAAGCCTCGGCGTTGGAGATGGAAGGGGCTTCTGTGGCTGTGGTTTGTTCTTCTTTGGAGATACCATTCTTTATCCTCAGAGCCATTTCTGATTCAGCAGATATGGATGCGAGTTTTAATTTTGAAGCATTTTTTAGAGTCTTCTGCTAAGATTTCTGCTGATTTCATCTTGTCTATGGTGGATGCTATTGAAGTCTAAAGACCAAGATACGCTAAGACGAAGCAAAGGTAAAACCTTGCCTATGAGTAAAAGACTCCTGCGTGTCATAGGACAAACCAATGGTGAATTTAAGCTCATAAGCGAGGGTGACAAGATACTCGTAGGGCTAAGTGGTGGCAAAGATTCACTGGCTTTAGTCCACGCACTCAAACATATGCAACGCCATGCCCCTTTTTATTTTGAATTTGAAGCTTGTACGATTAGCTATGGTATGCCACAAGAGCAATACCATGCCTTGACCCAGCATTGTGAAAAATATGAGATAAAGCATACGGTCTATGAGACCAATATCTTTGATATATCTCAAAATGCTATTCGTGAGAATTCTTCTTTTTGTAGCTATTTTTCACGTATGAGACGAGGGGCATTATACTCTTTTGCTGAGGATAATGGCTTCAACAAAGTAGCCCTAGGACACCATTTTGATGATACGGTGGAGAGCTTTTTTATGAATATGTTCTACAACGGAAGCATGAGAGCCTTAGCCCCCATCTACAAAACGAGTCGAGGATTCCACCTCATACGCCCCCTTATCCAAACCAGAGAGTCTCAACTTTTAGCCTTTGCCCAAGAGAACAACCTAGAACTCATAGGAGACGAATCCTGTCCTGCCATGCTCAAAGACGTAAAAATGCCCCACGCAAGAGCTTCGATGAAAGCATGGTTAGCAGACATAGAATCCAAAAACAAAGATGCCTTCAAAATGTTCAAAGCCTCTTTCAAGCACATACATGATGACACCTTTTTAGACCCCGACCGTTGGGATAGGGATGATATTGAGAGATAGGAAGTATAAAACCCTAGACCTATTTTGTGGTATCGGTGGCATAAGACGAGGTTTTGAACTTACAGATAAATTTACCAATATATTATCAGCAGAAATTGACAAATACGCGTGTATGACTTACGAGCATCTCTATGGAGAAAATCCCCAAAACGATGTAACAAGTGAAGCATTTAAAGAAAAAGTCCAAAATATAGATTATGATGTCTTACTTGCAGGATTTCCTTGTCAATCTTTCTCTATTGCAGGGGCTAAAAAAGGTTTTGAAGATACGACAAGAGGGACACTATTTTTTGATGTGGCTGATATTTTAAAAAGAACAAAACCTAAAACATTTTTATTAGAAAATGTTGAGGGGCTTTTGAGGGGCATGACAAGGGAAAGACCTTTTTAAAATCATTATAGATACTTTGGCAAAAGAATTAGGCTATAAGATTGTTGGGGTGGATGAGGTTGGATGGAGAATTAACGTATAATGCCAAATCTTTCTCAGAAAAACCGTAGATTTTGGACTGCCTCAAAAAGAACACGCACTATATTATGGGATTTAAAAATGATTTAGTACCGAATAATTATAGCCTTTAATGAATTACCCACCAAAAAAGAAAAACCTATTTTTAATAATGTCTATGAGTTGTTAGAAGAGGATGTCTCAGCTAAATATTATTTATCAGAGCAATATATCAGAACACTTGAAAAGCACAAGGCTAAACATCAAGCAAAAGGCAATGGTTTTGGGTTTAAAGTAGTCAATAGTGGAGAGAATCCTATATCCAATACCATTTTAGCCACAGGGAAGTGGTAAAGAGAGAAATCTCATTATACAAGAAAAACCCGAATATTACGGCATTATGTATGGGTCTAAACAATCACCTATTAACAATCAAGGCATTAGAGTAATGACCCCTAGAGAATGGGCAAGGCTACAAGGTTTTAAAAGATTATGCCTTTATAGAAAATGGCAAAGATACTTTTCTCTTTTCCTCCTAAAGTAAGCGAAACACAGCAATATAAACAGTTAGGAAATTCTGTATCCATTCCAGTCATAGAAGAATTGGCAAAATATATGTACGCACGATTAGAGGAGTTTGAGCATGGGATTTAACAAAGGCGAATGGTCTGAACTTTATACCTTCTTATCGCTACTTGTTGAGCCAAGTTTAGCGATTGTAGATGAGAATTTACAAGTGATAAATCAAAATACTTTTGAGATACAAGAGATTTATGTAGCGAATAAAAGTATTTATAAAATTGATGAAAACAATATACTAAAAATCTCAGCTAATCGTTTAACCAATACCTTAGCCAATTTGTATTTTTACTAAAAAATAGCTATTTTCTTCTTCTCTAACCCTCCTATTTACGGGGTTTGAACTTTTCAAAATATGCTCATTTTCATTTTGGCGAAGGTATTGTTATAATAATAACGTATTAATAGCGTATTTAGCTACACTGAAAAACCTCTACTCCATAAATTAGCATTTCGATGGAGAGTCAATCGTGATGGGGTATTATTAGGTTCAATCACTATGCACTGAAGTACATAAGTTGAGTGTAACGGACTGAGAGCTTTAGATGACGAGTGATATTACGTACCTATCTTACAACAATGAACAGCATTAGCGAAAACTTTACTTTGATGGAACGCCTAGAGTATGTAAGCTACTTGTAATACTAATGTCGTAGCAGGAGTATGGAGTTTTATAGGTTTACCCTCCGACCTTAGAAGTGCTAGTAATATTGAAATATCGGATATCTAAAATGTACCCCAAAGTCAAGACCAATAAAATCCAATTCCTTATACCACCTCAGGATGCTACATCTAGTAACATTTCCCTACTCTGAAATACCTGATTATTCACCCCTTTAAAATACATTTCATCAGGAGTAGCATAGTCCAAAGTTTGATGAAGTCTTTCTGTGTTGTAAATATTGATATACTTTCCTATCCCCGTTCTAGCTTCTTTGATGGTCGAGTAGCTTTGAGGATAAACATCTTCATATTTAAGTGACCTCCAAAATCGTTCAATTACAATATTGTCAGTCGCTCTTCCTTTTCCATCCATTGAAATAGAAATATTGTTATCAACTAATATTTGAATATGCTCTTTTGCTGTATATTGAGAACCTTGGTCTGTGTTAAATATCTCAGGTTTATCATACTGCTCCAAAGCTTCTTTCAGTACCCCAGTTGTGAGTGATACATCCATCGTATTTGAGAGCTTCCAAGAGAGTATCTTTTTGGTGTTCCAATCAATGACTGCATCCAAATAGACAAAGCCTTTGTCCAATTTGATATAGGTAATATCGGTACTCCAAACTTGATTGGGTTTATCAATAACCACTTGATTTTTATCATTCTTAAATGCCTTCAATAAATATGGATATTTCTGATGCTCTTTATTGGCTATGGTTGTCTTAGGCTTCGGATATAAGGCGATGATACCCATGAGCTTCATTGCAGTCCTAACCTTCTTTCGTCCGATGGTAAAGCCAAATCCTACCTAACAGTTTTATGCACTCTTCTATGTCCATAATAGGGATACTTTTGTTTTTCTTGGCCGAAAATGTATCGGGTGCATGTTTGGCTTCTCGTCATTCTGAGGAGCTTTGGAAAATATCAAAATCATTTTATTATTGAGAGTGGGCATGATTTGCCTTTTGAGATGCTAAATGCTAAGGATTATGGGGTGGCACAAGATAGAAAGAGGGTATTTTTGTGGGCTTTAGAAAAGATTTAAAGATAAAATTTGAATTTCCTAAGCCTTTGGATAAAAAGTATTTCTTGAAAGATATTATTTGGGATTTGAAAGACTCTGTGCTTCCTGCGATAGATAAAACGTATAGTAATGATGATAAATGTACTATAGCTAATCATGAATATATGGTGGGGGGATTTTCTTCTATGTTTATGTCTCGTAATCGTGTGAGGGCATGGGATGAGCCTTCTTTTACCATTCAAGCAGGAGGACGACACGCACCACTTCACCCCTCAGCTCCCAAGATGGAATGGTGGAAAAGACAAGCGCAAATTTGTAGAAGGCAATGAACATCTTTATCGGAGATTGAGCATTAGAGAATGTGCAAGGGTGCAATCGTTTCCTGATGGGCATATTTTTTATTACAAGAATTTGACGGCAGGGTACAAGATGGTGGGGAATGCTGTACCAGTGGATTTGGCGTATGCTTTGGCTAAGAAGATTAGGAAGCGTTAAAATGTTATAATAGTCCAAAAGGATAAATATGAAAAAGCTAATAGCTAGTATGATAGTGATGAGTATGGGTGTTGTGGCAGGTGATGAGGGGATATTGCCTTCGCGGTTGACTGTGGATTTGCCTAAGAAGTGTCAGATGTTGATGCTTCATACTGAGGCTGATGAGAAGTCTAAGAAGATTGCTACTTTTGCTTCTGTGGGTGATGTGGTAGAAAATATGGGTTGTATTCGGTATTACGCAAAGGATTTAGATAAAGCACCTGAAAAGAACGCTATTATCTGGCTTGGAAACATCCTGTATGGTGTAAGGTGGCTTTGGGGTCTAAGCCAAGGGTGGGTACAACAGAAGTATCTTAAAAATGAAGAGGTTTTTGAAGCGAATGATGAATAGTTTTATAAGTAGCAGTGAGGAGGGCGTATAGACAAAGTCTTGGCTAAGCAATTGGATGTTAGCCGTAATCAAGTAGAGAAGCTGATTCGTGATGGGCTTGTCTTGGTCAATGACAAGAAGATACTCAAGACTTCTTTCAAGATAGAGAGAGGGTGATAGTATCGGTTATATGTTTGTAGAAGCACAAAAGAAAGTCGTAGCCCCTATTGACTTTGATGTAGAGGTTTTGTATGAAGATGACTATATTTTACAGTTTGTCAGACCAAGCCACTCTCTCGAACCTGTATTTT
>JAUZSQ010000004.1 GCA_030949325.1 Sulfurovum sp.
AGGTGCAACCGAAACGTTCCCAAGAACCATCTCCGTAGGAGGTGGGACTTGGGTCAGCCTTGCTCTCCGAGAGATTTTGTGAATAATATTAAAAGCTACTCAAATTGATATGGGTACTACTTAAAAAAGAGCGAACCAAAGAAGAGCATGTACTATCAACTGCTCAAATTATATCGAGAAGAGTCGGACTCGTTTGCTTTATACTATAGTCATGAGGAGATTATAGTGGAAACACGATGCAAAAATTTGCAAGGTGCATGAGTAGGGATTTTCCTAATCTCTTATTCCTCAGTAAAAAGATTGGTTTTATCATTTATCTTTTTGATACCTACTACTTTCTCACCCCTCTCCAACACCTCCAACTTACCAACGGCTCTTTGGTACTGACCTTGCACCTCTGCCAACGTAACCCTACCACTAGCCACTTCTGCATCTCTTACGGCTAACTGCTCCATCAGCCTAGCTATTTCGGCATCTTTAGCCTTACCCTCAATCTCTGCCTTGAATATTGATTGAGTAGCCAACGTGAGTTCACCTGTAGTCGTGGTCAATTTATCTGATAGGCTCTGAACCTCTGCATTATGAGTATCGGCTATTGCTGACATAGAAGCTCTAAGCTCTTTGTTCTCCGTGCTAATGAACTCAACTTGGTTAGCAACTTGGCTCATGGTTTCAAGTTCTTTGCTAACCTCTACAAGCTTTATATCAATTTTGGCTTTGGACTCATTCGCTAGAGCTGCATCAGATTGAGCTGTGGCGATGAGTTCAACACTCTTGGCATTGGCTACCTCAATTAGGTTCTTGGCATCGGCTGTGACCTTAGCCAACTGTACATCAAAGGCTTTTTCTTTGGCAATAAGTGCTTTTTTCTCCAACGTGACATAAACTGCATCTTGCTTGGTCGCTGAAAAATTAGCGTCAATCGTGGTAAGGATATGCTTGAATGCCTCATGCAACGCTGTCTTAGTGCTGTTGTTGACTGCTTCGTACTTGCTAAGGTCTATATCTGTATCAATCGCATTGGCTTGGGCTAAAGTGAGTGCCTGTACCATCTGTTCAAGGAACTGTGGCTTATTATCTGCCCCACTCATTACCTGTGCCTTGTCCATCTCTGCCTTTAGCTCGTCTGATACTGTAAAATTAATCTGTGCCATATTGTGTCCTTTATGTTTATATATATATTATATTGTAATAACCCTATTATATACCTTATATATACTATATATAGACTATATAACCCTATAATTAGTATATATTTTATAGGCTTACGGAGTTTGATAAATAAGCTAGGGTATGCCATATTTCAGAAAAAGCCCTCAAATAAGCCATTTTAAGCCCTAAAAACACTCAATCCGTACATTTCCACCTAAAATCGCTTAACATGGCGAGAAATCTCCCTCAACCACATTTAAACCCATAGAATGCTCTACATCGTTATCAAACTTATCATGCTAATTGAAAAACTAAATTTGAATGTTTGGAAGTTGGGCATAGCGAGGTGAGTTTGAATAAAAACTCACCTGCTCTTATTTATTGGCTGTTCTTGCTCTTGCTCTTGATAAGGCGAGGTGAGTTTGAATAAAAACTCACCTGCTCTTATTTATTGGCTGTTCTTGCTCTTGCTCTTGATAAGGCGAGGTGAGTTTGAATAAAAACTCACCTGCTCTACCCTCGTTGATACCGACCCTAGGAGGTATCAATTTAACGCGATTGAAAATCGCCCTATCCTAGCGTCGCAGACATCCATTTGAATAGAAGAAATTGAGCTGTGCGAAATTCTTCATTAGAGAGTGCTTTTTTCTACAGACCTATACTGTAAAAGCTGTAAAGAGCTGTGAGGCGATTTTCAAATCCTCGCAAACCATGCTCTCATGGGGGTTCAAAGCACTTCAAAAAAAGCTAACTATTACTTTTCGTCGGTGAACTATTACTTTTCGTCGGTGAACTATTACTTTTCGTCGGTGAACTATTACCTATATACGTTAAGGTAATATAGGGTATAATATCACTATAAATTCAAAGGATAATACTCATGGAAAATGGACTCTCAAACAGACATCATTTTAGACAATCTCCGACCCTTATCAGTGGTAAATATTCTCTCTCAAGAACAGAGACGGATTTGGTGTTTTCTCTGCTCACAGAGATTACACTAGAGGATAAAGACTTTAGAGACTACACCATCACAAGTAAGCAATTATCCGTCAAATTAGGTCGTGAGGTTGTACCTAGCCGATTAAAAGCTACTGTTGAAAGCCTTATGGGTAAGGTATTAAAAATAGAAACAAATGAAGATAAGTGGGAAATCCTCTCATGGTTTTCTTATTTTGGCTACGATAAAGGGGTGATTACCTATAGATTTGACAAACGCATGAAGCCTTACCTACTACAGCTAAAGCAGTGGGTATCTGCTGATATACGGCACTTGGTGCAAATGAAATCTGAATATTCTAAGCGAATTTACTTACTTCTAAAAGAGCACCAAAAATTTGGAGAAAGAAAATTCAATATATCTGAACTCATGGAAAATCTTGAAGTTCCAAAGAGCTTTAGGACTTATTCTAATTTTAAAATCAAGGTACTTAGCCAAGCTGTCACTGACATCAATAAATTTACAGATATAGAAATCAAAAACATAGGAACTGTTGAAAAACCTATCTATTTTGATGAGTTTAAGCCCAGTAGGAGCGTACAAGCCGTTACATTCCACTTCAAAAAAAACCTAATTGACCTAAACAGCTTCATCCAATGGATTCGAGAACTCTATACAGGTGTGCCATTGTTCAAAAACAAAGAGGGCCGCATTTTGATGTGTAGCCAAAAAGGACATCTATACTATAGTGATGGCGATATGGAGACTCTAACCAAAGAGAAAGCACTCATCGCGTGGGCATGGTTGCATACCAATCGAGAAAAGCTTGTCTGCTTTAAAGAAGTGGTTGAAACAGAAGAGGAAATAAGAAAAAAGATTGAGGATATGATTGATACTCCACCCCATAAATGAGGTGGAGTATCAACGTTCCTTTGGCGATATGACTTACTCTAAACAAAAATGATATAGGCACGTCTGTCAATGTATTACTTTTTTAGCTACGCAAAAAAAATAATAAATCGACACGTGCTTCAAGGCTATCGCCTTAAAAAACCCAAAGAGCAATCCATAGCGTATCCACGCGAATAATTTAAACAATACTAACAAATAGGGTAGCCCACGGCAGTGACCCTCGGTAGGAGCAAGGCAAAAGTATAGGTGCAACCGAAACGTTCCCAAGAACCATCTCCGTAGGCATACCTTTCTACACAACTCAAAGTTCCATGCCCATCATATCCCCGATTTGCTCTTTAAAAGCAAAAAGAGATTCAACATCGTAGATCTTTAAAACATTCATCATCTTCATAAAAACCCAAAGACCTGATAGTAAAGCAGGTGTTGTAAATTCTTTGTTCTTTTCAATAAGTCGTCCTGAGAGTTGCACTAAAAACTTTCTAACAGCAGGAGCATTTTTCTCTTCCGAACGCTCAATCTTCCAAACAAACAATGTAGCATACGAGACCACGAGAAGTCTTCTAAACAGAGCCATTGGAGTTTCTTGTTGCCAACTTTCAAGATTAAATCCAGAAGATTTTAGAAGTTTGAAATAGCTTTCTATTTTCCATCTATGATAATACCAAGTACCAATAGTTGTGGCTGTGACCTCTTTGGGAACATTGCTCAAAAGCATCCATTGGGCAACAATATTATTGTCTTCATCAACCAATCTCTCCACCACAAACCTTGCCTTAATACTCTCTCCTGCTGTGAAGATAGTTTTTCGCTTACCGTCCTCGTCAAGTACTGATTTGGTGGCATCTCTTCGTATATTCACTTCTATTTCATTGACAAATATCTTCACCTTTTGCATCTTTTTATCCACTTTATATTTAATGGTTTTAAGGTAGCTTCCTAGCGTTAATTCTTTTGCCAAATCTCCTTGTTTTACCTCTCTATCCTCGTCAGGCAGGTAAACTTTGTGATTTGATTTAGCTCGAATCAGATAGCACCAACCATTGGCTTCATACTCTCTCATTAAGGCTACACTATCTCCTTCTCTGTCAATAATATCAACCAACTCTTTTTCAAACTTATAATTTTCTCGTATGTATTTAGTTCTTTGAACCAACTCCTCTAAATGCGTTAAGTTTGTATCAATATTGCTATCATAAGTGGAGTATATCTTCTCACTTGTTGCCAAGTTTTGGGCTAAGGCACCCAAAGTTTCCTTTCTCATCCATTGCCAATGAACCTTGCAAATCATATCCTATCTGTTTCGCATTCCCTTTCTTATTCTTAGTCACAAGTTCCTGTTTCTTTGTATGCTTTTTATAGTCTAAATGTGACCAATCATAGGCTACCAAGGTATAGTTACCTGCTCTTTTGTTACTTTGCTCTACCACTTCTTCTATGATGGGGTCATTGAGTGAGGGAATTGTTACTTCTTCATTATTATAAAATCGCCATGACGCTTGAACTTGACTCCATCCATCAGTCTCTAATACTAGGTTCATTCCACTTTGGCTTCTATGTTTTGTATTCATCTCACCTCTTACTAACTTCTCATATCTTTTTTTAGTCTTTTATTCATGTCTTTTCTTTTACTTGTATAATAGCACTTTTTCTTTTGAGTTAGTTGTGTAGAAAGGTATGCTCCGTAGGAGGTGGGACTTGGGTAGCCTTGCTCTCCGAGGGATTTTGTGAATAATATTAAAAGCTACTCAAATTGATATGGGTACTACTTAAAAAAAAGAGCGAACCAAAGAAGAGCATGTACTATCAACTGCTCAAATTATATCGAGAAGAGTCGGACTCGTTTGCTTTATACTATAGTCATGAGGAGATTATAGTGGAAACACGATGCAAAAATTTGCAAGGTGCATGAGTAGGGATTTTCCTAATCTCTTATTCCTCAGTAAAAAGATTGGTTTTATCATTTATCTTTTTGATACCTACTACTTTCTCACCCCTCTCCAACACCTCCAACTTACCAACGGCTCTTTGGTACTGACCTTGCACCTCTGCCAACGTAACCCTACCACTAGCCACTTCTGCATCTCTTACGGCTAACTGCTCCATCAGCCTAGCTATTTCGGCATCTTTAGCCTTACCCTCAATCTCTGCCTTGAATATTGATTGAGTAGCCAACGTGAGTTCACCTGTAGTCGTGGTCAATTTATCTGATAGGCTCTGAACCTCTGCATTATGAGTATCGGCTATTGCTGACATAGAAGCTCTAAGCTCTTTGTTCTCCGTGCTAATGAACTCAACTTGGTTAGCAACTTGGCTCATGGTTTCAAGTTCTTTGCTAACCTCTACAAGCTTTATATCAATTTTGGCTTTGGACTCATTCGCTAGAGCTCGCATCAGATTGAGCTGTGGCGATGAGTTCAACACTCTTGGCATTGGCTACCTCAATTAGGTTCTTGGCATCGGCTGTGACCTTAGCCAACTGTACATCAAAGGCTTTTTCTTTGGCAATAAGTGCTTTTTTCTCCAACGTGACATAAACTGCATCTTGCTTGGTCGCTGAAAAATTAGCGTCAATCGTGGTAAGGATATGCTTGAATGCCTCATGCAACGCTGTCTTAGTGCTGTTGTTGACTGCTTCGTACTTGCTAAGGTCTATATCTGTATCAATCGCATTGGCTTGGGCTAAAGTGAGTGCCTGTACCATCTGTTCAAGGAACTGTGGCTTATTATCTGCCCCACTCATTACCTGTGCCTTGTCCATCTCTGCCTTTAGCTCGTCTGATACTGTAAAATTAATCTGTGCCATATTGTGTCCTTTATGTTTATATATATATTATATTGTAATAACCCTATTATATACCTTATATATACTATATATAGACTATATAACCCTATAATTAGTATATATTTTATAGGCTTACGGAGTTTGATAAATAAGCTAGGGTATGCCATATTTCAGAAAAAGCCCTCAAATAAGCCATTTTAAGCCCTAAAAACACTCAATCCGTACATTTCCACCTAAAATCGCTTAACATGGCGAGAAATCTCCCTCAACCACATTTAAACCCATAGAATGCTCTACATCGTTATCAAACTTATCATGCTAATTGAAAAACTAAATTTGAATGTTTGGAAGTTGGGCATAGCGAGGTGAGTTTGAATAAAAACTCACCTGCTCTTATTTATTGGCTGTTCTTGCTCTTGCTCTTGATAAGGCGAGGTGAGTTTTTATTCAAACTCACCTGCTCTACCCTCGTTGATACGGACCTTAGGAGGTATCAATTTAACGCGATTGAAAATCGCCCTATCCTAGCGTCGCAGACATCCATTTGAATAGAAGAAATTGAGCTGTGCGAAATTCTTCATTAGAGAGTGCTTTTTCTACAGACCTTTATGTAAAGAGTTGTAAAGAGCTGTGGAGCGTTTTTGCAATCCTCGCAAAGCACGTCCTAGTGGGGGTTTGAGAGGGTTTGAAAAAACTCAACTATTACTTTTCATGTCTGAACTATTACTTTTCATGTCTGAACTATTACTTTTCATGTTTAAACTATTACCTAAATATTTAAGGTAATACATGATATAATACATTAATTATTGAAAGGATAAACATGAGTGAAAGTCTAACAAAAAAGCCAGTTTAAACAGTCTCCAGAGTTATTAAATGGTAACTATTCTCTGAGCAAAGTGAGGGCGATTTATTCTATGTACTCCTTACTGAAATAAGGGAAGATGATGAGGAATTTAAAAACTACACCTTTACCAAGGCTCAATTAGAGGTCAAACTAGGTATTAAGATGGATACTGCCCAATTACGGACTACAGCTAGAGGATTGATGACCAAGGTATTTGAAATTTACAGAAGTGACGAAGATTGGGAGATGATGGGATTTTCATACTTCTCTTACAAAAATGCTGTCGTCAAGTGTAGGTTCGATAAGCGAATGAAACCTTATTTGTTGGAATTGTCTCAATATATTAGTGCTGATATTCGCCACCTAGTCCAAATGAAAGGGCAATATTCCCAAAGAATTTATCTGCTGCTTAAGGAAAGGTTTAAATTTGGAGTCCGTAAATTTAATGTAGAAGACTTAATGACCAAACTAGAGGTAAAAAAGAGCTTTAGGACTTACTCTAATTTCAAGATTAAGGTACTTAACCAAGCCGTCAAGGACATAAACAAGCATACAGACATAGAGATAAAAAACCTAGGCACTACCGAAAAACCTATCTATTTTGAAGAGCATAAATTTATACGGAAGATAGAATCAGTTACATTCCACTTCAAGAAAAACCTCATAGACCTCAATAGCTTCATCCAATGGATTCGAGAACTCTATACAGGTGTGCCATTGTTCAAAAACAAAGAGGGCCCGCATTTTGATGTGTAGCCAAAAAGGACATCTATACTATAGTGATGGCGATATGGAGACTCTAACCAAAGAGAAAGCCATGATAGCGTGGGCATGGTTGCATACCAATCGAGAAAAGCTTGTCTGCTTTAAAAAAAGTGGTTGAAACAGAAGAGGAGATAAGAAAAAAGATTGAGGATATGAATAAAGAGTCTTTGATTTAGAAGACTGTGCTATAATTTTGCATGGAGCAAAGAGAGTTACATGCTCTCTCTACTCCCTATTGGGACTACCAACACTTAGAAGTGAAGATAATAACCAACAGTATGACTATGATTAGAACTCGCATAATGCTGTCCTTTCTCTTGGGCTGTCCCAAGCCCCACCCACCGAGTACCTAAGTACCCTTGTAAACATAATCAATCCATGCAATAATATTATATCTAATTAAGGGTTATATCCCCATACTAGGCACTATGCTAGGCTCTATACTAGGCTTCTGTTTCACTTTAGCCTTGGGTTTATCAACAACCACATTTTGAGCCACAACCAACTCACTAGCCCATTTTAGCTCTCCTATGCCATCTCCACCAATGACTAAGGCTACACCCTCCCTAAGCTCCCCAGCATAAAAAAATTCACTATCCAAAAAGTCCTTATTACCTAGATTTGTTACTATAATATCTTCGTTCATAATCGTATTTGACCACTCATCACGATTGCCATCATTGATGATAAGGATAGTAGGTTCTGTTTCGATAGGCTCTATTTTGATAGCCTTAACCTCCTCTATGGCGACACTCTCCTCTCGTGCATTTAGTATCTCCCCAAACTTTTTATAACAATTTCATTCCGTTTAATAAGTTCTCGTTTGCTTCCTTGTAAGAAGTAGTTAACGTTTTTTCTAATGGCGTTAAAAACTCTTTCAATAGTGGAATCAAGACTTTCTTCAATACTTTTTCTAACGGCTCTGATTCTTCTTTGGATGGCTCTTTTTTTAATAATTTGATAATCTTCTCTTGTTGGGATGATAGTATTGCTACTGATTCCATTAACTCTAATGCGTTCTTTCTCCAAAGCTCTTGCTCTACGGCTCTCTGATTTCCTAGTATTTCTAATTCGTTCAATAGGCTGCTTGCTCTAATTCTGTCATCTTCTATCCTTTTTATATTATTTGTTGGAGTAGGTACTCTCGCTATAACCATGATTGGAATATCATGCCGAACATGAATATCAGTATCGCTGATATTGCTAGTAGGAGATATTTCTCTTTCTTTTTCAATGTGGTTACTTTTTTCTGTGTACTCTGCATCTCTTTCTTGTACTCCACCAATAGAGAGTTCTTCGTATTCCTTAGATCTTTCTTGAATTCTTTTAAGAAGCTCGTTCTCTTGAATTGCCATATCTAGCTTCAATGAATTTAAGTCTTTTTTGATTTTCACGTTCAAGCTACTTGATTAATTTCGGTAGTTCTTCTTCCATCCAATCGGCTTCTTTTTTCAATGCTACTATTAATATCAATCGCCTTGCTTCTATCTTCTCGGTTATGCTCATAAAATTTGTTTCCATATATATCTCCTCCTAATCTCATTTTTGTTTCGCCACTCTGTATAGTAAGATAATCGAAATTCTTACCCCAATCGTGACCTTCATTGATTACTTGAAGCCCTATAGACTCTAGCTCTGCTTTGACTCCGTCTAAACTATTTATAAGTCCTGACGCATTCATGCTCATGATGTAATCAGATATTCCCTCGATTGCTACCCCTCTACCTTTTTTAGTGGATAAGTCTTGAGAGGACATATCAATAATCGCCTGACCATGTTCTTTCCTCCAGCTCTCTATTTGATTGACCTCATTAGTAGGATTAGGATTAAGCTTTTTGAAGTCATTGCCCACGGTTAGCCGATGCTCCAACGCCATCTGGTCAATGATTGCTATTTTTAGATTTAGGTCTGACCTATGCCAATATACCTTTAGCTGAGTTTGCGTAAGGAGATTGACCTTGGGTATCCTAATGTGATAGTGTAGATGGTCGGTGTCTGTATGCTCCACTATATCTGCATGATACTCGTCCTCACGATACCCATACATTAATTTCTTTACAAACTCTTTAGATAACGCTCTCCCCTGCTCTTGACCCACATTATCCTCTTTTGCAAAAGAAACAACCATCCGTACATAGTTACCTCCTGCATAGTCAACAGAGTCGCATATCTTGTCGCCTAGTTCGGTATCTCCCATAATGAGAGTCGCGTGATTACGCTCATTATCCTTACCTAGGACATACTCGCCCCACCCACTGCTACCACTTCCAATATCAACTATCACAAGAAGCTCTTCATGGTTTTTTCGTAACCCCCATAATAACCCCACCAACCCCTAAGAAATCCTAACTACCCCATCATCACTTACATTCCAAGGTAACAACGCTTCAATATCTCTACCATCCCTTTGGTAATAAGGAAACTCAGTCATAAGATACTTCAAATAGTGATATGGTTCCAATCCATTCGCCTTTGCAGTTTCAATAATAGTATACCAAGTAGCAATAGCCTCAGCACCTTTAACAGATGTAGCAAATAACCAATTCTTCCTACCAAGTACCATAGGTCTTATATGGTTCTCTGCTCCATTGTTATCTATATTGAGTCTGCCATCGGTGAGATAGACTTCTAACTTAGCAAATTGATTATTAAGATACACAAATGCTTTAGCAATAGCCCCAGCAAGTTCTTGTGCTTTATAGAACTTTGTGTTAATCCATTCTCTTATGGTGTTGATGATAGCTTGAGATTTCTCTTTTCTGATGAGTAGTTTTTTATCAGGAGGGTCATCTTTGATTTCTCTTTCTATTTTATAGAGTTTTTGTATAAGTATTATGGCTTCTTGTGCATAACGCTTACTTTCTAGGTCACTGACTCCTGATTTGACTATATCTGCAAACTTTCTCCTCGCGTGGTTAACACGCTTAAATGTGTCATATCATTTGTTTGGACTGTAGCATTATATCCAGCATATCCATCTGTTTGGAGATAGCCATTAAAACCTTTAAAGAGTTCAGAAGCTACTACGGCACTTCTATTGTTGGCATAGTGCATATAGACTACTTTATATTTATCCATTCCTACACCTAGCCATATATAGGATTTCTTCGTTGCTTTTCTTTTGTGTGCATTCACCACTTGTAGTGTAGTCTCATCTGCTTGTATATATTCATTCTCTAAGAGTCTCTCTTTAAGTCTCTGCTTAAAAGGTTTGAGTTTCTCAGAAGCTTTTATCATCCAATTGGAAGTGTAGTATCACTAAATGGAACCCCAAATCTATTTTTAAATATTTTGGCTTGTCTATACAGTGGCAATGCATCTTCAAATTTTTGTACGGCAATAGTTGCTAAGAATGAAGCAGTTACTTGTGTCTTTGGGAGTATGAATGGGGCTAATGCTGTGGTCACTGGTTTTTCTCCACATCTACAGCCATATACGAACCGAACATTTTCTATGACTTGGAACTTTGCAGGTACGATATCGTATTGTTCTGATATTATCTCTTTTACTCTATGCATTGTGTCACCACAACTACACACTTTCTCTTCATCACCTATATCGTGTTCTACTCTTACTCTTGGTAACTCTTTAGGTGGTGAAGTTCTTCCACCTTTCTTTCGTTTAAATGTTATTTCAATCTCTTCATCTTCTATTACTTCGATTGTCTCTTTAGTATCTTCGAACAGACTTGGTTGGTTAGGGTTTAGTTTTTCACTTTTGGAGGTAAATTGTTGGCGTATGAGGTAATCTATCTTTTCTTTTAGGTAATTTATTTCAATTTGTTGGGTTTTGTATTCTTTTTCTTGACTACTATTCTCTTGGGCTTGATTTATAATGGTTTCTTGTAATTTTTCTATATTAATAAGCTCTGTTTTCATAGTGCTATTATAGCTAAAACTACTACTATACTTGGTTAGTAAATCACTTTTTTATGTGATGTTTTTACTGCTTTTAACTATGTAGTAGTTTGCTTAATATTGGGTTGGTGGGGTTATTTAGGGGGTTACGTTTTTTCTATCTCAAAAAGTTTGGAAATAACCATCCTGTCTAGTTCTTTTTTGCTGTTGAGATGGAATGCTATTTGGTTGATATTAATTCCAATCTTATGAATTTCATAGAGTAACCTAGGGTCGAATGATTGGTTATTTTTCGGCTTTGGTCGTGACGGAATAGTCATATCATCGGATAATTTAGGGTCAATGGATTTCCGTATCCATTGAGCTATGGTCAAGTTTTCATCTTCGGCAAGGGCTGATATTTTCTCGTGAACATCGTCATGGAAATTGACTTTGATTTGTTTTAATCGCATAGTATTTATCCTTTAAATTTAATTATACAATGGGGAAAAGCCCACGGCGGT
>JAUZSQ010000005.1 GCA_030949325.1 Sulfurovum sp.
TCGTTCTATCCCTGCTATTTTATTTTTCAAAGATGGTGAAGTTGTTGACCAAGTGATTGGTGCAGCATCCAAAGATGCATTTGCTGAAAAAATTAACGCACTTCTTGCGTAAGTACTTTCTCCCTAAACTAGAGCGAAATCTTTCGTTCTAGCTTACCCCTCTCCCTCTTTTTTAACTCCTATTCCAAGCTTTTATACTGTATAATTATGCAAAATATCGAAGGATAACTATGTTAGATTGTGCAATTATCGGTGGAGGTCCCGCAGGACTTACAGCAGGACTTTATACTACGCGTGGTGGACTCAAAAATGTGAGCCTCTTTGAGATGGGAGTCATTGGTGGACAAATTACTAAAAGTAGCGAAATAGAAAACTATCCTGGGTTTTTTGATGCCAATAAAACGGGCTTAGATTTTATGGATGCTTGGGAAAAACAATGTTTTCACTTTGGACTCAAACACGAGAGAAAAAAGGTTCTATCCGTAGAAAAAACAGGTGAACACTTTACTATTAGCGTTGAAGGTGGGGAGACTTATGAAGCACTCACCGTCATTACCTGTACAGGTTCCACACCTAAAAGAGCAGGGTTTGAGGGTGAAGATGATTTCTTTGGAAGAGGGGTTTCTACTTGTGCTACTTGTGATGGGTTCTTTTACAAAAATAAACCTGTTACGGTCTTAGGTGGTGGAGATACTGCCCTAGAAGAAGCATTTTTTCTCTCCAATATTTGTTCTGATGTCTATGTAGTCCATAGAAGAGACGAATTTCGTGCTGCACCTCCTACCCTTGATAGAGCGATACGAAAATCCAATATTCACCTCATCACTGATTCAGTCATAGACGAAGCCTATGGTGGGGTCATGGGGCTTGATGGTGTCAAGATTAAAAATACCAAAACCGATACCATTACCGATATGCAAAACTCAGGACTCTTTGTCTTTGTGGGTCATAATGTCAATAATAGCATTCTCAAAGACCCTCAAGGAAACTTTATCTGTGACATGAGTGACAGAGGACAAGTCATTGTCAATTTGAGTATGCACACTTCAGTCAAAGGACTCTTTTGTGCAGGAGACCTACGCATAGAAGCACCCAAGCAAGTCGTATCAGCAGCAGGAGATGGCTCTATCGCTGGATTACAAGTGATTTCGTATCTTCAAGAACTTGCTTAATAAAAATGCTGTATAATACGGCATAATTTAATCTTAGGAAAAGATATGGCAAAAGTAGGAATAGTAGGAAGTACAGGAAGAGTCGGCAATTTATTGGTAGATGCCTTATTACATGATGAACTATTGCCTTTGAGTGCTATCCATGTATTTGATACACTCAAAAGGGATTTACCCCAAGATGTGCTTGTGACTAATAGCATGAAAGTACTCTTGGAAAACTGTGATATTATCATTGATTTTTCTGCACCCTCTGCTACGCAAGAATTGTGTGAAGAAGCCCTCAAAAACCCTACACCTTTGGTCATTGCCACCACTGGATTTAACAAACATCAGCAAAACCTCATGCAAGAAGCTTCCAAAAATATGCCTGTACTGTATGCGTCCAATATGTCAGCAGGGATTGCACTACTGAAACAATTGGTAGAAAAAGTCTCAGCTACACTCAATGATTTTGATATAGAAATTGTCGAACAACATCACAAGCACAAGGTTGACGCTCCTTCAGGCACGGCACTGACTTTGGGTGAGTTCGCAGCCAAAGGGCGTGGGCTTGACCTTGATGCTGTGCGTGTGAGTGGCAGAGATGGACAGATTGGGGCAAGAACCAAAGACGAAATTGCAGTCATGGCCATTCGTGGTGGTGATATAGTCGGTCGTCATACTGTGGGCTTTTATAATGATGGTGAGTTCTTAGAACTCAACCATACAGCTACCTCTCGTGAGACGTTCTCCAAAGGGGCAATCCGTGCAGCCAAATGGCTGGTAACCCAAGAGAGTGGTCTTTACTCCATCAATGACTGTCTAGGAATATAATATGTGTGCAATTGTGGGTGTATTTGGTGTGAAGAAAGCTTCTACGGTGGCGTATTATTCTTTGTTTTCTATGCAACATAGAGGACAAGAAGCCACAGGTATTTCTGTAGCCAATGGTGCAAAAATTACTGTCTATAAAAAGCGTGGCATGGTCAATGATGTCTTTTCTCAAGACACACTCAATAGCCTAGAAGGCTCTTGTGCGGTAGGGCATAATCGCTATTCTACAGCAGGAAGTGAATCAGCAGGAGATGCACAACCTGTCTTTGCCAAATATAAGCTGGGTGAAATCTCCGTCGTACATAATGGCAATCTCATCAACAAGCAAGAAGTCAGAGATGAACTCATTGCCAATGGTGCCATTTTTCAAACGGATATGGATACAGAAAATATTATTCACCTCATTGCCAAATCACAAAAAGAATCTTTGGTCGATAGAATCAAAGATATGCTTACTAAAATAGAAGGTGCGTACTGTCTTGCCATTCAAAGTCGTAAAAAGATGTTTGTGATTCGTGACCGTTTTGGTATCCGTCCATTGAGTCTAGGTAAACTCAAAGATGGTGGCTATATCGTCGCCTCTGAGACCTGTGCTTTCAATCTCGTAGGAGCCACTTTTGTTCGTGATATCAAAGCAGGAGAGATGCTTACCTTTGAAGAAGGCAAAGCACCCAAATCAGAAATGGTTTTTGAAAATATAGATTTTCATCCTTGTGCTTTTGAGTATATCTATTTTGCTAGACCTGATAGTATTATTGATGGAACCAACGTCTATCAAGCACGTTTAGAAATGGGTAAAAGACTGGCACAAGAGACTCCTGCTGAAGTAGATTTGGTACTGCCCGTACCAGACTCTGGAGTCGCAGCTGCACGAGGATATGCCGAAGAATTAGGTGTACCTTTTGAGATGGCAATTGTGCGTAATCACTATGTAGGACGTACCTTTATTGAGCCTAGCCAATCTATCCGTGACATCAAAGTCAAGATGAAACTCTCTCCCGTACAGCATCTCATCGAAGGTAAACGCGTAGCCATTATTGATGATTCATTGGTACGAGGTACTACCTCCAAGCAAATTGTACGCATGCTACTAGAAGCTGGAGCCAAAGAAGTACACATGCGTATCGCAGCCCCTGAGATTAAGTATCCTTGTCGCTATGGTATAGATACCCCTACAGAAGAAGAACTCATCTCTTCTAGTCATAGTGTAGAAGAGGTAAGAGACATTATAGGTGCAACATCATTGGGCTTTCTCTCTATAGAAGGACTCAAAGAATCTCTAGGTACGCAAAGAAATTATTCATTGGTAAGTTTTGATGGGAAATATTTTGCAGGTGGCAATAGCAAGAGTGCGAGTTGTGGGGATATTTAACACTTACAATGAATATCTTGTTAGGGGTAGTCTTCTGCCTACCCTAAACTTTGGATAATTTACTTTTCTTTTCTCTCTTCTTTCTCCACAATCCCAGAAAGTCCAAAACGACGACCTAGTTCTTGCTTCACTCTATCAGGCGATATATTTCTATAACCTAAGCCTACTAAAGTATGATAAAGTAAATCAGCCGATTCATAAATCACTTGTGCATCACTCTCTTTATCAATCGCTACACAGACTTCATCGGCTTCTTCACGAATTTTACTTAGCATGAGAGCTTTGTCATTAAGGAGTTTTTTTGTCCATGATTTAGCATCATCAGAAGCACTTTTACGTTCCAAAATCGTATGATACAGCGTATCAACTACACCATACATAGCTGTCGTATCTATTTCTTTTTCTAAGAGTACTTTATCTTGCATCACAGAGGTAAAAAAACAGGATTTTGTGCCTGTATGACAAGCGACACCATTTTGATGAATTTTGAGGATAATCGTATCTGCGTCACAATCAAGAAGTAGGTCTTTGACTTCTTGGGTGTGATTGGAGCTTTCGCCTTTTTTCCAAATACGCTGTTTGGAACGGCTAAAATAATGTGCATAGCCCGTATCAAGCGTAAGCCTATACGCCTCTTCATTCATATATGCCAACATCAAGACTTCATCTGTTTCAAAGTCTTGTGCTATGGCAGGAATGAGAGGATTTTTGTTCCAATCAATCTGCATTTTTACTGCTGACCCATCATGCGTTGTTGTTTTCCTTTGGCATCTACCCAAATATTTGGAACTGCTCCACCAGGGGTTAAGAATATTTGAGCATCTCTATTGACTCTAAGGGCATCGTTAAATTTACCTTGTACTTTGATTTGTTCGAGTTGAATCAATGCAGGTGTCAATGAATCAGAGATAAGCTTATTGGCTTTGGCTTGTTCTTCTGCTTCAATACGAATCTTATGCTGCACCTTGTGCTTCAATACGGTTCTTCTCAGCAATACCAGAAGCTTCTTCAGCTCTTTTTTGAGCATCAATAGTAGCTCTTCTTTTTTTGCTGTTCTGCCATTTGTACATCATTAATACTATTTTGTACATTTTCAGGAAGATTAATATTTCTCAAATCAACAGCTACCAGCGTGACAGGTTTCCCTTCATGAGAGTTAATAGCTTTTTCAATCATAGATTTAATCTTGTGATTAATTTCCGTTCTCTTCTCTGCTGTTTCTTCTGCAATATATTGACCAAGCACATCTCTTACGACACTTCTTACTGTTGGATTGATAAGGTTCTCTTCCCAACTCATACCATAATTTGCAATAGTATCAGGTGCACTTTGAGGCTTGAGCTTATACTGGATAGAAATATCTATATCTACTTTGAGGTTTCTCTTGTCTTTTACCGTTATAGCACTGGCTCTTTTAATATCACTACTATAATTTTGTCCCATAAGACTTTTTGATTGTCTGTCACCAATATAAGTACTTTTAGTATTGGAATATACAATTTGTCGTGTCTTGATACTCACAGGAATAATTTCTTGAATCACAGGTAAGATAATATGAAACCCTGCTCTAAGTGGATCCTCTTGAAATTTTCCCATACTTACTTTAATTCCAATCTCTCCCTCATTAATAATAGTAAATGGTTTAAAAGCAAATATAGCAAAAGCAATCACAACAATAGCGATAATCCACGGTCCACCTTTCCCTAAATTACTCAGTGGGTTTTCAAAGTTACTTCCACCATTTCCCCCTCCTCCATTGCTTCCCATATTGGGTCTATTGCTGTTGTTTGCTCCACCACCACTTGGCTTTTTCTTTTTAAAATAATCGTTCATATCTGCTGGCATTATATTCCTTTAATTAATATATGTTAAATGTTGGACGTACGCAGGATTTTTACCTGCTACGACATCAAAATAAGCTGTTTGTAATTGCTCTGTCATTACCCCTCGAGAACCACAACCGATAATCCGTGCATCCACTTCACGCACAGGGGTCACTTCGGCTGCTGTACCTGTGAGGAAACATTCATCACAAATATAAATCTCTTCGCGTGTAATGCGTCTTCTGACGACTTCTATACCCATATCTGTAGCCAAGTCTATCACTGTTTGTTGGGTAATGGACTCCAACGTATTGTCCGAAGGTGGAGAAATAAGCTTCCCATCACGCACCATAAAAAAACATGCTCCAGACGCTTCGGCGATATACCCTTGGTCATCACGAAGCAATGCTTCATCATACCCAGCTTCTACAGCTTCAAACTTCGCCATTTGAGAGTTAAGATAGTTGGCTACGGCTTTGGCTTTGCCCATACTAGAAGTATTGGGTGTGCGTGTCATAGAAGATATCTTGAGACGAATACCTTTTTCTAAACCCTCTTCACCCAAATACGCTCCCCATTTCCACGCAGAAATACTCACTTGAACAGGACAATCTTTGTGATACAAACCCATCACACCATAACCCAAATACACCAAAGGTCTAATATACGCCCCATCAAATAACGCATTTTCTTGCAATAACTTCACTTGTGCATCGTTGAGTTCTTCTACGGTATAAGGTACATCTATGAGTGTCATTTTTGATGAATTTATGAGTCTTGTAGTATGTTCATTGAGCTTAAAAATAGCACAACGTCCATCGACTGTCTTATAGGCTTTCGTGCCTTCAATCGCACCATTTCCATAATGCAAAGTATGGGTAAGCACATGGACTTTTGCATCATCCCAAGGTGTCATCACACCATCCATCCAAATCATTTTTGCTTTATCCATTATTGTTTCTCCACGATAGTAGTATAAACCTATCAAAATTAATAAATTATTCTAGCCAAAAAGTTGTTAATAAGGGCTTTTTTAAGTCTAGCCTCGCTACAGTAACCCAAAGGACAATATTTGCCAAGTACTTTAGCCAAAAATCTTTCTATCTTTATCATGGGTATAGCGTTTCTAGGGCTTGTCTATGCCACTATCTCTGCTATAGATATTGTCTCCAAAACACAAATAGGCACAGACGAAGGTATCTATACCTCTTATGTTTCAAACTCCAAAGCCATACAAACCTCAGCCCATACACTCACAAAAGACTGCTCAAATACACTCTGCAAAGTCCAATCCCTATTAGATTATGTCACCCACATCCCCTACTCCACCCAAATATTCCAACGCTACTCTGCCCACAAGACCATGAGCAAAAATATGGGTGATTGTGATGACAAAAGCAATCTACTGCTCTCCTTGCTTCATGCTATAGATATAGAAGCCTATTTTGTACTCGTACCCAAACATATCTTCGTCATCGTCCCCCTCAATGATACGCGTATCGCTCACAAAAAGGGCTTATGGATAAACGGACGCAAATATTACATACTAGAAACCACAGCCAAAGACTCAAAAGTAGGTTTCGCCTTACAATACAAGCTCAAAGACATTCATGTAATTCTTGAACCTTTTAGCAATGAAGTGATGGAGGTGGAGAAATTGGGGTATAAGATATAGGTGTCAGGTGACAATACATTTAGCACTCCTCTTAATCACTCCAAACACTGCTTGTTGCGATACTCCCAATACCTTAGCAATCATATGCTGAGA
>JAUZSQ010000006.1 GCA_030949325.1 Sulfurovum sp.
GAAGTATAGTATTATTTCTATCTTTTAAGTCGATAATATTCTGAAAAATCTCTTCTAAGTCTTCGATTTTAGGTTTAGTATCCATATTAGGAGCTTCTACTAAGTAGGATGCTGTTTTAAGTTCGCGTAGTTGTGCCATATCTATAGGCGTAGATAAAAAAGCTTCTATGGTTTCACTATCTTCTTTGAAGTTTTGTACTACCCATACATTTTTTAAGCATTCTGGTATATTTTTATAGTCTAAGAAATAATGGTAAGAACTGTAAGGGTACTCATCTATAGGCTTTACCATTTTTGCTTTTAGTGGGTTTTGTTCTATGTAGCACATAAGTGTATAGAGGTACGCTTCATTTGTGACATACCAAGATTTAAATCGTCCTTGCCATAGAGTCCCTACTCTTTTGTTCTTTTTATTAAAGTAAATAGAGTAGTTCATGTTTAGTTGTCGCATAAATTTAGAGAGGTTTTCAGATGTTATTTCTATAAGAAGATGATAATGGTTAGACATCAGACAATAGTTATGTAGTGTAATACCAAAACTCTTAGCATAAAAGCACATCAACGCTTCAAAGTATTCATAATCAGTAGGTTCTTCAAAGATACACATTTGTGCTACACCTCTGTTAACAATATGGTATTGTCCTATGAGTTCTATACGGGGTTTACGTGGCATACTATACTCCTCTTCTTTATCTTGGATTAGAGTATATCGTAGGTTTTGTTAAGTTGTCATTGTCACCTGACCCCTATAGTTCATGATTGGGATACAGTTTCTGCAGGATATTTTTATGCAACAGCCATAAAAAATGATGGCACACTATGGTCATGGGGAAACAATACTTTTGGACAATTAGGCATTGAAGCAACAACAGATAAAAGTTTACCTAGCAAAATAGGAACTGCTACGACTTGGAAAATAGTTTCTGCAGGAAATGCTCATACGTTAGCCATAAAAAGTGATGGAACACTTTGGACTTGGGGATGGAATGTTAAATGGAATGGTGCGGGAAGGTTAGGCGATAGAAGGACAATCAATACACTTTCGCCTATACAAGTAGGAACTGCTAAGACTTGGAAAACAGTTTCTGCAGGAAATGAGCATACCCTAGCCATAAAAAGTGATGGAACGCTTTGGACTTGGGGATATTTGGGTCATGGAAGATTAGGAGTAGTCGATGAAACGAGAAGAAATAAAACGTCACTTATCCAAGTAGGTAGTGATAGTGATTGGATTACAGTTTCTGGAGGATATGCTCAGACCCTAGCCATAAAAAGTGATGGAACGCTTTGGGCTTGGGGATATAATAACTATGGACAATTGGGAAATGGCACGACAAGCGAGGGAATCACATTGAAGACCAATATCAAGTAACAACCTCAGTTCGACAGAAATAATTGGATAGAGGAGAATAGGGGTCAGGTAACAACTCACAATAGAAATATTTAGTCTTTTACCTAAAGCATGTGTTGCTGCTTCGAGGGTGTTGAGTGTGAGTGAATAATAGAATAATAGTATCAGGTGACAATGATTACGAGTAAGACTTTTTATCCTTTGAATTATATTAGGCATATTATACAAGGGGGTACTATATGAAAATATTGTTTGGAAGCATGAGATAAGGGATAAAAGTCAAATCCCCTTAAAGTTTAATTTTCTTTAAGAGAATTGTTATTTTTTTGGGGGTAGTTACTGTGAGTGTTTTGTCTTCTTGGTTACGAAGTGTACAGCTATTGCTACCATTATAGCAAAAAGTGCCATAATCCCACTACCTAGTGTTAAACTATTCATCTTCTACTCCTTTATAAGTAATGTATGTTCCTACCAAAAAAGTAACTAATGCAAACATAATAGCACTTATTGCTAAAGTGCCTTGTTTTGCAAGTGGTGCTAAGATAGCAACTGCAAATGTAATTTGTGAAATATCATAAAATATTTCCCAATTTCTTTTAGTAAATCTTTCATGTTGTATTATAACACAACTCTAAACAATCCTGCATTCACATCATAAAAGAATACTAAAGTATAGAAAGTATAGAAAGTATAGAAAGTATAGGGGTCAGGTAACAATAACAACTCATCTCCCAATACTTTAAAATTATGGGTCAGGCGTTAAATATACACTAACTCTTTCCCCTTCATCCTCTATAAACAATGGAAAGTAAAAGTACACAATAGAAATATTTAGTCTTTTACCTAAAGCATGTGTTGCTGCTTCGAGGGTGTTGAGTGTGAGTGAAGAGTTTTTAGGATTTAGTAGCCTGTTGACTACAGCCCTGCTTGTATTCATCATCTCTGCCATTTTTGTTTTAGTGAGATTTTGAGCTTTCATCTCTTCTTCTATTTGGTATGCTATGACTCTTTTTATAGCTATAGCCTCTGTCTCTGCTAGCATACCTTCTTCTTGTAAAAGTATATCAACGTCACTTTTCATGTTCGGGGTTAATTGCATTTTATATCCTTTTTTCTTTTGAGTGCCAAGTCTATTTCTTTTTTAGGTGTTTTTTGTGTTTTCTTTACAAAACCATTAAGTAAAATCATATACTCTGACATCACTATAAAAATAACTCTAGCTATTCTTTTATTTGATAAATCACTTCTTACTTCATAGAGTTTAGTACCAAGTTTTCTAGAGTATAGGGGTATAGGGGTCAGTCGCCACGTTAAAAAAACTTAACAATGATACCAATAGTATCAAATAATTTTCCAATATCGTTAGTTTTTCCTTCTTTAACCTCTTGTAGTGCTTTATTTACTTCATAAGCCTCTTTTTTTGTATGCAAATAAATAAGAAATTCATCTACAAGTTTTGAGGTTTGATTTTGATATCGGTATGCAAAAAAATCTTCTAACTCTTTTGTCATAGGTATTTCTATATTTTGCATTGCTTTTCCTTTTAATCATATTTTTTATTCTAATTTCTATATTATACTCTAAAAGATAAAGACCGTAGTCAGTGAGTGTCTTATATTTAGTATCATGGATTATTCCTTCTCACGCAGGAGCGATGAGGAGCGAGAAGAGTATAGAGGTGACAAGGACAACTCATCTCCCACTCCTCTTAATCACAGAAACCTTTGACTCTACTCTAGAATAAAAAATATACTTTTACCTTTATTTAGGTTATTATAAAAATATGAAAAAAATCATCCTTCTTTTATATCTTTTTACACTCCTTTCTTTAGCCCAAAATCCAAGCCAAATGATTAAACCATATTTTTCTCAGATATCAGGGAAGTACTATAAAGAAGGTGTAGATACACATATTATTGCTGATATTAACTATGCGTCTGATTCTATAGAAATGCAGATGTATCACTTGAGCAATAAGTTTATAGTCAAAGCCTTGATAGAAGCACATCAAAGAGGTATCAAAGTAAGGGTATTTACGGATAACAAAAAAGTAAAGTCTCAAAAGTATAGGGCTTTAAACCGTGCAGGAGTGCATATACGCACGGATGGAAACAAGAATTCTCTTATGGCTAACAAAATTCTCATCATCGATGGGTCTATTGTATGGACAGGTTCTGCCAATTATACGGCACAGGCTTTTTATCGAAATCATAATAATCTACTGCGTATCTCAGACCGTACAATAGCCAAATATTATCAGGATAAATTTAGAGACCTTTATGAAAGCTCTAGTTCAAAGAGTAGAGCGTATCTTTCTAAAAATAAAAAGATAGAGATATATTTTTCTCCTGATTCTAATATCGAAAAACGTATTATTTCTCTTATTACTAGTGCCAAAATATCCGTACAGTTTTTGGCTTTTTCTTTTACCAATCCAAATATTGCCAATGCCTTGATAGAAGCCCATAAGAGAGGGATACAGGTACAAGGGGTATTTGATAAGGTACAACATCACTTTCAAACATCTTCACAATATCGTACTCTTAGGAAAAATCATATCAAGGTAAATTTAAATAAAAACAAATTTAAGTTACAAAGTAACATTATGATTATAGATGCACATATGATTATGACAGGCTCTTATACTTTTACGCAAGAAGCCAATAGCTTGAATAGTGAAAATACCATTATCATGTCTGATAAAACTATAGCCCAAAAGTATATTTCTCACTTCCATTGGGTCTATCATGCACAATAATATGATATACTGTGCAAAAAGGAGTAACAATGTTTAAACTTTTACTAGGTACATTATGTATACTTTCTTTGCATGCAGGAGCATCTATGAATCATTTTTATGATTTTGAAGCCAAGAATATCAAAGGTAATGCCATTGCGATGTCTTCTTACGAAGGTAAAGTAGTGTTGGTGGTTAATGTAGCCAGTGAATGTGGGTTTACCTCACAATACAAGGGCTTGGAAAAACTCTATCAAACGTATAAGGCAGAAGGTTTGGAAGTTATAGGCTTTCCATGTAATCAATTTGGAGGACAAGAACCTGCTTCAGAAAAAGAGATACAAAACTTTTGTAGTCTCAACTTTGCTGTCACTTTTCCCCTTTTTGCCAAGATAGATGTCAATGGTATGCATACCCATCCTCTGTATTCTTTTCTCAAAAAAGAAGCTACAGGATTTTTGGGAACAAAAAATATCAAATGGAACTTTACTAAGTTCTTGATAGACAAAAGAGGCAAAGTCATTACACGTTATGGCTCATCAACCAAACCCAAAGACATTGCCAAAGATATTGAGAAGTATTTAGGTAAAAAATAACCCCATTTTAGTTATAATCCTAGCATAAAAAACTATTCGTACAGAAAGACAACAATATGGCATACACTCCAAAAAAAATAGAGACAAAATGGCAGAGACAATGGGAAGAAGAAAAAGCGTATGAGCCTGATGAGGGGCTAGAGAGAAAAAAGAAATATATTCTTTCTATGTTTCCTTTTCCTTCGGGGCGATTACACATGGGTCATGTGCGTAATTATGCGATTGGTGATGCTTTTGCTAGGTATTATCGTAAGCAGGATTTCAATGTTTTACATCCTATTGGTTGGGATGCCTTTGGAATGCCTGCTGAAAATGCAGCGATTAAGCATGGCAGACATCCCAAAGAGTGGACGTATTCTAATATAGATTATATGCGTAAAGAATTGAATACTTTGGGAATTTCCTTTTCTAAAACGCGTGAATTTGCGACTTGTGACCCTCTTTATAGTAAATGGGAACAAGAGTTTATGATAAAGATGTTTGAAGAAAAGTTACTTTATCGTGAGAGTACGACAGTCAATTGGTGTGAAGATTGTCATACAGTGTTGGCAAATGAGCAGGTAGAAGAGGGCTGTTGTTGGCGTTGTGACAATGAAGTCCAACTCAAAGAAATGGATGGATATTATTTGGATATCAAACGCTATGCCGATGATTTGTTGGGAGATTTGACAGAATTAGAAGGTAAATGGCCAAGTCAAGTCATTACCATGCAAAAAAATTGGATAGGCAAATCTCAAGGCTTGGAGTTTGTATTTGAACTCACAGAAGCATCTAAGGCAAAACTTGGAGGGCAATTTGAGACCTATAGCGTATTTACCACGCGACCTGATACGATTTATGGGGTGACTTATACGGCCTTAGCTCCAGAACACGCCATTACCAAATACTTGATGAAGCATGATTTACTGAGTAAAAATGTCAGTAATAAAATTGCCAAAATCATCAATATGACGGAGATTGAACGTGCCAAAGAGGGCAAAGAAGGTTATGATTTGGGTTTAAGTGTCATTCATCCTTTGACTCAAGAAGAAATCCCTGTTTGGACGGCAAATTTTGTGTTGGCATCTTATGGTGGTGGAGCTGTGATGGCTGTACCTGCCCATGATGAACGAGATTTTGAATTTGCTACGCAGTATAATTTACCTATTAAACGTGTCATCAGTGGAGGTGATGCTTTGCCTTATATTTTGGAGGGGACACTAGAAAATTCTGATACTTTTACAGGCATGAAAAATACCGATGCCAAAGCCCAAATCATCGCCTTTTTCCAAACCAAAGAAGTAGGCAAAGGCGTGACCAACATAAGCTACGCAATTGGGGTGTGAGCCGTCAAAGATATTGGGGTGCTCCACTTCCTTTTGTGCATTGTACAGACTGTGGGCTTGTGCCTGAGAAAGTAGAGAATTTGCCTATTGCTTTGCCTGATGATGTGGAGATTACAGGAGAGGGAAATCCTCTTGCCAATCATCCTACATGGTCAAATTGTGCTTGTCCTATTTGTGGCAAAGATGCCAAAAGAGAAACAGATACACTTGATACTTTTGTGCAATCTTCATGGTATCAATTTCGTTATGCCACCAATCCCAAAAAATGGGGCGAGATGGGTATAGACAAAGAAGAAGCCAATTATTGGTTAGGTGTTGACCAATATATCGGAGGGATTGAACACGCAATTTTGCATCTCCTTTATGCACGATTTTTTACCAAAGTGCTAAGAGATTTGGGTTATCATGATATTACTGAGCCTTTTGAGAATTTACTTACGCAAGGTATGGTTTTGATGGATGGCAGTAAAATGAGCAAATCCAAAGGCAATACCATTGACCCTGATTCCCTTATCGAAAAATATGGAGCAGACACGGCGAGACTATTCACGCTCTTCGCAGCACCACCTGCTAAAGAACTTGAATGGAATGATTCGGCTGTTGAGGGTGCATTTAGGTTTATCAAGAAACTTTATGATAGGAAATCTAAAGTTACAAGTAGGACTTTGCCAAATATTGACCAAAGTACATTAAGCAAAGAGAGCAAAATAGCACGAGTCAAAGTCTATGAAGCCTTACAAAAATCCAAAGCTGTTTATGAAAAAACCTTTGCCTTTAATACACTCATCGCCTCATGTATGGAAGCGTTAAATGCTTTAGACAAACAAGACAATGGCGAAGTATGGACAGAAGGGCTGTATATTATGCTTAACCTCTTAGAACCTATTATTCCTCATGTGGCTACGGAATTGAGTGAAGTACTTTTTAATAGAGAAAATTTTGCTAAAGTCTTAGAAGTTAAAGAAGAAGTCTTTGTCCAAGAGAGTATTTTGTATATGGTGATGATAGGGGGGAAGAAGCGTACGGAGATTGAGATGTCTGTGTCTGCGTCCAAAGAAGAGATTTTGAGTATGGCAAAAGAAGCAGGTGCTAAGTGGCTAGAGGGTATGATAATAGTCAAAGAAATTGTTGTCCCCAATAAATTGGTCAACCTCGCAGTAAAACCTGCGTAAAATAAAGGAAAAACATGAAATTATTTTTACTCTCATTGAGTCTTTTAGTCTTGACTGCTTGTGGTTATAAACCTTCTTCGCATTATATCAAACATATTTTTGAGGATGCGATTTATGTCGAGGTAGAAGTAGATGCTATAGAACCAGAAAATGCACCCTTTATCAAAGATGAGATGAACCGTTTGATTTATACACGTTTCAAAGGACGTGTGGTGTCTAAGAAAGAAGCAGGAAGTAGTATTCATATACGTTATGGAGGAAGTAGTTTCTTCCCTTTGGCGTATGAAGATGGATATGTCACACGTTACCGTGTGATAGTACGTGTAACCTTTACGATGGAAACCAAAGCAGGTAGATTGACCAAGAGTATTGCCAGTCGGGTAGAATCTGACATCCAAGCGTCTTCTTTGACTTCTTCTACTTTGCGTGTTGAAGCTATCCGTAAAGGGTTATCTAAGGCATTGGATGAATTCTTGGCGTATGTGAGTGTCAAAGGCATGATAATAGAAGAAAAGAAGCAAATCAAATAGCGATGGAATTACAAGGTTTTCTAGCATCAAAACCCCTCTACTACAAAGAGATAGACCATGAGCGTGTACATATCGCTTATGCCTTGTTGAAGCCCCATATCAAAAGACCTCCTACTGTGCATTTAGTAGGTACCAATGGCAAAGGCTCTACGGGGCGAATGGTGGCTCATTTGGCTCAGAAATCTGGGCTTCTTGTGGGGCATTATTCGTCGCCTCATATCCTCAAATTTAACGAAAGAATTTGGCTTGATGGATTTGATGTTTCTGATGCACTTTTAGAGATGGCTCATCAAGAGCTTTTTAGTCTTTTGGGTGAGAGAATATCTGATAGCTTATCTTATTTTGAATATACAACGCTTTTGGCTTTTGTCGTCTTTCAAAATTGTGATTTAATGGTATTAGAAGCTGGTTTAGGTGGTGAGTTTGATGCGACAAATGTCTGTGATAAAGAGCTTTCTATACTTACACCCATTGGCTTAGACCATCAGGCATTTTTGGGTGAGACGATAGAAGAAATTGCTACGACCAAGATTAATAGTATTCAAAAAAAGGTACTTATTGCTCCACAAATTTATGATGAGGTGTTGGAAATTGCTAAGGATATTTGTCAAGAAAAAAATGCAGAATTATTCACCGTAGGAGTAGGTCTTGTGCCTACCCTTGATGTCGAAAATTCCAAGGGTAGGCATGAAACCTACCCCTACGGTTGGGCAGATTATTTAATCTCTAATGCACAAGTTGCGATGAGGGCTTTAGATATTTTGGACATTAGTTATGATATTAATTATTTAAAAACCTTAGAACTCTTCGGCAGATTTTATCCCTTAACCCCAAATATTCGTATAGATGTAGGACACAATCCTCTCGCATCACAAGCCATTGTCAAAGCTTTAGATGCACCCGTAGTTTTAATATATAATTCTTTGGATGATAAAGACTATGAAGAAGTATTACGTATTTTAAAGCCCAAGATAAAACGTGTAGAGATTATAGCGATAGAATCACAAAGAGCGACAACTAGAGAAGAGATAGAGAAAGCCTTGGATAAATTAGAGATAAAGTATAGTGACTTTGAGGGAAAAATAGAGGAAGAAGAAAAGTATTTGGTCTTTGGGTCTTTTTATGTGGTTGAGGCATTTTTAAAGTCTAAGGAAAAAACCCTTCAAATATGCTCTTAAGCCAAGTTTTTTTAAGATTATTATATTATACTATACTATAACATAATGTAAATAATGAGGTCTACTTATACTATGAAAATTTTACTACTATGTCTTACTTTTACTACACTTATTTTCTCTAATATGAGGATGTATGTATCTCATAATAGTGCTATTAGCACAATAACACTCCAAGAAATAAAAAACCTCTATTTAAAAAAAACGACATTACTTCACAATAAAAAAGTCACTGTCTATGATAATAAAGAGTCCTATTCACGCTTCTCTCAAATGATACTCAAGAAAAAAGATGGTGCTATGCATGCCTATTGGATGAAGCAAATATTTTTAGGAAAGAATGTGCCTCCTAGAAAAATACCCTCCTCTCATATACTCACAATACTCAATCAAGATCATCAAGCTATTATTTACTCTGATAAGTTAATAGACGCAAAGGTTATATATGTACATCAATAAATTACTCTTTTTATTATTTTTCACACTCCCTCTCGTGGCTGAAAATACTTTTGAAACAAAATTTAATTATTTTGGAAATGTTGGTCTTTCTGCACTTGATAGTAAAGGGTATGATTTAAATCATTTTAATCAAGATAATATTAACGATAGTATTAGCCTCAGTCCTCATTCTAAAATAGGTCTACAAGTCACTTTAATAAAAGATGACTTTACTTTTACCGCACAAGGACTCTTAAGAGAGGTTCATGACTCCGTAAAGACTGATTTTACTTGGCTGAATATGAAGTATGATATTAATGATAATTATGCCATACGCTTAGGAAGAATACAAACTAAAATGTTTCTCCATTCTGAATCCTTGCATTTAGATTATTTACATTTATGGACAAAAGCCCCTGCCGAGGTCTATAGTTTGATGCCTGTAGGTACGTTTGATGGAGTAGAATTGAGCTATAATAAAATTATTGGAGAATATAATTTCAATGCCTCTCTTGTCCTATTTGGCTCTTATCGTGATGAAATATATTCACATGAGAACAGAGAGTCTATCCTTGAAGTAAAAGATTCTAGTTCCATATATTTTACTTTAGAAAACGATAAAGTACTATATAAAGCCTCCTATTCACGATCCAAAACCAATATAGGAGATGATATAACTACCAAAGTGATTGTACAAGGACTAGAAGCCTATGGAAATAATATGAGTAGATATAGCTATGAAGAGAAGGAAGGTGATATATATTCTTTAGGTTTTCAATATAAGGGTGAATCTTTAATTGTTGATGCCGAAATAGCACATTTTGAGAGTAACGGCTTATTTCCTAGTTCTACAGGTGCGTATGCTCTACTAGGCTACAATATAAATGCCTTTACGCCTTTTGTTATGTATGCAGAAAATAAAAATGAGAAAAGTCATTTTGATACCAGTGCTATCCAAACACCTGATATCACCAGTGTAACTCTCAAGAGAGGATTAGATGACATTATGTATTTGACAAATTTTTCTCAAAAAACAGCTTCTATTGGGATACGTTATGATTTGGCTGTAGGATTGGCACTTAAAGCACAAGTAGATAGGATTAGTACCTCCAACTATGGGGATATAAGCCCCTTTGGTGTAGGTACTTCAGGACTTCAAAGACTGGGTATTCTCTCTCGTGATGCAGGTATAGAGGATAAACCTGTTTATGCCTTTACCTTTAGTATAAGTTTCGCCTATTAGCTATGAATATTACACAAAGATTATTATTACTCATCGCAATCAGTGTGAGTATATTTCTCATTAGTAGCAGTAGTACATTTTTTTATACCAATCAAAATATACAGAATTTTAAGACCATTCAAGAAAAATCTTTGCCTATGAATTACATACATATTCAAAATCTTTATTTATTGGAAAAGATAAGAGATTTATTGATTGATGTTACGCTCACAAATGAAAGTGATATATTAGAAGATACCCTCATAGTCAAAGAAGAGATTCTCAGCAATCTTACCTTATTAGGAAAATATGGCTTAGATACGACACTTTTGTTACATACCTTTACCCAATATTTTGACTTTGCTTATACATTTACTTCGCATCTGATTGAAGATAATAATAATTTTTAATGTACTAGAAGCAGAAAGTTTAAAGCAGTATTCAAATGAAGTCTTCACCTTATTTGATACTCAAAAAACTTTTTCCAGTGATAGCTTGGATGCATTAATCATAAAAATTGCCGATGATAACTCTTCCTATTTTAATTATTCTTTAATCATATCTCTTATAGGTTTTTTGATATTAGTCTTTTTTGCTTTTTATATCTATAAAACGACCAAAGATAGATTTGATACGATTTTGGGCTATATTCAAAACTTGACAGAAGAAAAACCTGACTTTTCGCTTAGAATAGCCTCCAAGCAGAATGATGAGATAGGTAAACTCATTCAATTGTTTAATCAACTATCAGACAAGCTTGAACATATGTATAAAACAAGTTCACAAGCGTTCTTAACCGAGATAGAAGAGACACAAAAAGAAGTCGTATTTACGATGGGTGCTATTGGGGAGAGTCGCTCAAAAGAGACAGGGAACCATGTTAAAAGAGTCGCTGAATATAGTAAACTTTTGGCTCTGTATTATGGGCTAGGTGAAAAAGAAGCAGAAATGCTCAAACAAGCCAGTCCTATGCACGATATAGGCAAAATTGCTATTCCTGATGCTATTTTAAACAAAGCAGGAAGCTTTAACAAAGAAGAACGACTCATCATGGATAAGCATGTCATTTATGGCTATGAGATGCTCAAATCTTCTACCCGACCTTTACTCAAAACTGCCTCTATTGTAGCATATGAACACCATGAAAAGTGGGATGGTTCTGGCTATCCAAGAGCCTTAAAAGGTGAAGAAATACATATCTTTGGAAGAATCACAGCTATCGCAGATGTCTTTGATGCCTTGGGTTCTGAGCGTGTGTATAAAGAAGCATGGAGTGATGAACGTATGTTTGCACTCTTCAAAAAAGAAAGAGGCAAACATTTTGACCCTACTTTGATAGATATGTTTTTTGATAATCTAGAAAAATTTCTTGCTATTAGGAATACTTTCAAAGATTAGAATGCTAAATCATATTTTTAAGTTTAGATTAATAAAAATATGATATTTTGTGTAAATAAGGATATATATTATGACAGAACAAGAAGAATTTGAAAACATGACATTCGTTCAAAAGATAAATAAGATAGATCAAGTAATTGAAGATAAAATCAGAAGCTTTTTGATTAAAGACAATGGTGATATAGATTTACTCAATGTAGAAGAGAGAGATGGTTCTCTTTTGGTGTATGTAGAATATCAAGGTGCTTGTGTATCTTGTGAATCTTCGGGTAATACTCTAAGTTCTATAGAAAATATTTTACAAAGAATGCTTGCAGGTAATATCAAAGTTATCAGCATATAAACATCAGGGTCAAGGTATCATTCCTTGACCCTTTTCCCTACTTATTGCGACCTTTATGTCTTACGATATAAAATACTATCATAGCTATCACACAAGACAAGACTATCAACGTGGCAGACTTCAAATACTCTGTAATGAGCGCTTCATTAGAACCGACTAAATACCCTAGACCTACCAAAACAATCACCCAAATACCTGCACCAATAGCTGTAAAGAATGAGAACTTGATGATATTCATCCGTGCCAATCCAGCAGGAAGAGAAATCAGTTGGCGTATGCCAGGGATGAGTCTCCCTGTGAAGGTTGATATTTCACCATGCTTTTTGAAAAAATGTTCCAACTTATCTAAGGTTTTTTCTTTGATAAAAAAGTATTTACCATATCTCAGAATAAACCCTCTTCCAAAGGTCATTGCCAAATAATAGTTAAGTAAAGCCCCTAGTACGGAGCCTAGAATACCTACGAAGATAACAATATAGAGATTCATCTTACCTTCAAAGGCAAGATACCCTGCAGGAATCATCACAATTTCACTAGGAAAAGGAAAGAAAGTACTCTCTATAAACATCAAGATAAAAATACCCCAATAACCCATGTCTCCGATATAGGAGACAATAGCATCTGCTATATCATGTATCATTATGAACCTTTATTCAGAATATGCCCCAACAGAGGTCAGACGTTCGTAGCGTTGGTCTAGCATTTCATCTACAGAAAGACTTCTTAGGGCTTTGATATTGTCCAAAAAGTAAGCTTTGAGTACATTGGACGCTGTATGCTTGTCACGATGTGCACCAATGAGAGGCTCATCCAAGACATCATCAATAAGCTTATGCGAAAGCAAATCATCAGGGGTGATTTTGAGTGCTTTGGTTGCGGCTTCTATTTTAGTAGGGTCATTCCATAAAATAGCAGAACATCCCTCAGGAGAAATGACAGCAAAGACAGAATAACGCATCATGGCTAGTTTATCCGCCACACCAATAGCCAATGCACCACCTGAACCACCCTCACCTATGACGATAGAAATCAAAGGTACTTTAACCGAAGCAAATTCAAAAAGGTTTTTGGCAATGGCTTCACTCTGTCCACGCTCTTCAGCACCAAGCCCAGGGTAGGCCCCAGGAGTATCGATGAGCATCAGTACAGGAATATCAAACTTCTCTGCCATTTTGACAGCACGAAGTGCTTTTCTATATCCCTCAGGGTTTGGCATACCAAAATTTCTTTTGATTTTATTTTTGACACCACGCCCTTTTTGTTCACCAATAAGCATGGTCTTTTGTCCACCTATCCAGCCGATATAACACAAAATAGCAGGGTCATCACGAAAGGCTCTATCTCCATGAATCTGATAGCTATCATCCATCAAAGATTTAATATAATCCAAGGCATAAGGTCTATCAGGATGACGAGCGAGTTGGAGTTTTTGAAAATCTGAGAGCGAACCAAAGGTCTTGTTGACCTCTTTTTCCAAATCTTTTTGAAGACGTTCGACTTCATTCATATTGGCAATGGCATGTGCAGATACGATATCTTCTTGTATCTTCTCAATTTTATGCTCAAAATCTAAATAAGTTGCCATCTATAAAATCCTTATATTTTCTTGAAAATAACGACGCCATTTGTCCCACCAAAACCAAATGAGTTACTCATTGTGATATTGATATCTGCTTTTCTTGAACCTGTATTAATATAATCTAAATCACAGTTTTCATCTGCTGTTTCACTATTGATAGTAGGAGGAAGTACACCATCCCTCATTGCCATGAGACAAACAACGGCTTCTATCGCACCAGCAGCACCTAAACAGTGTCCCAATTGCCCCTTGATAGAACTCACAGGAGGACAGTTTTCTTTTCCTCCAAAGAGTTCTTTGAGTGCGGCTGTTTCATTCTTGTCATTGACAGGCGTAGAAGTACCATGTGCATTGACATAATCAATTTTGGGTTCTCCTGCCATTTTAAACGCACCCTTCATCGCACGAAGTGGTCCATCTTGCGTAGGCGTAGTGATATGGTTGGCATCACCACTTTCACCAAATCCGATAAGCTCTCCATAAATAGTAGCCCCTCGTGCTATGGCATCCTCATAAGACTCTAACACCAATGCCCCCGCACCCTCACCCATGACAAAACCATCACGGTTTGCATCAAAAGGACGAGACGCTGTTTGAGGGTCATCATTACGCGTTGAGAGTGCTTTCATCGCGGCAAATCCACCAATGCCTACAGGACAGATAGCTGATTCAGCCCCCACTACTAACATTTTGTCAGCAGTGCCTACCATGATAGACTTCGCAGCCTCACCAATCGCATGAGTCCCTGCTGCACAAGCTGTCACAGAAGAAAGGTTTGGTCCTTTCATCCCTTGGTAAATAGAGATAAATCCACCCAGCATATTAACCAAAGAAGAAGGAATGAAAAAAGGAGAGATTTTTCGAGGTCCTCTGTTTTTACAGATGACTGAGTTTTTCTCGATATTAGGAAGCCCTCCTATACCTGAAGCCGAAGCAATCCCAAAACGTTCCATATCTACATCCTCGGGAAGCTTCGCATCACTCATAGCTTCAGCGGCAGCTTTGAGTCCCAATTGAATAAATCTATCGGCTTTTTTGGCTTCTTTTTTGTCTAATACTTCAGAGACATCAAAGTTGGGTATTTCCCCTGCAATCGTTACTGATTGACCTTCTGTATCAAAACTTTCTATCGTTCTAATACCACATTTACCATCGATGATGGCAGAAAAAGCACTTTCTTTATCTAATCCTAGAGCATTTATCATTCCTAAACCTGTTACTACAACTCTTTTCACTGCTATCTCCTGATATGATATAAAATAATATATATTAATCTTTTAACCAAAGACTCATATATAGTATACTAGTTGTTTCCCCCGAAGGGAAAGAAGCTTATACGTTTTCGATAAACTTGATAGCATCTGCGACTGTGGCAATTGCTTCTGCTTGGTCATCAGGAATTTCAATATCAAATTTCTCTTCTAACGCCATGACAAGCTCAACAACATCAAGACTATCAGCACCTAAATCTTCTACAAATTTAGACCCTTCTTTTACTTCGTCTGGGTTTACATTTAATTGCTCAACTACTACTTCTTTTACATCGTCAAATAGTGCCATTGACTACTCCTTTTATTTATAAATTAATACGCATAATTATAACAAAAAAATAATAAGAAGTTTCCTTTTGCACTCAATATTAAAATTTATATTTAATATTTGTATAAACATAACGCCCTGGTTCATTCATTAGCATCACATTATTATTCGGTGTTGACAATAAAATGAGGTCATTATACGTATTAGATACGGCGTATGTATCATCTAATACATTGTCAATACCCAAAGAGACTTCAAAGTGTTTGCCTAGTGTTTTGGTCGCTTTGAGGTTGATGACACTATAGGCATCTAAGACTTGTTCACCATTTTCATAATCTATCGCATCCCAAGAATCAGAAGCAATGAGTTCAGCTCTCAAAGACAAAGTACTATCATAGTCATAGTTCATCGCAAGATTAAGTTTAAAGGGTGATATTTCAGGCATATCTATACCTGTTTGTCCACTAAGTGCCGTATCTTTAGTCCCTTTTTGGTATGCCATTCCATAGTCAAAATATAAAAATTCTGTCGTAATATAGCTTCCAGTCAAATCAAATCCATAAATCACAGCATCTACATTTTCATAGGCATTCACCGATGCACCCATAGCGTTAACATGGTTTGAATTATACGCAATATAGTTTTCTAGTTGAGAATAAAAAACGCTCACCATCGGTTGGCGTTCAATTATGATTCCAGTTTCACCATTCCTCCCTTTTGCTTCCTCTTTTTTTTTCTTCCTTTTTTTGCTTTTTTTTTTTTTTTTACATTTTTTATATATTTTCCTTATATATATATTCCTTATTACATGACTTACATTGTATATACATACTTATTATTGTTCCTTATTATTATGACAGTGTTCATCTT
>JAUZSQ010000007.1 GCA_030949325.1 Sulfurovum sp.
ATCATACCTTTCTACACAACTAACTCAAAAGAAAAAGTGCTATTATTCAAGTAAAAGAAAAGACATGAATCAAAGACTAAAAAAAGATATCAGAAGTTAGTAAGAGGTGAGATGAATACAAAACATAAAAGCCAAAGTGGAATGAACCTAGTATTGGAGACAGATGGATGGAGTCAAGTCCAAGCGTCATGGCGATTTTATAATAATGAAGAAGTAACAATTCCCTCACTCAATGACCCCAATCATAGAAGAGGTAGTAGAGCAAAGTAACAAAAGAGTAGGTAACTATACCTTGGTAGCCTATGATTGGTCACATTTGGACTATAAAAAGCATACAAAGAAACAGGAACTTGTGACTAAGAATAAGAAAGGGAATGCGAAACAGATAGGCTATGATTTGCAAGGTTCATTGGCAATGGATGAGAAAGGAAATCCTTTGGGTGCCTTAGCCCAAAACTTGGCAACAAGTGAGAAGATATACTCCACTTATGATAGCAATATTGATACAAACTTAACGCATTTAGAGGAGTTGATTCAAAGAACTAAATACCTACGAGAAAATTATAAGTTTGAAAAAGAGTTGGTTGATATTATTGACCGAGAAGGAGATAGTGTAGCCTTAATGAGAGAGTATGAAGCCAATGGTTGGTGCTATCTGATTCGAGCTAAATCAAATCACAAAGTTTACCTGCCTGACGAGGATAGAGAGGTAAAACAAGGAGATTTGGCAAAAGAATTAACGCTAGGAAGCTACCTTAAAACCATTAAATATAAAGTGGATAAAAAGATGCAAAAAGTGAAGATATTTGTCAATGAAATAGAGGTAACTATAAAAAGAGATGCCACCAAATCAGTACTTGACGAGGACGGTAAGCGAAAAACTATCTTCACAGCAGGAAAAAGTATTAAGGCAAGGTTTGTGGTAGAGAGATTGGTTGATGAAGACAATAATATTGTTGCCCAATGGATGCTTTTGAGCAATGTTCCCAAAGAGGTAACAGCCACAACTATTGGTACTTGGTATTATCATAGATGGAAAATAGAAAGCTATTTTAAACTTTTAAAATCTTCTGGATTTAATCTTGAAAGTTGGCAACAAGAAACTCCAATGGCTCTGTTTAGAAGACTTCTCGTGGTCTCGTATGCTACATTGTTTGTTTGGAAGATTGAGCGTTCGGAAGAGAAAAATGCTCCTGCTGTTAGAAAGTTTTTAGTGCAACTCTCAGGACGACTTATTGAAAAGAACAAAGAATTTACAACACCTGCTTTACTATCAGGTCTTTGGGTTTTTATGAAGATGATGAATGTTTTAAAGATCTACGATGTTGAGGCTCTTTTTGCCTTTAAAGAGCAAATCGGGGATATGATGGGCATGGAACTTTGAGTTGTGTAGAAAGGTATGGCTGAGAATAGCCTTTTTCTATGGATTGAAGTATAGTATTATTTCTATCTTTTAAGTCGATAATATTCTGAAAAATCTCTTCTAAGTCTTCTATTTTAGGTTTAGTATCCCTATTGGGAGCTGTTACTAAGCAAGATGCTGTTTTAAGTTCGCGTAGTTGT
Organism: Sulfurovum sp.; assembly: GCA_030949325.1. Classification (GTDB taxonomy): domain Bacteria; phylum Campylobacterota; class Campylobacteria; order Campylobacterales; family Sulfurovaceae; genus Sulfurovum. Next base: position 1,564 of record JAUZSQ010000007.1, read on the forward strand.
GCCATATGTAGGTTAATACCAAAACTCTTAGGATAAAAGCACATCAAGTCTTCAAAATATTCATAATCAGCAGGTTCTTCAAAGATACGCATTTGTGCTACACCTCTATTTATGATATGATATTGTCCAATAAGTTCTATCGGTTTTACGTAGCATACTATACTCCTTGAGTGAGTATAGCAGAAATAATATTGGATTGTAATTGTCACCTGCTTAGGATTTGCAATCTACCCCACACCCAAACATATCTTACTATCCTGCTTTTGTTCTGACTGTCCTAGCTGATAAAGCTCTTTCTCTGTGATTGAACCGTAGTTCCAATCCTTATACTCCACTTATAAATCATATTAATATTCACTGTTTCAAGTGCTTCTCTAATTACAGATGATGTCTTTTTTGAAACCATAGCACCTACAGAAAGTATCAAGCTAGTAAAACTACTCCGTGACTGCTCTTTCTCTATAAACTTTAATTTACCAAATAAGGTAACCCCCTAAATAACCCCACAACCCAATATTAAGCAAACTACTACATAGTTAAAAGCATACCTTTCTACACAACTAACTCAAAAGAAAAAGTGCTATTATACAAGTAAAAGAAAAGACATGAATAAAAGACTAAAAAAAGATATGAGAAGTTAGTAAGAGGTGAGATGAATACAAAACATAAAAGCCAAAGTGGAATGAACCTAGTATTGGAGACAGATGGATGGAGTCAAGTCCAAGCGTCATGGCGATTTTATAATAATGAAGAAGTAACAATTCCCTCACTCAATGACCCCATCATAGAAGAAGTGGTAGAGCAAAGTAACAAAAGAGTAGGTAACTATACCTTGGTAGCCTATGATTGGTCACATTTGGACTATAAAAAGCATACAAAGAAACAGGAACTTGTGACTAAGAATAAGAAAGGGAATGCGAAACAGATAGGGTATGATTTGCAAGGTTCATTGGCAATGGATGAGAAAGGAAATCCTTTGGGTGCCTTAGCCCAAAACTTGGCAACAAGTGAGAAGATATACTCCACTTATGATAGCAATATTGATACAAACTTAACGCATTTAGAGGAGTTGATTCAAAGAACTAAATACATACGAGAAAATTATAAGTTTGAAAAAGAGTTGGTTGATATTATTGACCGAGAAGGAGATAGTGTAGCCTTAATGAGAGAGTATGAAGCCAATGGTTGGTGCTATCTGATTCGAGCTAAATCAAATCACAAAGTTTACCTGCCTGACGAGGATAGAGAGGTAAAACAAGGAGATTTGGCAAAAGAATTAACGCTAGGAAGCTACCTTAAAACCATTAAATATAAAGTGGATAAAAAGATGCAAAAAGTGGCATCCTCCCCAACCCCCTAAAAGTAGTGCACACTTAAAATAGACCATACCTCCCCCTAAGTACCAGAGGAAATCTAAAAAATTAACAATAATCTATTCTAAAAGCAACTATCTAACTAAAGAAAGAAATCTTTATTTTTACTCTCAATAGCCTCAGTCAAAAGCTCTATCCAATCTTTATCTTGCTTTTTATGGGGTGAGGTATCTCCATCGGTGTTTTACCTTTTCGTTTGCCCTGAATTCATATCGTCTATGATTATGATAAAATGCAAAAAGGTTGAGAAACTCTAGGGTCACCTGATTTCTTGCTCGGTCTAAATAGGGAGCGTAAGATAGGGTATGATGTTCTCAACTATAGATGAAGCTTGAATGATATTATCTAGC
>JAUZSQ010000008.1 GCA_030949325.1 Sulfurovum sp.
ATAGTTTTCCTTCATAAAGATAGGATTAGTTTTGAGGGTTTGTAGAGTGGTGGGTTCTCGGGGACTCGAACCCCGGACCACTCGGTTATGAGCCGAGTGCTCTAACCAGCTGAGCTAAGAACCCTGATTAGAAAACATCTGTGAGTGATGTTAGTGAAAGTCTTTCGTTTGCATTGTTACTTTCGAGTCAAAATTATAGCGACTATAATCTTTGAAAGCAATAAGATTCTGTAAAATTCCGAAAATAACTGCAAAAATGATAAAAGAAGTACCACCGTGACTAAATAATGGCAGAGGAAGCCCTACAACGGGGGCTAAACCTATGACCATATAGATATTGACCCCCATATAAACAAAAATCAAAAATGCCAATCCTGAGGAAAAGGCTTTGATGAGGTAATCGTTGGCATATTTCGCAGAGATAAAGAGCAGGTTGAAGATAAGGAGAATATACAGAAGTATCACTGCAATCATACCTTGAAATCCAAAGCGTTCACCTAGATAGGCAAAGATGAAGTCTGTAGAAGAGACAGGGAAGGAATTTGAGTTGGGTTTGTGTAGCCTCTTCTTTGGATTGTCCTTCTAATCCTCCTGAGCCTATGGCTATGAGTGCTTGATTGACGTGATAACTGGGTTTTCCGACAAAGTCAGAGACACGCTTTTTTTGGTAGGGTTTGAGCTGTCCATATAGTAGTGGGGCAGACAGAGCCAAGGTGATAAAGATACTGACCCATATTTTCCAATTGATGCCTACTACGAATAATATACCGTATCCTGTGATAAGTAATACCAAGGCTGTACCCAAATCGGGTTCTTTTGCAATGAGTATAAAGGGAATGATAATAACAATAGAAAGTTTGATAAATTGAAAGAGACCATATCCTGCTTTGGGAGGAGGAGTATGGCTGATGAGGTAGCCTAGCATCATAATAACAGAGACTTTGATAAATTCTGAAGGTTGTACTGTGATACCAATACCTGGTATCTCTATCCATCTTTGGGCACCAAGAATGGTTTTTCCAAATGCTTCTACGGCGAAGAGTAATCCAAGGTTCGCGATATAAAATAGAGGTACAAACCACCAAATGATTTGTCTCCATGGGATAAAAGCAGAGATGACAAAGACGACAGCAGCGATGACATAATAGACCATCTGTTTGTTGAAGAGATAGGGATTTATTTCGTTGATAAGATAGGAAGAGAGAACAAACAGTGGAATCATCTGAAACATAAGGACATAAGCAAAATGCTTAAAGATACGTCTATCAAAATCAAACCATGTTTCCATATCTTCTCACTTTTATTTGTTAATTTTGGCTATTATATCCAAAATGGATTAAGGAGTTTCATGTTTGATTTTTATCAGTTTGACAAATGGGCAGAATATGAGGATATTTATCATAGTGTGACGACCAAATCTAGCAATATGGCTTATGAGGGTAGTTTGGCATTACATACAGGAGAGACGCAAGTAGATATTCTTGATAATAGAGCAAAAGTACGAAGGGCTATAGATAAAGACCAAGACTTTTCTTTTGTCTTAGCCCAGCAAACACATCGTGCAAATATCGTGTGTATTCGTAGCAAAGCGATGCGAGGTTGGTTAAGCCAAGATGATGCGATAGTGGACTGTGACGCACTCATTAGCAATATTCCTCATCTGATGCTAGGTATCTTAACCGCTGATTGTGTCCCTATTTTACTCTATGATACTAAGCAAAAGGTCGTAGCCTCTGTACACGCAGGATGGAAAGGTACAAGAGATAAAATACTACTAAAGACAATAACTAAAATGCAAGAAATCTTTGGCTGTGAGGCTAAAGACATACGAGCAGGAATAGCCCCTGCTATAGGACAATGCTGTTATGAAGTAGGAGAAGATGTCATACAATATTTTGAAGATATTCCTCAATCTTATGTAGCCAAAGCAGAGAAATATAGGCTCAATCTACCCTATCTAAATCAGCTACAACTTCTTGAAGTAGGATTAGAAGCACAGCATATAGAACTGTCCAATATTTGTACCTCCTGCGAAGTAGAAAGGTTTTTTTTTCGTATCGCAAAGAAGAGGGATGTACAGGAAGGTTTATGAGTATGATAGGGATAAGATAAGAAAATGCTTATCGTATCTGTGTATAGACCGTCTCTGCAATGATTTTTGCTCCTGCATTGTTTGGGTGTATGGTATCGGGGAAACAAAGCAGGTTTATGACTGAGTACCGTATGTATATCTATGATAGGTACATTGTTGATAGCACTGACTTCTTGGATTTTGGGTAAGAGTATATTAACGATATTGGTATTGCTAATCCCTGCAAGATTAGAATAAGACGGAGGAGGATAGCAGATATAAATACTGGGCTTAGTGGAGAGGTTTTTATAGCCTTGTATTAACTTGCTATAATCAGAGACATATCGGTCAATCTCTAGTAAGTTTTGGGTTTTCATATCATTGGTACCTAGCATAATGACCACGATATGAGGATTAAAGTCATGTGAGGCGATAAACTCTGTGGTATTGGTATAAGGATAACTTCCCGTTTCTATTAGGGTAGCACTTTTTTTCCCAAAGTTTTGTACGTTCGTACCATCGCCAAATATCTGAGAAAGCTGTGCAGGGTAGCTATTTTGTATAGGATTTGAAACGCCTATACCTTCTGTAATACTATCTCCCACACAAGCAATCCGTATAGGTTCTGAAGGGTTAGTATTAGTATTTGTGCTATCTGATGCAACTACAGCCATAAAATATGACGGTAAGACTTAGCATCCAACATAGTGTGCGTATTTTCATGATTTTCCTTAAAATAAGAATAAGAGAAAATATAACCCAATGTTTCTAATATTTGGCTTAGGTCTTTCAAAAAAGAATATTATTTTAAGTAATAATATGACATAATATATAAAATGATATTAAGGAAATAAATATGTTTAAATTTATTAAGCACAAAATATTGATGGTCTTATTGATGGGGTTTCTAGTCTTTCCTACCTTATCAGTAGCGAATACTATATCTGAGACCCAATTACATGGGGTAATTAGTATTATTACAAACTTTATTGTATCAAGTGATCCCAAAGCAGAAGCTTTGAAAAAAGTGGCTGAATATGCAGATACTAATGGTGATTCAGAGGTACCTACGGTAGAAGACTATAGTGATATAGGGGTAACAGGTGTTGATGCACGGACTTTAGGAGGTATTAATACGGTTATTGCTTCTCTTGAAGGAGCAGATGTCGATACGGATACGGAGTTACAGGCTATTATTGATACGATACTTGCGGCAGGTCCTGTGATTACGTTACTTGGTAGTAATCCTATGTCTATAGGGTTAAATGCTACTTATGACGAAGATAATGCTACTGCCTTTGATAGTATTGATGGTGATGTGAGTGAAAATATTGAGATAAATGGTACGGTGGATACTTCTATAGCAGGGGTATATTTGATTAGATATAATGTGGTAGATGATGATAGTCAGTCTGCGACAGAGGTAGTAAGAGAAGTGAATGTAAGTAGTACTGCTGATACCGAAACTCCTGTTTTTGTACCATCTGGAGATGAGAATGTAAGTGTCGAAGAAAATCAATTCTTTGCCATTGATTTAAATGCTACAGATGCCTATACAGTCAGATATAGTATTTCTGATGCTAACAGTACTTACTTTAATGTCGATATTGCTACAGGAGTCGTGACTTTTAAAGAAGCTCCTAATTATGAGAGTGGTATTCTTAGTTATACTTTTAGCACATGCAAGTGACAGTAGTAATAGTGTAAGTAAGCAAGTGACTATTAATATTATTAATGTGAATGATGACCCACCTGTCTTTACCTCTAGTGCCACGGCCAACGTAGTAGAAAACACACAGTTTGCTATTGATTTAAATGCTTCTGGTGGAGAAGGTGTTATTACGTATAGTATTGCAGAAGGAAATAGTACAGCCTTTGAAGTAAATGCTACGACAGGAGTAGTAGCATTTCTTAGTAGTCCCGATTATGACAATGGTAATGTTACCTATACTTTTACTGCGAGTGCAGACGATGGATTGAATGTAGTGACTCAAGAAGTAACGATTACTATTATAGATGAGGATGATGAATCCCCAGTATTTACGTTGAGTGATACGAATGTTACCGTTGAAGAAGAACAACTTTCAGCGATTAACTTAACTGCTACAGATATAGATACAGATGATAGTACTCTTAGTTATAGAATTGCTGAGGGAAATGCTTCTTCATTCAGTATTAATACTGTTACAGGTGAGGTGACATTTCTACTGGCTCCAGATTATGAAAGTGGTATTATTATATATACTTTTAATGCCTATGCTAGTGATGGTACGAATACTGAGACTGTTGTAAGTATTACTATTAATATTTCTGACCTTTTTGAGACAAGACTCAAAAAGACGGGGCAAGTGATAAGTTATAATGAATTAGGAAATGAGATTGTTGATGATAGTATTAAGGATGATGGGTTCTATCAAAGTGGACAAATAACTACTTATGCTTATGCAAGAAGTGAGACTAATAATACAGTTATAGATAAAATTACAGGACTGATGTGGCAAGATGATAGTGTTACTTTATTAGTATTTTTTGATGAGGTTAATTCTATTTCTACGGCACTAGACTACTGTACTACGTTAGGTCTAGATGGCTATTTTGATTGGAGACTACCTTCTTATAATGAACTAAAATCTATTTTGGATTATAGTGAGATTAACCCTTCAATAGATACAAGTTTTGAAAATACAGATGCTGGTGTATATTGGACATCTATACTCTATGCCGATACAAGTAATGGGAATGAGGATAATATCTGGACGATTCGATTTTCTAGTGGAATAGATGGGCATACGCTAAGAACACTTGATGCTGCGGTACGTTGTGTACGAGATAATTAAATTAAATAAGGAGATGAAGATGAGAACAATCTTTTGGATGGTACTAATATTTTCTACATTAGTATGGGCAGAATTGACAAAGACCAATGATATCGTAGATGATAATATTACAAAGTTACAATGGCAAGATAATGAAACTATCAGTGACTTTAGCACAATAGACTGGGAGGCATCCTTGGCTTATTGTGAAGCACTTGAATTAGGAGGAAATCTTAATTGGAGGTTACCTAATATTAAGGAACTTACCTCTATCGTAGATAGGGATACCTTTAATCCTGCAATGAGCAATGTATTTGGATTTGCAGATACCAATTTTATTTATTGGAGTGCTTCTACTTATTATGAAACTACAGATCATACTTATGCATGGGGTATTTCTTTTGGTGCAGGAGGACAGAATTCGGCATCTAAGAGTAATTCTAATAACGTACGCTGTGTAAGAGACAGCGAATAATTACTCTCTTAGGTTCAAAAAGTGCTTGGTACTAATATCGCTCCATGGGGTATTGAGGGCTATGAAGGCTTGGTAGCTTTGTAAGGCTCGTGTGAAGTCTTGGCTCTTTTGGCTCTCTTGGACTAAGACTTCTTCTAATGCCTCTTTGGCAGCATCCATGATTTCGCTAGAAAATGTTTTTATTTTGACATTTTTGGGTAAGTCTTGTAATGCTTTGGCATTTTTGTATCTAAATTCTTGGAGCATGGTAGAAGTCATCTCTTCTGAAGCAGAGGTAATAATAGCTTGATGTTGTTTGGATAGCTTTTCCCAGCGTGTTTTGTTGAAAGTCAGTTCCAAAATAGAACCAGGCTCATGCCATCCTTTATAATAATAAGGGGCTACTTTTGAGAATCCCATCATCGTATCAAGGGCTGGTCCTACCCATTCGGTTGCATCAATAGTACCACGTTCTAAGGCAGTGTATATTTCTCCTGCAGGAAGCAATACGGGATTGACTCCTAGCTTCTTCATCACTTCTCCACCCAGACCTGGCATACGCATTTTGATACCTTGTAAATCTTGGAGTGTACGGATTTCTTTTTTGAACCATCCACCCATTTGAGGTCCTGTTGTCCCACCAATGAGAGGATAGAGGTTAAACTTCGCATACATTTCACGCCATAATGCATATCCTCCACCAAACTTCATCCATGTAATCATCTCTTCACTCGTGAGACCTAAAGGCATACCCCCAAAGATAGAAAAAGCAGGGTTTTTGCCTTTCCAATAATAGACCCCTGAGTGAAAGGCATCTATTTGAGAGGCTGAGGTAGCATCAAAGACTTCTAAGGCAGGAACTAAAATATTTTTGGGATAAATCTTGATTTCTAGTGACCCAGCACTGAGTTCAAAACAACGTTTGGCAAAGGTATCAACGCCCGTACCCATAATAGGAAAATGTGCAGGCCAAGAGGTGGCTAGTTGTAGTGTGACCTTTTTTTGCTGTAGCTTTTTAGCTGTACCTTCTGCTGTCTTTTCTTCTGCTCTTTGACAAGCAGAGAGTGCAAGTCCTGAGGTAGCGATGGCTGTTGTGGTTAAAAAATCTCTTCTTTTCATAGTATATTTCCTCATTGTAATAGCATAAATATTAACATAAGAGACTTTAGGTAAAGAGCTTTCCTATAGTACTACACAAAGAATACAGACAATTGATTGTAATATATACTATTATTTTAAAGGAGCGTCAATATGTTGAATCAAAAGATATTTATTGTGATGTTAGGGTTGCTACTGGGAAGTACTGCTCTATGGGCTGGGGATATAGTTGTGCAGAGTATTGCGAGTATCCTCTTGGGTGCATTTATTTCAGGAGTATTACTAACTTTTACGCCTTGTGTGTTGCCTATGGTACCGATAGTATCAAGTATTATTGCAGGTCAAGGAGAGACTGTGACACAGAAAAAAGCTGTGTTGTTATCTGTATCTTATGTGATGGGTACAGCTGTTACTTATGCACTTATGGGTGCATTAGCAGGGGCTACAGGAGAACAGTTACAGTCTTATTTCCAAAATATTTGGGCTATTGGAGCGATGACTATTGTCTTTGTGGTGATGGCATTGTCTATGTTTGGACTCTTTAGTATTGCCCTACCTTCGTTTATTCAATCAAAGCTCAATAGGCATTCACAAGGGATTAAGGGAGGGAATATCGGTATGGTATTCTTGCTTGGAATGATTTCGGCACTTATCTTGGGTGCGTGTGTCTCTCCTGTCCTTATCTCTTTTATCTGTGGCTATTTCTACTAGTGATGCAGTCCTTGGAGCGTTGACGATGTTTGCTTTGGCGTTGGGTATGGGTGTACCGTTGATACTTTTAGGCTTTGGGGCAGGATACCTTGTACCCAAAGCAGGGATGTGGATGGACAAAGTCAAATATTTCTTTGGGGTACTACTATTGGGTGTGGCTATAGAGATATTTGCTACCTTAGAATGGGTCAAATAGTCTCTTTCTTTGGGGTGGGTATGCTGTGGGTATTGCCAATTTTATCTAGGGGGCAACTGAGGCACTGATAGCACAGAGTACAGGTTGGCTAAAGATTGAAAAAAGCCTTTTGCTACTATTGTTTTGATATGGGGTACACTCTTGCTCATTGGTGCAGGGATGTGGAGAGCATAACCTTATGGAAACCTTTGCCTCAAACGACAATAGAGACAGCAACGGTTGTAAGCCATAAATTTCCTTTGTAGCTAAATATTGCTAATATGCT
>JAUZSQ010000009.1 GCA_030949325.1 Sulfurovum sp.
AGTTTTATCCATATCTTTCTCTCTCCTATAATAAAATAATTTAATTATTTTATTATATTATATTTAAGTTGTATCCTAGTATAATTAAAATTATCACTTAGCCATCATCCAAGGATTTTCTTGAAACTACTTAAAAAATTTATACTTTATATCGCTATTGTCTTGGCTATTGTACTCCTTGCTGCGTCTTCTTACTTTACTTATAATGCATTTAAACACTATTATGCCTTGCAAAGCAATACACAACTCTCTACCTTTCTCAAAGGCATTGATAGCACATTAGAAACACTCCATGCAGAACGCATAGAAAGCAGTCTCTATCTTTCCACCCAAGCCAAAAGTAGCCTAAGGAAACTCATATCACGTAGAGCCTCTACGGATAAATCCTTGGCACTATTGCGTACACAAATCAAAGGAGATGCTACTTATACCATTTATAGTATCCATATAGACGATATTTATCAAGCATTACAAGAAGTAAGAGTAGAAATAGATACACTAAGTACAGACTATTATGATGTCTTAGTCACACGATATCATCAACAAGTAGTACAGCCTTTTGTAGAGATACTAGAAGAATTATCTGCAAATAAAATGTCTAAAACTATCTCAGATGCTCTTATCATCAATCAACACTATACAGCACTCAAAGAAAATACAGTAGTTGAGAATACTTTTATACTATTCTTTGTCAATGCTTCACAATATATCACTGAAAAAGATATGCATTTTTGGATGCAACTTCTTGAAAAAGATACGCTGCCAAATCTTAGTAGTATAGGCAACAATACCCTTACACAAAATATTATGCCATTGATGTCTCCTATGGTCTTTGCTGATATAGCCTCTTCAGAACGAGAAATGATTCTCAATCAATCTTCACGAGGGCAATATTCTGTCTCCTCCCTAGGTTGGCTCAGTCAAACAGATGAGAAAATGGCTTATTATACGAAAGTTTCTCAACTTATTTATAGCCAGTTACATACCATAGAGTTAGCCAATATAGAAGAATCACGTATACCTTTTATCGGATTTTCCATTGCTACCTTTATTATCTTACTCTTACTTATCAAACTACTCTTCATGAAAAGAAAGAAACAAGAAAGTAGACAAATCTCTACTGATACCCTCAGAGATATTGAACTCGTCTTCAATAAAGACCAACAAAAAGAACTGCAACGCTTGATGCAACAAGATAAGATTGACCATATTTATAAGTTTTTGATACAAGCTATTAAGGATGCCAATACCACCAAAGACCTCTTTTTGGCAAGTATGTCTCATGAGATTCGTACCCCACTCAATGGGATTCTTGGCTTTACCCAACTGCTAAAAGAAAGCGATGAAAAAGCAGAACAAGCAGAGTTTATTGCCGTGATAGAAAAAAGTTCGGCGAACCTTTTGACCATTGTCAATGACATTCTTGACCTTTCTAAGATTAAAGCACAAAAGATAGAGTTAGAAAATATTGAGTTTGACCCTATAGACAGTTTTGAATCAGCCGTTGAATCGTATGCAGCCAAAGCAGCAGAAGAAAATATTGATTTTAATATCTTCTTGGACCCTTATCTTCCTAGCCTACTCTTGGGTGACCCTACGAAGATTTCGCAAATTATTGTCAACCTCATTAGTAATGCCGTGAAGTTTACTGCCAAAAATGGTGAAGTCAATGTCAGTATAGAAAAACTCTCCGAAAGTACCACAGACGTACAAGTGATGTTCTCAGTAAGAGACACGGGTATTGGTATTACTGATGCACAAAAAGAAAATATTTTCAAAGCCTTTACCCAAGCAGATGTCAGTACGAGTCGTAAATATGGAGGCACAGGCTTAGGACTATCTATCTCAGGTAAGTTTGTCGATATTATGGGAGGAAAGCTTGAAATCAAAAGTATCGCAGGAGAAGGTTCTACCTTTTACTTTACCCTTCAACTACTGAAACCTTCTTCGTCTAAAGCCAGAGATATTCCAAATCTCAGTCAATCGGTCGTAGGTATTCTCAATCCTCATATTGGCAATGAATATATTCACAACAAAAACCTTGAAGCCTACATCAATGCTACAGGAGCCAAGATTATTCATTATACCGATGAGTCTATTTTGAATTTAAATAAGGTATCTAGACTTCCTGATATTCTCTTTATTGACCATAAGTCTCGTCACAGAGGAGGAGAGCTTGAACGCTTTATTCATTTTGATACCAAAACTATCTTGATGTCCACAGGAGACCAAAAAAGAAATCTCAAGCACTACAGAGCACAAATTGATAGAATTCTCTATAAACCTATCAACTTTAGTAAAACCCTAAAAATGCTCAGTAATAAAGAAGAATTTTACGAAAGTGAAACCAATGTGCAATATAGCAATGTACATATACTAGTCGCAGAAGATAACCTTATCAACCAAAAGCTTATCCTCAATGTACTGAATCGACTCGGTATCAAAGTGACCCTTGCGAACAATGGAAAAGAAGCACTTGACCTTAGAATGCAAGAAGAGTTTGACATGATATTTATGGATATTGAGATGCCTGTCATGGGAGGTATGGAATCTACAGGTAAGATTATCAATTATGAAAAGCACAGTGGGAAGAAACATACGCCTATTGTCACACTCACAGCCAATGCACTCTCAGGAGACAGAGAAAAGTATATTGGTGCAGGAATGGACAGTTACCTTTCTAAACCCATAGAGCTAGATGCTCTAAAGAAAATATTAAGACTCTATTTCGAAGATAGAATTAAACAGCATTAATATATAATACAAAAAACTATCACGAGGGCTAACAGCTATGAATATTGACGATACCGTCTTGGCGAAACTAGAAAAACTTTCACATCTTCGTATTGATTCAGACAAAAAAGAAGAAGTCAAAGCACAACTTACAGGTATTTTAGATTATCTTGATAATCTGAATGAACTCGATACCCAAGGACTTTCAACTTCTTTTTCTACACTTGAGGGAGGGACACCTCTACGTCAAGATATAGCACGAGACAAAAATGATGTAGCAGAGCGTATTTTACAACATGCGTCACAGAGTACAGACGACTTTTTTATTGTACCTGCTATTATAGAATAATATTTTGGTATAATAAAACCCAATAACATAGACATCTTAAAGGAATATTATGGCTGCTTTTGATATTAAAAAACTACTTCAAAGTGTCGTGTCACATGGTGCATCAGACTTACACCTTGTGTCTCGTACAGAACCTCAAATTAGACTTGATGGTGCATTAAAACCCATCAACCTCCCTGTACTTGTAGGAGAAGATATTGAAGAAATGTGCTACTCCCTCATTACAGAAAAACAAAAACAACAATTTGAAGAAGAACTAGAACTAGACTTTGCACTGTTACTCCCTGGTATTGGACGATTTCGTGCCAACTATTATAGAACCTTAGGCGATATTGCTGCGGCCTTTCGGATTATCCCTATTCAAATTCCCTCACTAAGTGACTTGAATGCTCCAGAGATATACAAAAGACTTGTCAAAAGAGAAAAAGGGCTTATCCTAGTGACGGGACCTACAGGTTCGGGAAAATCCACTACACTCGCTGCCATGCTCAATGAAATCAATATTACCGAACACAAACATATACTCTCCGTAGAAGACCCTGTGGAGTTTATTCACCTCAATAAAAAGTGTGTCTTCTCTCACAGAGGTGTAGGCGATGATACCTATTCCTTTGCCAAAGCACTCAAAGGTGCCTTACGTCAAGATCCTGATATTATTTTTATTGGAGAGATGAGAGATAGGGTCACTATTGAAGCAGGTCTTACAGCAGCTGAGACAGGTCACTTGGTCTTTGGAACACTGCATACTTCTTCTGCACCTGGGACTATCAACCGTATTATCGATGTATTCTCAGGAGAAGAACAAGGTCAAATCAGAGCCATGATTGCCTCTTCTCTCGTGGCTGTTATTGCCCAAGCCCTCTTACCCAAACTAGGAGGTGGACGTGTCGCTGCTTCTGAGATATTGATTACTAACCCTGCTATTTCTAACCTCATTCGTGAAGATAAAGTACATCAAATTTATTCACAAATGCAACTAGGTCAAGGAGATTCAGGTATGCAAACGCAAACTCAATCACTGGTCAAGTTTCTCAAAGATGGCAAAATTAGCCGTGATATTGCACTACAATATGCCAACAAACCAGAAGAAGTAAGAAGAGCTATTTCATAGCATACTAAAAAAGGGAGTAACGATACAAATGGAAAATTTTTTAATGACCGATTTCAATTATTTTGATGTCACTATTGCTGTTGTAGTATTCATCTTAGGCATCAAAGGCTTTATGCAAGGATTTATCAAAGAAGTCTTTGGACTCGTAGGACTCATTGCAGGGGTCTATTTCGCTGCACGTCTTGCACCTGAGGCAGCGTCTTTTATAGATACAAACTTTCTACACTTAGAAAATCAATCTGTCCTCCAACTCATAGGGTTTTTGTCTATACTAATTATGATTTGGCTAAGTGCCACGATTATAGGTTCGATATTTTCCAAGCTCTCAAGCCAAAATGGATTGGGGTTTCTCAATAGACTCTTTGGGTTTATTGCAGCTACGGGTAAGTATCTTCTTATTTTTGCACTCATTGTTACAGCACTATCGAATGTCACACTCGTCAAAGACAAACTAGGTAAATATGTAGAAAATTCTATTCTCTATCCTCACCTCAAAGAGGCAGGTTCTTATCTTATCAACTTAGAAGGTATCTCCCTTTCTGAAACTGAGAATAACACGACACAGGAGTCACATTGATATTTGATAATCAATATATTCAAGAACGAATTAAGAAAAGCGATAAACTAAGAGAAGCAGGGATTAACCCTTATCCCAACCAAATCAAAAAAGGCACAGATTCTGCTGTCTTTAGAGATGAGTGCGAATATATTAAAACGCTTGACTTAGAAGAGAAAAAAGACGAAGACAAACACTATAGCCTCACAGGAAGACTCAAGTTTATTCGTATCATGGGCAAGGCTACCTTTGCACAAATTGAAGACAGCTCTGGTTTGACACAAATTTATTATACACGAGATGATTTTGATGAGGGTGTATATAATACCATTCTCAAAAAGCTTTTTGAAGTCGGTGATATTATTGAAGTCAAAGGCTTTCCTTTTATCACACAAGTAGGTGAATTGACGCTTCATTGTAAAGAAATAAATATGGTTACCAAAGCTATTTCTCCTCTGCCTGAAAAGTTCCATGGTCTTCAAGACAAAGAACTTCGATACAGACAACGCTACCTTGACCTTATCATGAACCCAGATGTCAAAAAAACCTTTGAGACACGCAGTAAAGTTATTTCACTCACCAGACATTTTTTTGAAGACAAAGGCTTTTTGGAAGTAGAAACCCCAATGATGCACCCTATCGCAGGAGGAGCAAATGCCAAACCATTTGTCACCCATCATAATGCCCTCGGTGTCGATAGATTTCTCAGAATTGCCCCAGAGCTTTATCTCAAACGTCTTATCGTAGGTGGCTTTGAAGCCGTCTTTGAAATCAACAGAAACTTTAGAAATGAAGGCATGGACGCTACCCATAATCCAGAATTTACTTCTATTGAATTTTATTGGGCATACAAAACCTACAAAGACCTTATAGAGCTTACCAAAGAGTATTTTGCCTATTTATTTAAGCATCTTGGATTAAATCAAATATTACCTTATGGTGAGATAGAGATTAATTTTGCTAACTTTACAGAAATAGGCTTGGTTGATTCTCTCACTACTATTGGTGGCGTTCCTGCTGATAAAGTTCAAGATATTGAAAGTATTTATGCCTACGCCAAAGAGCAAAATATTTCTCTCAAACCCAATCTCAACCTAGGACAACTCCAAGCTGAATTCTTTGATGAATTTGTAGAAGCCAAACTCATTGACCCTACGTTCATTACCGATTACCCTGTAGAGATTAGTCCACTTGCCAGAAGAAGTGATGACAACCCTATGGTTACAGAACGATTTGAACTCTTTATGGCAGGAAAAGAAATTGCCAATGCCTTTTCAGAACTCAACGACCCCATAGACCAACTCCAACGTTTCCAAGGACAGATGTCTGCCAAAGACGCAGGAGACGATGAAGCCCACGAAATGGACGAAGATTTTGTCATCGCCCTCTCTCACGGTATGGCTCCCACAGCAGGTCAAGGTATAGGCATCGACAGACTCGTGATGATGCTCACCAACCAACACAGCATTAGAGATGTCCTACTCTTCCCTGCCATGAAACCCGAAGCCCCAAAAACCCGTCACTATCCAAGTATCAGACGAAGACAAATGTAAAAAATGTGCTAACGAAAACAAACAAGAACTCAAACCAGCCAAAAAAGGCAAAGGAATGTTCTGTATAGATGGAAATGCTTGTAAAGCACGACAAGCAAAGGGCTAATCCCTTACTTCCCATACTTAAATTGATACATCATGATAGATGCCGCGATGCCTACGTTGAAGCTTTTGACTCCTTCGGTCATTTCTATGGTGACTATTTCATCACAGAGTGCTAGTATTTCTGTACTCAATCCACTGCCCTCGTGTCCCATGAGCAAGACCCATTTATCGGATACTTTGACAGACGATAGAGGGGTAGAACCTTCTATGACTTCTGCTCCATAGATACGGTATCCTTGTTGTTTGAGGGTAAGGATGGTCTCTTGGAGGTTGCTATAGACATGGACGTTGAGCATGGATATATGCCCCATGCTCACACGCAATGCACGGCGAGAATAGGGGTGAGGTCCATAAGAGGGTACGACATAAGAGTCTATACCCAAGGCAGCAGCAGACCGTGCGATAGCACCTATGTTTTGGGTAGAGCTAATTTCATCTAGCATCAAGATGTTGTCGCCTAGCTTGTCCAAGGGGGTTTCTTTTGGGCGTATTCCGTGCATCATGACGTTGTGATGTATCTTGTGTCCTACGAGCATTTGCATCTGCTCTTTAGTCGCTACATAACAAATAGCCTTTTCTTGCTTGGCTACTAAGTCACTGTAGCTGTCATAATATGCTTGTGTGGCTAAAATACTGCGTACTTCTATTGCTTCTTCCAAGAGTAGATTGACCACTTTGGGGCTGTCTGCTACGAAACTGCCATCGGCTTTGAAGGCATGTTCACGAAACTGATGGTAAATATGTAATTCGGGTGCGTCTATATCGCTAATCGTTATAAAATTCATGTAGGTTCTTTCTCAAATAGTAGTATTTTAGCCAATAAATTCTCATACTTCTTTAATCAATAACGTGATATAGTATCACATCTACTGCCTCAAAGGATTACTATGACTCTAAACACTATAAAACCTATCCTACTCTATACACTCCTGAGCCTTATGTTTATGGGTTGTGATGGCTATAAAAACCATAAAGAGGCACTCAATACGAAAAATGTCTCAGAGTATGGAGATGACCTCTCCGATGCTGTGGGTGAATATGAAGAATCTCGTACTGATGTCTCTACTGCTATTATCAAAAGTACAACGAACGTGAGTAAAAAACAAGAAGAAAAGTCCGTACAAATCCGTGAAATTTCCCAAGCTTGGGAAGACAATTGGAAAGATGCCAAAAAAGAATTCAAGGATTTAGATGAGCGTTTCTCTACCCTAGGTAAAATTTCACAAGACTATTTCAAGAAGCTCAATCAAGTACGTATCTCGATTGATGACAAAGAGATTAGAAACTCAGAAAAAATCAAAAATATCGCCCTCAAAAAAGAGTGGACACAAGCCTATAAACAAGCCTCATCAGATATGTTAAAACTCTCTAAGATTATTGTCAAAGGCGATGATGTGCATAAAGTGCTTTTGGCTGCAACGATGAGAGAAAAGCTCGTTCATAATATTGATGCGCTCAAAGACATCTCTCAACAAGCTTCTGTCTTGCTCAAAAGCCTTCATAATCTTACTATAGAAGGTCAAAAGCTCATTAGACCTCATGGTTAAGACCTTGGTTCTATCGCTAGTGCTATCATTATGTAGCCTAGCCGATACTATAGACAAGCATCTCCAAACTTACGGCTCTTCCTTACCCTCAGTTTTGCATTCCACACAAGACCTACAAGACTATCTCTCTAGGCATAAGAACGCCACACGCCTAGAACAATTGGCCTTTGCTTATCAGACTTTACTAGAAACATGGCATCATATCCCTGACCCCAAAGGCAAAAGATAGATTTAGCAAAAGCTTAGTAAAGGGAGACTGTGAAGACTTCTCTGCTTCTATGATGTCTATTGCTCTTAGTCTTGGATTTAGGTCTCATATCGTCTTAGGACATAGCCAAACCTCAGCACACGCATGGGCAGAAGTCGCCCTATCAAAGGAAAAGCCCTCTCCCAAAACCCTTGATACCCTCTTGCATTTCTTTGGCAAATATATTGCCATCTACCACAGAAGCAATCAGTATTGGCTAGGATTTGAAAAGTCCCAAAAGTTAGTACCCTATAAAGCCTCTTATATTATTTTGAAAAGTGGGCAGGTGCAGTCTGTGGGGTTTTAGGTTTGTAGCGCTTTATTCTCCTTCGTATAATAGACTATTAAGTACTCAATACTTGTATCTATATCATCACCATCATAAAAGGTAAGCATCATACGGTTAAAACCTAGTCTATCCTTAGCCTTAATATTCAAAATAGGATATCCTGCTTCAATAAGGATAGCATTCATCATCAATCTTGATGTTCTTTTATTTCCATCATAAAAAAATTGGCACTTAGCCCCAAATAAAAACATAGTTATAGCTCTTAGGATAGGATGATTAATTTTTTTAATTTCCCTTATGCCCGTATCAAAGAGTGTTTCAAGGGTATCGGCATGAGGTACTTGATACTCTGTTCCTCCAATATTCACAGCACTTTCTCTAAACACTCCCCATGTTAAAGCTTCTTCTTTGGCGACTAAAGAATGTAATCGCATAAAAGTATCCCTATCAAGGGTAAACAAGTCTTTCTCTATAAGCGTAAAGACATATTCTACGCTGGTATTCTGATTGAGTATTTGTTGCTCATCACTTAAGGTATGTCCACCGACTGTTGTACCCTCTAGCAAAGTTTGTACTTCGGGGTATGTCATGGCATTACCCTCTAGTGCAGAAGTATTATAGACGAAATCTATTTTATCTTTCTTGGCTAAATAAAATGCTAAATTTGGATTGGGTTTAAACCCTAATAATAACCTTGTCTCAATCTTGTTAATCTCTTTACTATTTATTTTCATATATATCCCTAGCATAGTTGGAAACATATTAGCAAAAAAGTACTTTATTATTGTATGGGTACTTAGATATTTACTATAATGTACAGTCTGTGGTGTTTTAGAACCTTGTTTTTATTTTACCTTGTATTTCTCCTTATTTTGTGCTATAACTTAACTAAGACACTAAATTCCCAATAAGGATGACACATGGCAAATGAAGGATTATCTCAGGCTGTCTCAGGTGAGTATGCACTGGGATTTGAAATAGATATTGAAAATGATACTATAGATGTAGGGCTAGATGCCAATACTATTGCATTTATCTCTGCGAAAAAAGAAGAGCCTGAGTGGATGCTAGAACTTAGACTCAAAGCACTCACAAAATGGGAAAGTATGACAGAACCTCATTGGGGACATCTCGAATATGAACCGATAGACTATCAATCTATCTCATATTTCTCTGCACCCAAAGAAGGCATAGATAGCCTTGATGAAGTTGACCCCAAGATACTCGAAGCCTATGAAAACTAGGTATCTCACTAGAAGAACAAAAACAATTAGCAGGGGTCAAAGTGGCTGTGGATGCTGTGGTTGATTCCGTATCGGTAACGACAACATACTCCGAAGAACTCAAAAAGCATGGGGTGATTTTTTGTTCTATTTCTGAGGCGATACGCGATTATCCTGAACTCATCAAGAAATATATGTTTTCGGTTGTACCTATGAATGACAACTTTTTTGCGACGCTCAATTCGGCTGTATTTACCGATGGTACCTTTGTGTATATCCCAAAAGGGGTACGTTGTCCGATGGAGCTAAGTACTTACTTTAGGATTAATGCTGTCAATACAGGGCAGTTTGAGCGAACGCTTATCATCGCAGATGAAGGCTCGTATGTCTCTTATAATGAGGGTTGCTCTGCACCTACGCGTGATGAGCATCAGCTGCATGCTGCTGTGGTGGAATTGGTGATTTTAAAAGATGCCGAAATCAAATACTCTACCATACAAAACTGGTACCCAGGGGATGAAAATGGCAAAGGTGGTATCTACAATTTTGTGACCAAACGTGCCATTTGTGAGGGTGAGAATGCCAAGGTTTCATGGACACAAGTAGAAACAGGTTCTGCTATTACATGGAAGTATCCTAGCTGTATCTTAAAGGGTGACAATTCTGTGGGTGAGTTTTATTCTGTAGCTGTGACCACCCTAGCCCAACAAGCAGATACGGGGACAAAGATGATACATATAGGTAAAAATACTTCCTCGACTATTATCTCCAAAGGTATCTCTGCCATGAGAGGGCAAAATACCTATAGAGGATTGGTCAAAATTGGGGCAAATGCCACGGGAGCTAGGAACTATTCGGAGTGTGATTCTTTGCTCATTGGGTCAAACTGTGGGGCACATACCTTTCCTTATCTCGAATCCAAAGACACACAAGGGCAGATAGAACATGAGGCGACGACCTCCAAGATAAGTGATGAGCAACTCTTTTATCTACAACAAAGAGGGATTGGTGAAGAAGATGCCGTATCAATGATAGTCCATGGCTTTTGTAAGCAAGTCTTTAGCCAACTCCCTATGGAGTATGCTGTTGAAGCCAAAGCATTATTAGAATTAACCTTAGAAGGAAGTGTAGGATGAGTAGTATGAAAATAGAGAATTTACAAGCAAGTATCGGTGATAAAGAGATATTAAAAGGTCTCAATTTAGAGCTAGAAGCAGGGAAAGTCCATGCCATTATGGGTCCCAATGGGGCAGGTAAATCTACCCTATCCAAAGCCCTCGTAGGTCATTATGATGTCAAGATTACAGGTGGAGAGATACACTACAAAGGCAAGGTCATCAATGATATGGATGCCCAAGAAAGAGCCTTGGAGGGTATCTTCTTGTCTTTCAGCATCCAGTAGAAATAGCAGGGGTAAACAACGCCTATTTTCTAAGAACTGCACTCAATGCCAAGCGTAAACATGAGGGTAAAGAATCACTCAACGCTGCTGAGTTTTTACGTCTGATGAAAAGCCATTTGGAAATGCTTGGTATGAAATCTGATATGATAAGCCGTTCACTCAATGAAGGCTTCTCTGGTGGAGAGAAAAAACGCAATGAAATACTACAAATGCTCATATTAGAACCCGAAGTGATTATACTTGATGAGATAGATTCTGGGCTAGATATTGATGCACTTCGTGCTGTATCTGAGGGAATCAACAAGATGAAAGACGGTAAACGTACTTTCCTTGTTATCACCCACTATAGCCGTATCTTGGACTATATCGAACCAGATTATATTCATGTCCTCAAAGATGGACGTATTATCAAAACAGCAGGGGCAGAACTCGTAGCCCAACTAGAAGAGCATGGATATGATGCAATAGAGGAAGCGTAATGAAACTCTCAAAACTATATCATGCCAAGGTAAAGGACGTAGCAACACTGCTCAATGTACAAGGTAGAGAAGCTTTGATTGGACGATTCTTATCTTTGGGATTACCTACTAAGAAAAGTGAATCCTATCGCTACTTTGATATAGAAAAATTGCTTGATAAGGACTATAAAACCCTTGAATATATCCCAAAAACTATCAAAGAAAGTAGCAAGATAGAAATAGTCGATGGTATGGTAGTCTCTGCACCTAAAGGATTACGCATTCGTTATGAAGCACCTAAACACATTGACATTATGCATTTTGACCCTCTGTATTGCCTAGGACATTTGCTTTCGCATCGTGTGATTAAGATTGAGATTGATGGGGATGCACAGCTTGAACTTGAACACCGTTATACCCAAAGTGACACACTTATTAGTTACCGTATGGTTATAGAAAATCAAGCCAACCGTCATGCTACAATTTATGAAAGCTTTGTCACTGAGGATATAGAAAATACCTTGGTACTCTATGGCTATGATATGCATATCGCTACAGATTCAACCCTAAGGCTAGTCAAAGTACAAACGATGCAAGACAATCGCTATAGTATGGTAGCCTCACACAAAATCAATGTAGGCAACAATGCCTCTGCCCTACTGCGAAGCTTTGATATGGGAGCAGACCAAGCACTACAAGTCCTCAAAGTCAATTTGGCTACATATGCACATGTAGAAGCAGGTCATTTACTCTACCTAAACAACCATGCCAAACGTGGTACAGTCTCTCAGATTATCCACCAAGGAGAGCATTCTACTTCTAAGCAAGAAGCCAAAAATATACTCGATGGCAATGCTAGAGGGATATTTGATGCACTCATCAAAGTAGAAGCCACAGCCAAATATACCAAAGCCGAACAAAATTCTAAGTCGATATTACTCCATGATAAAGCCTATATGATTTCTAAGCCACAGCTTGAAATATATATAGATGAACTTGAAGCCTCTCATGGAGCTACCACAGGTCAGCTAGATGAGCAACAACTCTTTTATCTACAAAGCCGTGGGATAAGCTATATTGAGGCTAGAAAAATACTCGTCATCGCCTTGCCAATACGCTCATAGAACAAGTCAAAGATTCACGACAGCAAGAACGTATCAAAGCAAATTTTGAAGCAGTATTTTATCAAAAGGAAAATGCATGAATATAGAAGAAACGATTGCACACTACAAAGAAGATTTTGACCTCTTTCCTACGGCTAATGATAAGATAGAATATATCTTTGATTTGGGTAAAAAACATAGCACATTAGCCGATGAAGAAAAGAATGATGCCACATTTGTCAAAGGCTGTGCCTCGAATGCATGGCTTGTAGGGGAATGTAAAGAGGGTAAACTTCTTTTGCGTGGGGAAGGAAGCTCAGAAATGGCAAAAGGAATGCTCATGTTATTGTTGGATATTTTTGGAAACAGAAGTCCCCAAGAGATATTGGCATTTGACCCCAAGGGATTACAAGAGATGGGTATTATCGAACTACTCTCTCCTGTACGACAACAAAGTCTAGAAGCATTTTTAACAATGGTCTATACCTATGCACAAAACTGCAAGGAGCAATAATATGAATACCACACTAACACAATCCGAAATCAATGCCAAAATGAGTGTCGAAAAACAAGCATTTTTGGACAAGCAACCTACAAATAAAGGGATGGAAGAGATTATTATAGGACACCTCAAAAATATCTATGACCCTGAACTTCCTGTCAATATCTATGACCTTGGTTTGGTGTATAAGTAGAATGTTCTACCAATGAAATCTCCTTGCTTAAAAAGTGTGATATTACCATGACACTCACCTCTGCTACCTGTTCTTTTGCACAAGTCATTGTAGATTTGGTCAAAAGTATTGCAAGTCGGCAAGAAGGATTAGAAGAGATTGATGTAGAGATTGTATTTGACCCACCATGGGGACAAGACAGTATGACAGATGAAGCCAAATTGGCTATGGGATTACTCTAATATCATCGGAGGTGATGGCTTGAGCCTCACCAAATGTTGGAGCTAAAGCACCACGTCCGAGAATACAAGAAGCCTAGGCTAATCTAACCTAGTAATTCTTTGACGGCTTTTCCAATTTCAGCAGGAGAGACTACGACTTTAACACCCACAGCTTCAAGTGCCTCCATTTTTTCTTTGGCAGTACCTGCTGAACCTGAAACAATAGCACCTGCGTGACCCATTGTTTTACCCTTAGGAGCAGTTTGACCTGCGATAAAAGCAACGACTGGTTTAGTGATTTGTTCTTTAATCAGTTTAGCTGCTTGAATTTCAAGATCTCCACCAATTTCACCAATCATCACGATACATTTCGTATCTGGATCTGCTTCAAACATTGGAAGAAGTTGGTTATATGAAAGACCAATAATTGGGTCTCCACCAATACCAACAGCAGTTGAAATTCCATAACCCGCTTTAACCACTTGATTTGTACCTTCATACGTCAATGTACCAGACTTAGAAATAAGTCCAACATTACCTTTTTTGAAAATCATACCAGGCATAATTCCAATCTTACATTCATCAGCAGTGATAATACCAGGACAGTTTGGTCCAAGTGTTTTCATACCATGTTTTGTAGCATGTGCTTTTGCCATTTGCATGTCTTTAACTGGTGCACCTTCTGTGATGATTACAGCTAATTCAATCCCAGCTTCAGCAGCTTCCATTACAGCGTCACCCACAAATGCAGGAGGAACAAAAATCATAGAAACAGTAGCACCTGTTGTTTTTACAGCCTCTGAAACTGTATTAAATACAGGTTGACCTAAATGTACTTGACCACCCTTGTTTGGTGTTACACCACCAACAATCTTAGTTCCATAAGCAAGACATTGCTCAGCATGGAAAGAACCCTCTTTACCTGTAAAACCTTGAACGATTACTTTTGTATCTTTGTTTACTAATATACTCATTGTTATTTATTCCTTTATATACAAGCGTTTTACTGCTTGTAGATTTTTATAGATAATTTTTAAATCATCAATCTTTAAACTATCGTAACTTTCAGATGAAGATAAAATATACTTGTCATTTTCTCTGATGAGCTTTACAAAATGCCAATATTGACCTATATTATAACTTCCTAATATCGGCTTAAACCCATTCTTGTTAATAGTGACCAATAACTCAGACAATAGTTGCCATTTAGGATGTCCATTTGGAATACTTTTTTTATACTCTTGAATAAAGAAATAAGGTTCTTTGGGAAAAATACTTCCACTTGCTAACATAAAATCTGTTTTACCAGAAATAATTACATCATCAAATTCAAAACTCAATTCTCTCTCGTACCACTCTCTAACATTATTTCCCTTCAAGGAAATATCATATAAAATAGGAGAAATAAAAAGCATTTTTATCTCTTCTTCTGAATAATCAATAAAATCTTTTTTATTTTCAGAAATTAATGTATTCAGTAAATTTTCACTCTCTTTAGATATATCAATATTTGATATATCCAAAATATAATTATCTTCTTTCTCTTCTATTAAAAAATAAGTAAATAATTCTAAAGGTGAAATATTTCCAAACGTCAACCTAGGTTTCACTACTTACCTTTTGCTGCAGCAACAGATTTAGCAGCACCATCACCTAAGTCGCTAGCAACAATCAGGTTAGCTATATTTGCATTCTTAAGAATCTCAGATGCTTCAGGAGCATTTGTTCCATCAAGTCTTACGATTACAGGCACATTAATATCTGTAATTTTAGTCGCCTCTATAATTCCGTTTGCAATACGATCACAACGCACAATCCCACCAAATATATTGACAAAAATGGCTTTAACCTTTGGATTTTTAAGAATAATCTCAAAACCTTTAGCCACAGTCTCAGCATTTGCTGAACCACCCACATCAAGGAAGTTCGCAGGTGTTCCACCCATGTAGTTAATTGTGTCCATCGTACCCATGGCAAGTCCTGCACCATTTACCATACAACCAATTTCACCATCAAGTGCTACATAAGAAAGACCATACTTAGCAGCTTCCACTTCATCTGCATCTTCTTCTGTTAAGTCTCTCATCGCCAATACATCCCCTTGACGACCTAGTGCTGAGTTATCAAAGCCCATTTTCCCATCAAGTGCTAGAAAATCACCTGCACCTGTACGAACAAGAGGGTTAATCTCAATCATTTCAGCATCATTTTCCATATATAGTTTAAATAATTTTGAAGCAAAAGAAATAATCTTTTTTTGTTCTAGCTTTGTCAGAAATACCAAGACCAAACGCTAACTCTCTACCATGGAATCCTTGGAAACCAATAGCAGGATCTACAGGAATGGTAATAATTTTTTCTGGCGTGTTTTCTAGCAACATCTTCGATGTTCATACCACCCTCAGTAGAAGCCATAATTCAAAGGCATTTCTAACTTTCTATCAAGTACTACAGAAAGATAAAACTCATCTTTGATGTCAGCACCATCTTCGATGTAAAGTTTACGAACCAGTTTACCTGCATCATCAGTTTGATGTGTAACCAAAGTCATACCAAGAATCTCGTCAGCTAATTCTCTTACTTCTTCTATAGACTTAGCAAGTTTAACACCACCACCTAAACCACGACCACCTGCATGAATTTGTGCTTTCACAACCCATACTGGTCCGCCTAACTCTTTAGCAGCCTCTACAGCAGCCTCTACACTCTCAACCATTATACCTTTTGGTGTTGGCACACCATACTTAGCAAAAATCTCTTTTGCTTGATACTCATGAATATTCACTTTGTACTCCTTGATTTATAATGCGTGATTATACAATTTTTGTAGATAAAACATGATTAATGTAAAGAGGTTTTTAGGGGAGTTTTAAGTGTATGTGCTGTGTATTTACACAACACATAGAGAAGATTTTATGCCTTAGGAGCTATCATCTCTTCAGGTTTTACATTTTTATCGAATTCTTCAGCCGTCATAAATCCAAGAGCTACGGCTTCAACTTTGAGTGTTGTACCATTTTTGTGTGCCGTCTTAGCGATAACTGCGGCATTTTCATAACCAATATGAGGATTGAGTGCTGTTACAAGCATCAATGAATCATTGAGAAATGTATCAATATTTTCTCTAATTGGCTCAATGCCTCTTGCACAATTGACATCAAATGATTTCATAGAGTCAGCCAAAAGTTTGATAGATTGCAAGATATTATACGCAATCACTGGTTTAAATACATTGAGTTCAAAGTTACCTTGACTCGCTGCAAAACCTACAGCTGTATCATTACCCATCACTTGAATTGCTACCATAGTCATCGCTTCAGCTTGGGTAGGATTGACTTTGCCTGGCATGATAGAAGAACCTGGTTCATTCGCAGGAATTTCAATTTCTCCCAATCCACATCGTGGACCTGATGCCAACCATCTTACATCATTGGCAATTTTCATCAAGTTTGCTGCAAGTGCTTTTAACGCACCTGAGAGTACCACTTCTGCATCATGACCTGTGAGGGCATGAAATTTGTTAGGTTGAGAAACAAAAGCATAATCTTTGCTCATAAAGTTATTCAAATGTCCTGCAACTCGCTCAGAAAACTCAGGATGAGAATTAAGCCCAGTGCCTACAGCCGTTCCACCAATGGCAATTTCTCTACAATACACCAAAGCATCATTGAGTTGTTTGAGATTGGTATCTAGCATCGCTACATAGCCAGAAATCTCTTGTCCCAAGGTCAAAGGTGTCGCATCTTGAAGGTGCGTTCTACCAATTTTGACAATATCAGCAAAAGCTTCTACTTTGGTTTGCAATGTAGCTCTTAGGTTATTGAGTGAAGGAATAAGGCTATCTGTCACAGCTACAACTTCAGCAATACGCATCCCAGTAGGAAAGGTATCGTTAGAGCTTTGCCCTTTGTTTACATCATCATTGGGATGAACTAATTTTTCTTTAGTGAAGTCTCCACCTAGGATTTCAGTCGCTTTATTGGCAACGACTTCATTCATATTCATATTTGACTGCGTACCAGAACCTGTCTGCCATACAACCAAAGGAAAGTTATCGTCTAATGCACCAGACAGCACAGTTTCACAAGCTTTTGCAATCGCAGAAGTAGTTGGCTCTTCCATACGACCCAAATCATGATTGACCAAGGCACAGGCTTTTTTTTGAGATTGGCAAAACCATACACGATTTCAATAGGCATTGTCTCATTACCAATTTCAAAATTATGAATAGAGCGTTGTGTTTGTGCAGCCCAATATTTATCGCTTGGCACTTTCATCTCGCCCATCGTATCTTTTTCTATTCTAAATGACATTATTTTTCCTTAATCAAAAAAGTTTTTTTCTTTAAGTACATCAATCATACTTCTTACCGATGATACACTCTTTGCAAATTTTCTCTTTTGATTTTCACTAAGTGTCATCTCAAAAAGTTTTTCTACACCATTGGCACCCCAATGCCACAGGCACACCAGAGACTACATCAGAGTGTCCATAGTGTCCATCAAGTAGTACAGCACAAGGATGTATTTGCTTTGTATCATTGAGTATCGCTTCTATCATAATCGTTGTAGATTTCGCAGGAGCATAATAGGCAGAACCTGTTTTGAGATAGCCTACAATTTCAGCTCCTCCACCTTTGGTACGTTCTACGATTTCTAAAATCTCTTCTTCATCAAGCACATCCGTCAAAGGAACACCAGCAACGGTAGAAAACTTAGGCAAAGGCACCATATCATCGCCATGACCACCCATGACTGACGCTCTAATTTGTCCTGCTCCATATCCAATCTTCTCATGAATAAAATGTGCCATTCTAGCCGAATCCAAAATCCCTGCCATACCAATCACTCTCTCTTTGGGAAAGCCTGACTCTTTAAGAGCCACATACGTCATCACATCAAGAGGATTAGAAACCATAATAATAATAGAATTAGGTGCATGTTCTTTTACATCTCTGACTACTTCTTTGGTAATCTCTGCGTTAATCATGAGTAAATCATCTCTACTCATGCCTGGGAGCCTTGGGCTTCCTGCGGTAATGACTACTACATCAGACCCTGCCAAATCAGAAGCGTTTTCAGCCACAGAAACCAGCGTATGCATACGCGCAGCATTGGCAGCTTGTGACATATCCAAGGCTTTACCTTTGGCAATTTCATGATTTCTATCTCTGAGTACTATTTCGTGACAAACACCCTTCATCGCAAGTGAATACGCTACAGTAGCACCCACATTTCCTGCACCAATAATGGCAACTTTTGAACCTTTTTTCATTCTTATCCTTCAAATAACAAAAGCAGAGGACCTCGTATCAGTTATACTTTGCAAACAAAGAGGCTTTCATCAACTCTTACTTTTATTTATAAAATCTAACCCTAATGATATAAATAGAGTTTAGTATGTATTATATCTAAATTATATAAGAACATAAAAAGCATACGCTATACTAACCCAAAAATAAAATATATGTGACGAATATTCGCATCTATCTATACGGTACCGTGCTATATCCCTCTTGTATCATTTTCATAATACCACCCTTTAGATTAATCACTTTATAGCCCAATTTATCGGACAAAAATTCTGCGACCATCCCCGTACGAGAGCCTACACGACAAAGTAATGCAAAAGGTTTATTGGGGTCAACTGCCATGTTTAACTGCTGTAAAAAGCTCTCTACATTAAAATTACCTTCTTCATCAAAAAACATAATGGTATAAGAACCTTTCACAATCCCTGTCTCTTTCCACTCTGCTGGTGTACGAATATCAATAATTTTTATCTTTTTATCCACAAAAGCAGGGGTGACCCATACCTGTGTCAATTCAGCCATCAACATATTTCCCATCAAAAGCAAAGCCACGACTATTTTTTTCATCAAAATTCCTTGTGTTTATAGAGTGAGTAAAATTATATCAAATAAGAGTAAACAATCCATTGACAACCTCAACCGTACCTTGTAGTAAAAGGGGCTGTTTTTTCACATCTAGCCATTGTATAAGCTCTTTCATTTGTGTTTCATTCATGACCGTGCATCCTGCTGTGGGCACTTTTTTGATATGGATAAAGATGCATGACCCTGCCCCTTTGACTGCTCCTTGTTCGTCTATATGATTGTGATTGACTACGATACCGTATTTGTAATAATTTTTTGTAAATCTCATCTGTTCTTTGCTGTTGTAATCTATGGGTGCTTTGGTACTATCTACTATCTTGTTGTAGCGTTTTGAGTCGATGTCATCTACGCAGTGGTCTGTAGATTTATACACTGTGTAGGGATACTCTACGCTAAAAGGATGATAGCCAAAAGCTTGTTTGAGGCTAAAGAGTCCTGCTGGGGCTTTACCATCGCCTTCTTTTTTGATAATCTTAGCATTCCTAGGGGTTTGGTGTAGTCCGATGCCCCATCCTAGTCCGTTTCGTCCTAGCTTGATAGCGATAGCTTTGCCTACTTTGTACCATTGTCCATCACCACGTTCATAGCGTTGCAAGACACCTTGTGAGGTCTCCCAATTTTGGGTGCTGACGATAATGAGTTGTTTCGTATCTGGCATCTGTGCTTCCAATGTGATAAAGAGCAAAAAAAGTCCGAGTAAAATCTTTGTCATTGTGTTATAATCCTTTTATCAATTATGAGGTATATATATGGAATATGGAATCATCTCAATAGTCATCCCACTATTAACAATCATTTTAGCTATTATAACCAAAGATGTCATCGTCTCTCTTTTAGGAGGGATTTTTGCAGGGTTATTGGTACTCAATGACTACCATCCTCTCTTGGCTTTTATCGCCCTTTTTGATGGGATTATCGCTCTTTTTTCAGAGGGATGGATAGCTAAAACTTTGATATTTTCTCTCTTGATAGGGTCTGTGATTAAGCTACTTTCTTCCTCTGGAGCAGTCGATAGCTTTGTGCAATGGTTGAGCTTCAAATCCCAAAAGATAGACTCACCCAAAGGGGCGATGCTTTTAGCCTATGTCATTGGGGTAGTGATATTTATAGAATCTTCTATCACTTCTTTGGTCGCAGGAACTGTAGCCAAACCTTTGTGTGACAAAAATGCCATAAGCCGTGAAAAACTAGCCTATATCTGTGACTCTACCTCTGCCCCTATCTGTTCGCTTATCCCTTTGAATGCTTGGGGAGCTTTACTCTTGGGACTTATTATCACTGCCATAGATTCACAAGTTATCTCTGGCGATGGGCTGTCACTGCTTATCGCCTCAATCCCCTATAACTTTTATGCCTTTTTTACCTTGGGTATCGTCTTGCTTGTTATCTTTTATGATATTAATATAGGGGCTATGAAACACGCTATCCCCAAAGTTTATCATCAGTCAGAGCAAATCATTCAGAGTAAAAATACCCCTTTTCCTATGCTCTTACCTCTTATCGTGATGGTCATCTCCGTACCCTTTGGACTCTATCTCTCAGGAGGTGGCGATATCTTCAAGGGGTCGGGTTCTACCTCGGTGTATTATGCTATTATCGTGACACTTTTATTTATGTATCTTTACTATCTCAGTACCAAAAGACTCTCTCATAAAGCCTATTTCAAAGGATTCTACGAAGGCTTAGGCACTATGATACCCATCATGCTTATACTCCTTTTTGCCCTATTCATAGGCAAAGTCATAGGAGAGCTTGGCACGGCTCTGTATTTAGCAGACTTACTATCAGGTAATATTTCTCCTATCTTCATCCCTCTATTGGTATTTTTAGTCTCTGGATTGACCTCATTTTCTACGGGGACGAGTTGGGGTACATTCTCTATCATGATGCCTATAGGCTTGGCATTGGGTGCCACGATGGACATACACATCCCCCTCATCATAGGGGCTGTCATCTCTGGGGGCATATTTGGCGACCACGCTTCCCCTATCTCTGACAGTACTATCATCTCTTCCATGGCAGCAGGATGTGAGCACGCAGAACATGTCAAAACACAACTGCCTTATGCTTTGATAGGTGGAGGATTGGCAGGGTTTGGGTTTTTGATGGCTGGGTATATGGGGTAAGTAGAATGACATCTATATTTAGCTATTGTAAATATAGTTTATTGGCAAGGATATATCATGCAAAAGACTAAAATATCTGTTAAAATAACTCTGATAAAACTTCTATTCATACTCCTAAGTACCGATATACTCTTCGCAGGAACGATACAAAGAAAGACCTTTATTTCTATCATGATAGAGGATATACTCATTACCATACCACATACGCTCATACTCCAAGATAAAGACAATGATGGAATAGAAGATAAACTTGATACCCCTACAGCAGATGCACAAACAATTACGCTCAATAGCAACAGTAGCAATACTCCCATTACACTCACAGGCAGAGATAATGACAATAGTATTACCTTTACTATACTCAATCAACCCTTACATGGTACGCTTAGTGGAACAGTACCTCATCTGTACTATATCCCTGATGCCAATTATGAAGGTACAGATAGTTTTACGTTTATTGTCAATGATGGTACACATAACTCTACCGTTGTAACAATTACTCTCAATATTATAAACCAAAAGGTATATGGTCAAGCAGGTACACACCCTGTAGCAAAACAAGAAACACAAGATAACTATAAAAGTACTATTTATTATCCTACAGATATTCCCCATGGCACAAAAACCCCTGTCATATTTTT
Source organism: Sulfurovum sp. (assembly GCA_030949325.1). Classification (GTDB taxonomy): domain Bacteria; phylum Campylobacterota; class Campylobacteria; order Campylobacterales; family Sulfurovaceae; genus Sulfurovum. The sequence goes on from JAUZSQ010000009.1 coordinate 22,235, forward strand.
TGACCCTGGATATGGTTCAGAAGATGCAGAAGAATACCACTCACTTCTTACTTTTATGGCTAGTCATGGGTATTATGTTATTTATACTAAATACTCCTTTGAGCCTGTGTATCATGGACATATATTAGATACAGATAGTGCCTTACTCAATAAAATTGATACCACACGAATAGGTGTAGTAGGACATTCCTTGGGTGCAGGAAATACTTTCAAGATTTTAGATTTCTTTTCAAAACGAGGGTATAGGCAAAATGCTAGATTTCTTATGGCACTAGAAGCATGGTATATTTTTGGAGGTATGAATAGAATAGCTATGAAAAATTTACCTTCTAATACCAATGTCGTCATGCAACAATATGGTATAGGTGGGAATAATCCCCAAAATGATACAGACCCACGCATCCCTCTTAGTGCCTATTATCTTTTAGATTCTATTGCCAATGAAAAAAAAGATTGGCAAATTATAGAAGATGCTCATCATGGCTACCCCTCTGGAAATAGAGACTATAGCACTATGCAAGGTGTACTCAAACCACTAGACGCACTCATGGACTATACCTTTAAAGGTATAGAAGAAGCCCATGATACAGCACTTGAAGTAGGCAATGATGACCCTTATGCCAAAGGAAATGGTATTCAAGTAGTCCATCCTATCGATGAATATGCCTATCAATGTTCTGCCAATACGAGCTTTGACATACCCTATTGTAATATGCGTCAATTTATAGCTATTGATACTAACACCTCTATACTTAAACCTGATTATAATACTTCCTATATTGAGCCAAATTTTGCCTCAACAGTCACACGAATTACAGACAGAAATATCCAAACAGCCAATGCACATCAGTATCCCAAAACACAAGTATGGAACAGTGATATGAGTATCATACGCTTAGGCTATCGTCTCTATGATGCACAAAGTTTTACAGAATTAGAAAATACAACAAACACACTCATTGATGGCATACCTTTCTACACAACTCAAAGTTCCATGCCCATCATATCCCCGATTTGCTCTTTAAAAGCAAAAAGAGCCTCAACATCGTAGATTTTTAAAACATTCATCATCTTCATAAAAACCCAAAGACCTGATAGTAAAGCAGGTGTTGTAAATTCTTTGTTCTTTTCAATAAGTCGTCCTGAGAGTTGCACTAAAAACTTTCTAACAGCAGGAGCATTTTTCTCTTCCGAACGCTCAATCTTCCAAACAAACAATGTAGCATACGAGACCACGAGAAGTCTTCTAAACAGAGCCATTGGAGTTTCTTGTTGCCAACTTTCAAGATTAAATCCAGAAGATTTTAAAAGTTTAAAATAGCTTTCTATTTTCCATCTATGATAATACCAAGTACCAATAGTTGTGGCTGTTACCTCTTTGGGAACATTGCTCAAAAGCATCCATTGGGCAACAATATTATTGTCTTCATCAACCAATCTCTCCACCACAAACCTTGCCTTAATACTTTTTCCTGCTGTGAAGATAGTTTTTCGCTTACCGTCCTCGTCAAGTACTGATTTGGTGGCATCTCTTTTTTATAGTTACCTCTATTTCATTGACAAATATCTTCACTTTTTGCATCTTTTTATCCACTTTATATTTAATGGTTTTAAGGTAGCTTCCTAGCGTTAATTCTTTTGCCAAATCTCCTTGTTTTACCTCTCTATCCTCGTCAGGCAGGTAAACTTTTGTGATTTGATTTAGCTCGAATCAGATAGCACCAACCATTGGCTTCATACTCTCTCATTAAGGCTACACTATCTCCTTCTCGGTCAATAATATCAACCAACTCTTTTTCAAACTTATAATTTTCTCGTATGTATTTAGTTCTTTGAATCCAACTCCTCTAAATGCGTTAAGTCTTGTATCAATATTAAGTCTATCATAAGATGTGGAGTATATCTTCTCACTTGTTGCCAAGTTTTTGGGCTAAGGCACCCAAAGGATTTCCTTTCTCATCCATTGCCAATGAACCTTGCAAATCATACCCTATCTGTTTCGCATTCCCTTTCTTATTCTTAGTCACAAGTTCCTGTTTCTTTGTATGCTTTTTATAGTCCAAATGTGACCAATCATAGGCTACCAAGGTATAGTTACCTACTCTTTTATTACTTTCCTCTACTACCTCTGCTATGATGGGGTCATTGAGTGAGGAATTGTTACTTCTTCATTATTATAAAATCGCCATGATGCTTGGACTTGACTCCATCCATCTGTCTCCAATACTAGGTTCATTCCACTTTGGCTTTTATGTTTTGTATTCATCTCACCTCTTACTAACTTCTCATATCTTTTTTAGTCTTTTATTCATGTCTTTTCTTTTACTTGTATAATAGCACTTTTTCTTTTGAGTTAGTTGTGTAGAAAGGTATGCATTGATGGACAACTCACAGAAATGAAATGGTCAAGTAAAATGCCAAATGTATTTTATGGTATGAATAACAGGTTGGCAAATACCTATAGATTTACCAAAGCTACTATCAATGGAAATACTATTGATTATACCTATCCAATTGCTTTTTCCAAAAATACTTATGATGAGTTTTTATTAGGAAAGTATGAAGCAAATATAGATAAAAATGATAAATACCTTGTCTTTTCTGCAAGAAAAACAGGACAAAACTTTCTTACAGTCATTCTCTATGACATAGAAAATAATACCGTTTTACTCACAAAAGATATGACAAATATCCCATGGTACAAAGAAGATATCCAAGGGAATTTTATCGTTAATAGTAGTGGGTCCAATCAAATATTTGACTGGGTTTCTATCTCTCCTTTAGGCACCTATATACTCATTAACTGGCAAGATGAGCCTAACAATGCCAATGAAGGTATTAGGGCATCTATCTATCAATATGATAAGTCTATGAATTTTATACGTAAATTAGCTGACCATGCTAATCATGGAGATATGGGCTTAGATGCTTCATCAAAAGAAGTCTATGTCCAATTTGGTTTTGGTAATGATAGAAATAATGTGAGTAATCGTGCGATTTGGTCATACCCTCTTGATGGTACATCACGCATACAACTTTTACCTAGTAAATACAATGGTGGACATATCAGCTGTAGGAACACCAATTTAAAAAATTGGTGTTATCTTAGTACCTCAGCAGAAGGATACAAAGAAGTCTTTGCTGTCAAACTAGATGGAAGTGCAGTAGTCAATCGCTTTGCCCAAACACATTTTACCTCAGATTCACTCCATGGTGATGGAGCAAATGTCAGCGTAAGTCCTGATGGGAAAAAGGTACTTTTTTATAGTAACTGGAGAGAAGTCAATGGTATTTGGGACACTTACCATGTAGAATTTAAGTGAATATAGCTATGATACTCTTATAACGAAAGGTAACCTTTATGATAATAAACTTTTTAAAATTTATCTCTATTGTGGCGATTTCATTCTTGATTGTTATCTTTTCTTATCGTACATTTATTAGTACTTTACCCCAAAAAAGATGCTTTTGATTCCTCCAAGATTCAAAAAAGTATTGGAAGAACAAAAATTACGTTTTGGGAACAAAACCTATCATGAGCTTTTAAACCTTATGCCTCGACAAGGAGATAAACCTCATGTCTATACTATTAAAGAGAGAGATGAGACGTATCAACTAGAAGTAGCCACTTATTGGCTCAATGAAAACAAAAAAGGTCAAGATTTATTGGTCTATTTTAGTATTTACAATACCTATAGAACAGCACAGAATCCTCTCAGAGACACCATAGTCAAAAAACGATATGAATAATACTCTACAGAAAGTAGCCCTATGAAAATACTCGTCTCAGCCTTAGAGCCTTCGTCTAATTTACATCTCAAAGAGGTGCTTAAACATACACAAGATGTGGAACTCATAGGTATTTTTGCTAAAGGTATTGACGAGGGAACACCTCTGTATGATATTTCTCAAATGGCTATTATGGGTGTGGTTGATGCTATTACTAAACTCCCTTGGTTTATAAAAGTAGCACAAGAGATGGTCACCTTGGCAAAAGATGCGGACAAAATTTTGCTTATGGATTCGTCTGCATTTAATCTACCTTTGGCAAAGAAACTCAAAAAAGCCTATCCCCACAAAGAAATACTCTACTATATCCTACCTCAAATATGGGCTACGCGTCCCAAACGTGCCATCAAACTAGAACAATACTGCGATACACTCCTTGGCATACTGCCTTTTGAATTGGATTACTATCCACAAAACAAAGCCCAATATGTAGGGCATCCACTGCTCGATGAGATAGATGTACATAGAGATGAATCACAGACCAAAGGCTGTATCACCTTTATGCCAGGGAGTCGTAAATCAGAGATTACAAAGCTTATGCCTATCTTTTTGGCTCTTAGGCGTAAACTAGGCAATGATATACGCCCTCTTCTTGTCATACCCCCCTCATTTGACCGTAACAAAATTGCCAAACTCTATCGTGGCAATAGAGAGTTTGAGATAGTACGCGATAGCCATGAAGCACTCAGACGTAGTGAATTTGCCTTTATCTGCTCAGGCACTGCCACGCTAGAATCGGCTCTCATTGGTGTACCCTTTACCCTTGCCTATATTGCCAAGAAGATAGATTTCTTTGTAGGTACAAAGATACTTGGTATCAAGCAGGTAGGTCTTGCCAATATTATCCTCAACCATCACAACCACAGCACCCTACATCAAGAGCTACTCCAAGAAGAAGTCACAGTAGAGAATTTACTCAAAGCCTTCTATGAGACAGACAGAAGCGTATTCAAAGCAAAAGCCCTCGAACTCAAAGACTACCTTGCACATGGTAGCTCTAAGAATATGGCGAAGATTATTATGCGATAGAGGTGGTAGCCATTATGTTTTTACAAAAGAAGCTTCTCTCTCTTTGACAATTCCTTATAAAAAACCTGTGAAAGTGATTTATCTAAAACAGGTCATTCAAATAATAGAGGACGAAGACCATGAAAACTCAACCACTATGCACTAAAAGTACATAGGTTGAGTGTAACGGACTGAAAGTCTAGCTGACGCGTAGATTACTTTCCTCTCTTATTCCACAATACCTTCGCCAAAATGAAAATGAGCATATTTTGAAAAGTTCAAACCCCGTAAATAGGAGGGTTAGAGAAGAAGAAAATAGCTATTTTTTAGTAAAAATACAAATTGGCTAAGGTATTGATTCCAATATCATATTAGCTAAATCTTTATTTGATGGATTTCTATGATGTTCAAGATACTCATTAACCATCTCTTGACTTACATTTCCCGTACTCCATGCTCCATATCCTATCGCCCAAAAATGCTTTCCCCAATATTGTTTTGATAGTTCTTTAAACTCTTCCTGTAACTTTCTTGAACTTCGTCCTTTTAACTTCTTTACTATATCACTCACTGACACTTTTGGAGGATACTCTATATGCATATGGACATGGTCTTTGCTTACCACTCCCTTTAATATTCTAATATCTTCGGCATCACATATTTGTATAATTATCTCTCTGCATCGCTTTTGTATATCACCTTTCAAAACTCCATACCTATATTTTGTTACCCATACTATATGTACTTGTATTTGGCTTATTGTGTGATTTCCATTTCTCATTCCACATTCTAACTTTTAACACATTCCTAGAAGCTAAAGCCTTGCACTAAAGTGCATAGTTTTGACTAGCGTGACTAGGACAATAAAAAGAATAAAGAGTATTATTTAGCCTTGAACTATGAAATAATTTTTAGAAAACTATCAACTGAAGATGGTGGTGGGTATTTTGCCTATTATAAAGATTTTAAGGGTGTGATGGGTGATGGTGAAAGTATGGAGTAATCTATGGAAGATGTAAAATCTGCTTTTTCTTGTTATGTAGAGGTGGCATTAGAAAATATGCAAGAGATTAAAGAGCCTCAACACCTCCAACGCTCCAAGCGTATCAATATTACTATTCCGGAAAACATCTTGCATAAAATAGATAAGTATGTAAACAATACCTTAGCCAATTTGTATTTTTACTAAAAAATAGCTATTTTCTTCTTCTCTAACCCTCCTATTTACGGGGTTTGAACTTTTCAAAATATGCTCATTTTCATTTTGGCGAAGGTATTGATGTAAAGTCACACAATAGTAACCGTTCGGCATTTTTTAAAGAATCAGCTTTGAGGGCTATGTCTTCGGCTATTTAAGCTTGATTATCATTATTGGCATAAGAATAGAAGTAAATTAAAAGCAAACTTTAGGGTACCCACAAGGGATACCCCTACGAAATAACATCGTGTAGGGGCAATCCCTTGTGGTTGCCCTTTGGAAGTTATTTATATTTTAGTCCATATTCATTCCCACGCAGGAGCGATGGGAACGAGTCCGATTTAATAGCTTTTTCTTTAAGTGCGTAACATCAGTCCATTATTTATTGCAAACATAACTCTCTTGACAATTCCCCAAAAGAATACTAAAATATCGAAAAATAATTACTTGAAGGTAAACCCATGCTTGTACATATATGTTGTGCTGTAGATAGCCATTACTTTTTACAAAAAATACAAAAAGAATATCCACAAGAAAAGCTTGTGGGGTTCTTTTATGACCCTAATATTCATCCGTATTCAGAGTATTATTTACGGCTTCTTGATGTCAAACGTTCTTGCAAGATGCTAGGTATTGAACTCATCGAAGGTGAGTATGATGTGGAGAGATGGCTTAAAGCTGTACGGGGTTTGGAGCATGAGCCTGAGAAGGGTTCTCGTTGTGGGGTGTGTTTTGATAGACGCTTTGAAGTCTCAGCTCAAAAAGCCTCGGAGTTGGGAGAGAGTAGTTTTACTTCTACTTTGCTCACAAGTCCTAAGAAATCGTTAGAACAGCTCAAAACAGCAGGAGATGCCTTGGCTCAAAAAGAAGGCATACGTTTTGTAGCTCCTGATTATCGTAAGGCTTCAGGGACACAAGAGCAAAATATCTTGGCAAAAGAAGATGCTTTGTATCGTCAAGATTATTGTGGTTGTATGTTTGCACTCAATATCCAACGTGACGAACAATCCAAACTAGCAGATGAACTGTTTATGCCTATTTCACAGCAAATTCAGCCTGATTCGATAGAAGAACGTATTGCGATGTATGAAAAACGATGGGAGATAGAAGAAGAGGGAAAAAGCTATCAGATTATCAAGCAACGCTTTTTGAATTGGCGTTTGAGTTCAGGCTTGTTACGCGTAAGAAAAAAGGTTGTACCTGCACATTTCTTGCCCTATTCTACGCTTAGGGGTAATTACAGTCGAGGCAAAATAGATTATAGTTTGGCACAAGTACATTATATGAACCGTGATGAGATACGTTTTATCACGCTAGAGTATTATAATACTCTAGCAAATACACAGTATCAAACGATGATGGAACTACTCTATGCTCCTCCTATTTTTGCCAAAGAGCTTGAAATACGTGCCAAAATTGCCCACAGTCCTTATGACTTATCTTGTGTGGTGGTCGTAGAAGAAATACCTAGCAATAAGATAGAGATTTTGTGTGAAAGTAAGACTTATGAAGATATGAAAGAAGTACTTGTCTTAAAGTAAAGCACTTCTTACTCACATTTAGATACAATAGGACAATTTTTACAAAAGGGCTTTTTATGCTTTATAATGTTGTTGATATTCAAAATATTTTACCTCACCGATACCCATTTCTTTTAGTCGATAGAATTACCCAACTCGAAGCAGGGAAGTATATAGAGGGATTTAAAAATGTTTCTATCTCTGAACCTATCTTTCAAGGGCATTTTCCTGACCATCCTATCTATCCTGGGGTCATGATTCTCGAAGGTATGGCACAAGCTGGTGGCGTATTGGCATTTAAAAGTATGGATGATACTTCTCAAGAAGAGCTTGAAAAGAAAGTCGTGTATTTTATGAGCATTGATAAAGCAAAGTTCCGTATTCCTGTTACACCAGGAGACCAACTTGTCTATAAAATCAATGTGATGAGACATAAAGGTGCAGTATGGCAACTTGAAGCCAAAGCCTATGTTGATGGTAAAGTGGTAGCTCAAGCAGAGCTTAAAGCTATGATTGTAGATAAATAGGTACGAGAATTATGTGTACTATACATAAAACAGCCATTATTGAAGACGGTGCTATTTTGGGAGACAATGTCTCTATTGCTGCGTTTGTCTATATCGGGAACAAGGTGCGTATTGGAGACAATACTTCTATCGCTTCACACACCCTTATAGAAGGTGATACGACTATTGGTAAAAATAATCGTATCTTCTCTCATGCAACGATAGGCTCTATTCCACAAGACCTCAAATATAATGGTGAGAAAGTACAGCTCATTATTGGTGACAACAATACCATTAGAGAGTTTACCCTACTCAACCCAGGGACAAAAGGGGGGTGGTTCGGTGACTAAAATAGGCAATGGAAACCTCCTTATGGGATATGTCCACTTGGGGCATGATGTCATTATTGGTGACCATTGTATCTTAGCCAATGGTGCGACACTCGCAGGTCATGTTGAACTAGGAGACCATGTAGTCATTGGTGGATTAACGCCTATTCATCAGTTTGTACATATCGGTGATTATGCAATGATAGGAGGGGCTAGTGCTTTGGCACAAGATGTACCTCCCTATTGTCTAGCAGAAGGAAACCGTGCCACCTTACGAGGGCTTAACCTCACAGGGCTACGACGCAGTATGCCACGAGATGAGATTAATGCACTCAAGAGTGCCTACAGAGCCCTTTTTGAAAAACAAGCCCCTCTACAAGAAGTGGTACAAGAAATTTTTGGCCATACCACATCGGATAAAGTAAAAAAACTCTGTACCTTTATCAAAGCCTCCAAAAGAGGCATACCTTTTAACAGAACAAAGAATGAGGATAAATAAATGAGTAATAAAGCATGTAACTTTTGCTTAAGCCAAGAGAGTCAAGACAACCCACTTATCGCTGGAGAAGATGCCTATATCTGTGCCAACTGTGTAGTGTCTGCTTACAAAATATTGTTTGGTGAAGAAGAAGAGCAAGAAGACGCCCTTAGCACACAAGAAGAAGAAAGCTATGTGCTTTATACACCCAAAGAAATTAACAGTATGTTAAGTGAATATGTCATTGGGCAAGAAAAAGCCAAGAAGACCCTTTCTGTAGCTGTCTATAACCATTATAAGCGTCTGTTTAAGCACGATATTATAGAGGATGATGATACACAAATATCAAAATCCAATGTATTGCTTCTAGGACCTACAGGTTCAGGGAAAACACTCTTAGCCCAAACCATTGCACGATTTCTCAATGTGCCTATTGCTATTGCTGATGCTACGAACCTTACTGAGGCTGGGTATGTGGGGGAAGATGTAGAGAATATTCTTACCAAACTACTCATGGCAGCAGATGGAGACCCTAAAAAAGCAGAACAAGGTATCGTCTTTATTGATGAGATTGATAAAATTGCTCGTATGGGTGAGAACCGTTCGATTACGCGTGATGTCTCAGGTGAAGGGGTACAACAAGCCCTTCTCAAACTTATAGAAGGCTCTATTGTTAATATCCCACCAAAGGGAGGGCGTAAGCACCCTAATCAAGATTTTATTCAGATAGATACTTCCAATATTCTGTTTATCTGTGGTGGTGCATTTGATGGACTCAATGATATTCTCAAGAAAAGACTAGGAAGCAATACCCTAGGCTTTGGTCAAGAAAAACGTTCTAAAAAAGACGATGCGAATCTCTTGCATTTGGTAGAGTCTGATGATTTGGTCTCTTATGGATTAATTCCAGAGCTTATTGGTAGATTGCATGTCTTAGCCACGCTAGGAGAGATTAGTAAAGAAGATATGGTACGTATTTTGATAGAACCAAAGAACTCTTTGGCAAGACAATATCAGAAACTCTTTCTCATTGATGAGGTGAAACTGAGCTTTGAAGAAGGTGCATTAATCGCTATTGCACAAAAAGCACTGGATAGAAACACAGGTGCTAGAGGATTACGTTCGATACTTGAAGAAGTGTTACTCGACACGATGTATCAATTACCTGAACTCACAGGCTATGAAGTAGTCATTACAGAAGATGTTATAGAATCTGGTGCCAAACCACTCTATATCAAAGATAAACAAACAGCATAAGCACAAAAGGATAAGATAAATGTTTAAAAAACTATTAGGAATGTTTTCCAACGATTTAGCCATTGATTTGGGAACAGCCAATACACTGGTTTTGGTCAAAGGTCAAGGTATTAGTATCAATGAACCTTCCGTCGTGGCAATACAATATGATAAGCATGGTCAAGAACGTATTTTGGCAGTGGGTCAAGAAGCCAAAGATATGGTAGGTAAAACCCCTGGTAATATCAAAGCTATACGTCCAATGAAAGATGGGGTCATTGCTGATTTTGAAGTCACTGAAATGATGATTCGTTACTTTATCGAAAAGGCACACAAGAGAAAAGGATTCTTCTCTCCACGGATTATTATCTGTGTACCTTATGGTCTTACGCAAGTTGAACGCCGTGCGGTCAAAGATTCTGCTCAGAATGCAGGTGCTAGATATGTCTATCTCATCGAAGAACCGATGGCAGCTGCTATTGGTGCAGGGATTCCTGTCAAAGACCCTAATGGAAACTTGGTCGTAGATATTGGTGGGGGAACGACTGAAATCGGTGTGACTTCTCTTGGTGGCTTAGTCATCTCTAAGTCTATTCGTGTCGCAGGAGACAATATAGACCAAGCCATTATCGATTATATCAAAAAGAATTTTAACCTACTTATTGGTGACAGAGTCGCAGAAGAACTCAAAATCAAAATTGGTACAGCCGTGGTCTTGGATGAAGAACTTACCACTATCGTGAGAGGAAGAGACCAAGTAGAAGGTTCTTTGGCCTCTTTAGAAATCACTTCAGAGCATATTAGAGAAGCCATGACCAATTCTATTCAAGAAATTGCAGAAGCACTACAAGATGTATTGGAACAAACCCCTCCAGAACTCGCAGGTGATATTGTAGAAAATGGTATTGTACTCACAGGTGGTGGAGCATTAATTAGAGGCTTAGATAAATACCTTTCTGATATTGTTAAACTTCCTGTCTATATTGCAGAAGAACCTCTTCTTGCTGTAGCTAAAGGTACAGGTATTGCCCTTGATGAGATAGATTTACTTCAACAAATGGCTTATGAAGACTAAAATTGTCATTCTTAGCATCATATTATTTATGCTAACCGTATTATTATCAAGAAATGATGCTCCTATTACGGATATGCTTTTACGCATGATTAATCCTATCAAGCAGAGCTATCAAAGTTTTACCCAAGAGATAGAAGACAAAAGCCATAGTTATATTTTTCAAAAAGAATCGATTGAAAGATTGGGGATTGAAAATAGAGTTCTACGGAAACGGCTTTTAGAGCAGATGCACTATATCCAAGGGGTACAAAATATTTATGAAACACTGCCCTATCTTACACGCATTCCCAATGCTTCTATTTCTATTATAGAGACTATCTCTTATGTCAAACTCAACAGCTTTTCACAAGTGATACTCACTAAACCCAAGGGTCTTATTGAAGATAAACTCTATGGTATTATTCAAAAAAATGTAGTTGCAGGTACGGCTAGAGTCATGAGTAATCAGCTCTACGGCTACCTTACTTCAGATGAAAAATGCCGTTTTTCTGTTTTTATTGGTGATACAGATGCCCCTGGTATTGCACTAGGACATAAACAAAATGAAATGATTGTCAAATTTATTCCTAAATGGCATAATATCGCTGTAGGAGATAAAGTCATTACTTCTGGACTTGATGATATATTTTTTAATGATATACCTGTGGGAATCGTGAGTAAAGTGGAAGTCCAAAGCTCTTATACCATCGCCCATATCAAAACCTATAGTGATATATTTCATCCCAAAACCTTTTTCCTTATCAATGATGCCACTCCGATACTCAGTCAAGTCAGCGTATCAAGTATCCCTACGCGTGTAGATCAAACCCAAGAAAAATCTATCGAACCCAAATTATTGGCAGAGCAAAAAGTCAAAAAAATGCCTGATACACAACATTAACCCTCTGCTAAGATTAAGGGGATTGTGTATCTATTTTTAGTATAATATCCCACTAAAAATCAAGGGTATCTCTTTATGCCAAAACGTAATGACATCAACACTATTTTACTTATCGGTTCTGGTCCTATTGTTATAGGACAAGCCTGTGAATTTGACTATTCTGGTACACAAGCAGCAAAAACACTCAAAGAACTAGGCTACAGAGTCGTTCTTATTAATTCTAATCCTGCGACGATTATGACAGACCCAGAGTTTGCAGATAGAACCTATATTGAACCTATCACCCCAGAAATCATCTCCAAAATTATCCAAAAAGAAAAAGTAGATGCTATTTTGCCTACAATGGGTGGACAAACAGCACTCAATGTGGCTATGGATATGCATGAAGCTGGTATCTTGGAAGGGATAGAATTCTTAGGGGCAACCCCTAAGGCTATCAAAAAAGGTGAAGACAGGAAAGAATTCAAAGAAGCTATGCTCAAAATTGGTATGGACTTGCCTATTTCAGAGTATGCCTATACGATGGATGAAGCACTGGACGCTTCCAAAAATATTGGTTTTCCACTCATTATTCGTGCTTCTTTTACGATGGCAGGGGCTGGTTCAGGTGTGGCATACAATATTGATGAATACAAAGATATTGTGCGTGGTGGCTTAGAAGCTTCGCCTATCAATGAAATCCTTATCGAAGAGTCACTCCTTGGATGGAAAGAATATGAAATGGAAGTCATTCGTGACAAAGCAGATAACTGTATCCTCATCTGTTCTATTGAAAACTTTGACCCTATGGGTGTGCATACGGGAGATTCTATTACCATCGCCCCTGCCCTCACACTCACAGATAAAGAATACCAAAATATGCGTGATGCCTCGTTCAAGATTTTACGAGAAGTGGGCGTAGATACAGGTGGTTCCAATGTACAATTTGCTATCAATCCTGAAACGGGTCGTATGATTGTCATTGAGATGAACCCACGCGTTAGCCGTTCTTCTGCCTTGGCTTCTAAGGCCACAGGTTACCCTATTGCCAAAGTCGCTACCCTCTTGGCTGTAGGCTTTACCCTTGATGAAATCACCAATGATATTACAGGAACGCCTGCCTCTTTTGAACCCGTCATTGATTATATTGTCACCAAAATACCTCGCTTTACATTTGAAAAGTTTCCTCTTGCCAATTCTACCTTGACTACTGCGATGAAGTCTGTGGGTGAAGTCATGGCTATTGGTCGTACTTTCAAAGAATCCATACAAAAATCTTTACTTTCTTTAGAGACAGGACTCATAGGCTTTAATCCTATGCCTTGTGATGAAGAAACACTCAACCATGAAATACGCCGTTCCAATGAACATCGTATCCTCTATGTCTATGAAGGACTTAGGCGTGGGATGTCTGTGGAGAGTATCTTTGCTCTTTGCAAAATAGACCCTTGGTTTCTCTATCAACTCGAAGAACTCGTACAGGTAGAATCTCAAATGGATATTGCCCTACTCTCCGATGCTTCACGCCTAAGAGAAGTTAAAGCAGATGGATTTTCTGATGCGATGATTGCCCAAGTTATCAATCAAAAAGAGGGACTTAATCTCAGTGAGAATGATATTTATACAGCCAGAGAAAAGATGGATGTGCAACTGGAATATAATGAAGTTGATACTTGTGGAGCAGAGTTTAAAGCACTCACTCCTTATCTCTATTCTACTACAAATATTAGTAAAATTCCCAAAGAAGTAACACCTAAATCGAGCAAGAAAAAAGTCTTGGTCATTGGTGGAGGACCTAACCGTATTGGGCAAGGTATCGAATTTGACTATTGCTGTGTACACGCTGCGTTTGCCCTCAAAGATATGGGAATACAATCTATCATGTACAATTGTAACCCTGAGACGGTATCAACCGATTATGATACTTCTGATGTACTGTATTTTGAGCCTATTGATTTTGAGCATGTGCGTAATGTGATTGAAGTAGAAAGCCTGATGGTGTCATCGTACACTTTGGAGGACAAACCCCTCTCAAACTTGCCAAAAACCTTACAGCCATTGGGGCAAAGATATCAGGAACGACTGCCAAAGTCATTGACCTTGCAGAAGACAGAGAACTCTTCTCAACTTTCATCCATGAACTAGGCTTAAAACAACCAGAGAATGGTACCGTCTTTGTCAAAGACAAGGCACTCTTAGTCGCCAATCGTATCGGATATCCTGTGCTTGTACGCCCTTCTTTTGTCTTGGGTGGACGTGGTATGAAAATAGTCTTTAGTGATGATGAACTCAATCAATACATGGATGAAGCAGTCTCAGTCTCTCACGATTCCCCAGTACTCATAGATAAGTTTTTGGACAATGCCATTGAGCTTGATGTCGATGCTATCTGTGATGGAAGCGAAGTGTATATCGGTTCGGTCATGCAACATATAGAAGAAGCAGGGATTCATTCTGGAGATTCTGCCTGTTCCTTGCCTCCTGTATCTATCTCCCAAGCACTACAAGACGAAGTCAAAGAACAAACAGCTACTATCGCCTTGGGATTGGGTGTCGTGGGGCTTATGAATATTCAATATGCTATCTATCAAGGTGAAATCTATCTTATAGAAGTCAATCCTAGAGCGTCAAGAACCGTGCCTTTTGTCTCCAAAGCCACAGGTGTACCTTTGGCAAAAGTAGCCACAAGAGTCATGATACAAGGAGACTTGAGAGAGGCTCTGAAGTTTTATGATACCTTTAACGTGGTCAATTTTGATAAAAAGATTATGGAACCCAACCTTAAGAATCATGTAGCAGTCAAAGAAGCCGTTTTCCCTTTCAATAAACTCCCTGGTTCTGACCTTATCTTAGGCCCGGAAATGAAATCTACAGGAGAAGTGATGGGTCTAAGCCATAGCTTTGGAATGAGCTTTGCCAAATCACAGTTTGCCTCCAACAATGAGATTCCATTAAAGGGTAAACTCTTTATCTCTTTGGCACAAGCCAACAAAGAAGAAGCAGGAGAAATAGGTGCACTCTTTTCTGATTTGGGATTTGAAATTGTCGCTACCCAAGGCACACACAATGCCCTACAAAAAGCAGGAGTCAACTCAACCCAAGTACTCAAAATCTCTGAAGGTCGTCCCAACATTGATGATATGATTAAAAATGGAGAGATTGATATTGCTATTAATACCTCTTCAAATTCAGCGAGTAAAACCGATGCTAGGACGATTAGGCAGTCTGTACTCAGACATAAAATACCTTATTTTACCACTCTTGCAGCAGCCAAAGCTACAGCTATGG
Organism: Sulfurovum sp.; assembly: GCA_030949325.1. Taxonomy (GTDB): domain Bacteria; phylum Campylobacterota; class Campylobacteria; order Campylobacterales; family Sulfurovaceae; genus Sulfurovum. The sequence goes on from JAUZSQ010000009.1 coordinate 37,521, forward strand.
CGATTCAAGAACTCAAAGCCCTTGATGGAGACCTTGAACCTAAAGCACTGCAAGATTACTTATCCTAAGCACTCCTATTATGCTCAAAGATAAGGTCTTTTTGACACAAACCGATACGACTATTGGTTTTGTCTCTCAAAACTCCTCCAAAATAAGCCACATCAAACAACGCCCCTTAGATAAGTATTATATTAAAGCTGTCAATAGTTTGGAGACACTCAAAAGCTTTGTCCGTGTACCACAAGCACATAAAAATACTGTGCGTCGTGCGTCAAAGACTACTTTTATACTGCCCAATACCCATTCATATCGTGTGATTCGAGATGCACATCACCTCTTGCTACTAAACCGTCTCCTCTGGGCATATACTTCTTCTGCCAATTTGAGTGGTCAAGAGTATGATGAAGCCTTTGCTAGGGAAGTGAGTGATATAGTCATTGAGCCTCTTAGCCCAAAGAGCCAAGCTTCACATATCTATAAATTGGGGCGAAAAACCCTCAAAAAGATACGTTAATGTCCCTACTCTATGAAGATAAGTATCTCAAAATAGAAATAGAATCCTCAGAAATACCTTGGCTCAAAATTTTTACCCAAATCGCGTACAAAGAAATGAGTGAAGTACCGTTAGAAGTAAGATTAGCCATTTATACTCTCTTGGATGTCATAGAACTAGCCCTATTAGCATATTTTGAACCGACCAAGGTTAATATCGCATCCTTTGGAAACTATATGCCCCATGTACATTGGCATATTATGGCACGATTTACCAAAGACAGTTATTTTCCTGAACCGATGTGGGGAGAGAAGCAAAGAGAAGCCCAATTAGCACTTCCTTCATTTGAGATATTTTATAAGCATCTGAAAGAGCAATTAAACTCCCTCAATCCTTAGTAATTTCGTTTTACCTACCATTAAATCTATGGTCATAAGCATACGTTTAAAAACAGATTCTTGTCGATATTCAAGGTTATGCTTTTTACAAATCTCTTTGACGATAGGTTGCATTTTTTGATAATAACTCAGAGGCATATTAGGAAAGAGATGATGCTCTATCTGATAGTTTAGAAATCCATGGGCAAAATCAATCGCGTCTGAGCCTGTATTATAATTCACCGACCCCATAATTTGTCGTAAATAAAATTCACCTTGACTTTGGCTTGGTTCAGAAAACATATAAATATCTTCTGCTGAATGATTCGGAACAATCACCAAAAATGAATGTAGATTGGCAAAAAATTCTGCGATTACCATGATAATAAATGCCGTAAAGACAGCTTGTAACCCCAAAGGTAAAAAGAGTGCAGGAAATACCACAAACTTCAACAGAGCATAAGGCAAGAGATATTCCATCCACAGCTCTAAGCCCCCTTTCGTACGAGGATTCATCTCAAAATCTGTAATCTCTTTCTTGTGTTCTTCTTTGAGCTTTTTATTGGCTAAGATACGTAAGGTATTGGGTGCATAATAGGTATATTTCCATGTACTCGCAAAAGAATACACAATCACATAACGAAGCCACATGGGGGTCTTGGACTGAATAAGCCATTGTAAATTGCGTTCTACATTGTCAGGGTCTTCATCTTCACCCAAATGATAATGATGCATAATATTATGTTCATAACTCCAAGCATCAGGTTTAATCCAATCAAGCCAATCTATATAACGCCTAGGACCTTTGGCAAAATACTTTTTGGTATATCGCTGAGGAATATTAGGTACTTTCTCATAGCCACCATGCAAGATAGGATGCGTAGTATTTGCCCATCTCGATACATTCCCCATACTAATAAGCAAGGCAGAAAATATAGCAAGAAGCCAAAAAACACTACTAGACAAAGCAGTAAAACTAAACTCAATCACAGTCAAAAGCACTATTAATCCCAGCCCAGAATACGTAAATCGCTTACCCCAACGCTCTAGCTTCAACAAATGCTGAAAGTCTTCTTCACCCACAGGAGCCATGTTCTCTTTAATTGCGTCAATATCTTTTTCAAGTTCTAGTCTATCTACATCTTCATACGCTGTATACGTATTTTCTTCAAGGTTTTTCTTCATAGGTATCCATTAATTATAATAATAATTATATAGGAATTAGATTAAATTCAGCCATTTATTCTCTATAAAGAATCTGATTCTCCTCTTTCCTCACATAATAAAGTCCAATCAAAGCCGTAAAGAACATAAGGAGAAAGAGACTCCAGCTTCCTAGGGCATCTCCACTATCAGAACGCGTACCTTCTACCATGACCGTTTTGGTTTTGACCACCGTCTCTCCTTCTGCATTTATAATCGTATAGGTAAAGCTGTCTTCTCCACTATAGCCTTTATCAGGGATATATCTCAATACATCATCCCTGAGGTCAAATTCTGTACCCCCATCATCTAGTGTGACCGTCCCATGGCTTGGTTGCGTAAAGGAAAGTAACTGCTCACCTTCTTCTAGCACATCAAAGGTCGTACCTCCTCCTGAGACGCTACGAGGCACTAAGACCGTACTGCTTCGTGTGAGGACATTGCCTTCACTGTCTGTCACGGTATACGTAAAGGTATCTTCACCTTCATAGCCATCAGTAGGTACATAAATTAAAAGGTCATCACTGCTATCTAATGGTGTGCCTCTATCATCGAGTGTCACCGTACCATGTGCTGGTTGGGTAAACGATACCAAGTTTTCTCCTGCTAAGAGAGGATTAATGGTGACACCATCTGAACTTGATGTCACAGTATTAGAAGTAGGACTCTCTTCTTCAGGTGTTGGTGTCGGCGTTGGTGTTGGCGTTGGTGTTACTGTTGGATTGGGTCGTGTAGCTATAGTCGTATCTGTATTTCCTCCAATAGCTGGGTCATCCGTACTCACACTATCATTGAAATCTACATTACCATCACCATCTTGATCCCAATTGGCAATACCTTGATTCTCTACGGTATTAAGACTCTCTGGTACAGAAGTACGGAAGATAATCACTACTTCATTCTCTGCTGTATCTTCTGTCACCAATCCAAAGTCTGCTGCAATCTGACCATTCCAAACTACTTTTCTCTCTACTGCATCATAGAAACATCCTGTTGCATTGGCATCTGTAGTGGATGCACCTCTAGCCTCACAAGTAAGTGTACCTGGTATAAAGGTCAAGTCACTATTGAGTGGGTCTTCTACATGGACTTGCATCGCACGGGTATTCCCATCATTAATCCATACCATCTTCCACTCAACCTCAGGCCATCCACCAGGGTTTGCAAACTTCAAGGCACTTGGTGGATCAAAGACATTAATACTCTCAATAGGTGTTATCGTAATATCATCTTCAAAGTTAAATTATCATCAGATGTATCATTGACATCTGTACCTTGTGGTGAAGTTCCTGTCACTACTGCTTGATTGCTAATATTTCTATCCAATATATCTGACAGTGTTAGATTATATTCAGCTGTCACCGTTGTACTCTCACCTACAGCAAGGTTTGGTACAAGTAAATCTACTACTCCTATTCTTGTATCATCGATATTAATATTATTTAGTGTTACATTTCCCATATTGGTCACAAGAAAAGTATAAATCATGGTTTCACCTACGAGTATATCATTAGGAGCTACCCCTGTCTTAATCAGAGCAATACTTGGTGCTTCTATAATGAAGCTAATCGTCGCGTTATCTTCACTACTACTATTATCATCTGAGGTATCATTGACATCATTACCACTTGGTGGGGTGGCTATGACGAGTGCGCTGTTGGTGACGTTTCCATCATTGATATCGCTAAGTGTCAGATTATACTCTGCTGTGACTGTATCACTAGCACCTACGATTAAGTCTGCTACGCCGAGGTTTGTGATACCTATTCTTGCATCTGTAATGAAGATGCCTGTTAAATCTACGTTTCCTGTATTCTCTACTAAGAAGCTATAGGTAATCGTATCTCCTGCGTCATGGATGCCATTGCTATTGGTATCAAAGATGGCTG
>JAUZSQ010000010.1 GCA_030949325.1 Sulfurovum sp.
TCTCAGTAAAGAATCCATTATTTTCTTCAATATTATTACCTACTATAACAGTCACATTGGTAGGGTCTGTTCCCTCTGTTTGTGTCGCACCTAGAGGGAAATCTATATCTGATTCATTAATATCTACACTTGCAATCCCTCCAGCTAGACCATAAGCAGTATAATCCCCATCTGCTCCTGTACTGACAACATGTACGGTTCCATTCGCATCAGTAATCACTACATCAATATTGGCTAAATTACTTTCTCCTCCATCTTGAGTACCATTTCCGTTAATATCATTATATAAATGTCCTATCAGAACTACCATAGGGTCTATTACGGTTGCATTTCTTTCTGTAAGTCCATCTGCATTGAGTGTCGCTGTATTTGTAATTTGTGCCAAAGAAATAGGTGTATCCACTGTGACTTGAAACGTAAGATTAAGATTAGTATTAGCAGGAACAGTATAACTCGTAGCCGTTAAATTATTTTCAATGTCTACAGACCCTTCGATAAATATTCGTTCTTCTACCCTAATCTCTAAATCATCTATTTCATAATAATCTCCTTCTCCATCGGCAGTATCTGCAATGGTAGTTCTAAAGCGTATAATCGTATTTGAAGATATATAATTACTGATATCATATATTTTAGATTGAAGAATTGTTTCATTTAAATTTATATCCGTATTATAGGTTTCCAATATAGTATAGCTTGTACCATTATCATTAGAAACCTCTAGGACCACTTGAGAAGGAGAATTCCCTGTTTCATTTTGAACCATTTTAAATTCAAGAATTGCTTCTCCATAAGTAGAAAGATTTACACTTCTATGTATTGAATTTAAATTACCTGAACGAAACTGTAAAATATCACCATTACTTGCACCTACTGCATGGTCTGCAACATGCATCTCTATGACACCACTATTGGCATCATTATCATCTCTGTTTCTATCCAATCACTCGTCCAATTATGAATGCTTCCATCACTTTTTTGATACCCTAAAACATCACCGTCTTCTGTCATATTATCTGAAATTGTCTCTATAGGATGAATCACCCAATAAGATATTTTACCTGAATTGGGTACATAACTACTCCCTAGAGGAATACTATCTGAAAGCAGAACATTGGTCAAAGAAGAAGACGATGTATTGGCTAAGGTAATATTATAGTCTATAGTATCACCTGCACGAAGAGGTGTATTCTCTGTTGTAGAATGCTTGGTAAAGATATGTAGGGGTAAGTTAAACCCATTATTCTCTTCTGTATTTCCCCCCACTACAATATTAAGACTCGCTAATTCTGCTATCGTTGAAGGGTTGGTTCCTTCTGTTTGTGTACTGGTGTTAAGGATAGAAGTACTACTTGTATCTATGGTCACTGTCGCAGCACCTAGGGCTATGTTATAGACACCGTAATCTCCATTACTATCTGTGAGTACTGTATAGCTCGTACCATTTCCATCTATAATAGTGACTGAAATACCTGATAAATCTGCTTCTCCCGCATCTTGTACACCGTTGCTATCTACATCGCTATAAATATGTCCTGTAAGACTTGTAGTTTGGGTAAATCCATTATTTTCTTCTGGGCTTACCATGCCTTGTACTATCGTGACTGATGTAGGATTTGAGCCTTCTGTTTGAGTCGTCCCAGGGGGTGTGACAATATCTCACTGACGCTACACCTACGGCTAAATCTGTCACAGTAAAATTCCCATCTGTTCCTGTCATTACCGTATAGACATTTGATGCAGCATCTGTTATATTCACGACAATACCTACAAGGTTAGGTTCTCCTAAATCTTGTGTATTATTGTTATTGATATCCGTATAGAGATGCCCTGTTGTCCAAGTAAGGACATCTACAAAATCATTACCTGCATCATTTTCATCATTGGTTACAGTCACAGGGATAAGGTCATCCGTCAAAGAAATATTATCGGCATTATTGTCTGTACTTACATCACTAAGAGACATATAATTGGTTAAATTGGTAGAAGTAATATTATAATCCCCTAGCACCACATCAGGGAAAAAGTAAGAACCATTGCTGTCTGTTACGGTACTATTTATTTCTACTCCCCCTTGAAATATCTTAATCACTACCCCGACTAAAGGGTTGTCTTGACTGTCTAATACCGAACCACTAATGGTTCCTATAGGTTCAATAGCCGCACAAGTAGCTTCTAACCATGGGGTATCTTCACAGTTAAATTGAGGTTCTGATTCAGCAGCAGCATTACCATCTCCCATACTTCCTTGAATTCTATGCCCTACATAACACATTTTTCCTACTTGCCCTCTACTATCTTCATAGAAAGGGTCATAAAACATAGAAGTATGCCCACCTAGAGCAATTCTTCTCGCATAACTAGCAGGATGTGTCAAATTACCCTCTAGTCTAAATCCACTAGGAACAATAGGAAATGATTGATTTGCATCAAGAGCCACCGCATCACTCAACATAAGGGAACTATTTTCTCCCCAAAGTAAAAATACATCATCATGAGAAGCATTAGAATCATAATTATCCACAATTGCCCCTGCTGAAGTGTGGTGGTCAGAATGGTCTTGCCCTGCTAAATCTTTGACATCAATCAAATCAACTCCAGCAGAAAGCTTTACGGTATCCCAAGTCAATGCTTCTGTTGTTGTTCCTACTCCTAACTGTCCATTCGTATTGAGTCCCAGAGAATATATCTTTGTATCTGCTGGATTAAGTACAAAATAACTTACACCATTCCCTAAATCTCCTGTAAGTGCTATCTTGGAAAGAGCACCCACAAAAGGTGCTGTCATTTCTGTAGCAAAAGCTAAACTTTGTTTTGCTGAGCCATCTCCTAAATAACTGGCAATACCCCAAGTATAATACTTCATATCACTAGTCACAGCAAAGGCTCCAGAATAATGTACTTTCAAATATTCTATATTAGCCAGTTTCACACCTGCAGACACCTCTACAGCAAACCAACCATATAAATCACCACTTCCTCCACCCATAAGCTCAGGTTTAATTCCTTTTGCATATACATTACCATTAGCAATCAAAAACACTCCACCATTCGTTGCTGTCAAAAAACTCACATCAGCAGAAACAATCCCCAGAGGTAAATCTATTTCATGAAAGCTTTTGCCTGTGATAATCGCCGTTTCAGGGTCAGAATTTGCTCCAGAATCTCCCCATACATAAAGCCCTGTAGTAGAAAGTAAAAAAGCTTGGGTATCGTGTGTAGAATTGGTAACTAAAAGCATATCACCCGTATAATTATATCCATTAGCAGGAATAATTGCGATAGGTTCTAAAATGTCATCCGTGGCATCATTATCTAGATTCGTTGCATTCATATCTCGACCAAATCCAAATACATGTACTTCTGTAGAAACCACTGTTGAGTGATAAGCACTCGCAAAAATCTCTACACCATCCGTACAAAAACTTCCATAAAGGAAAGATGTAGGAAGTGTAAGAAAAAATGTAAGTAATTTTAGGGGTCGAGAAAAAATATTTTTCATGATAAATACCTTCAAAATGTATTATGTACTTTATATATACATAGTTTCAAAAAGACTATACCTAAATAATATAATATTTTTGTCAAAAAGGTAAAAAAAGGGGGGAATTTTTATAAATTTACTAAAAAGATGGTGCACCAGAGAGGATTTGAACCTCCACGCCGCGAAGCACAAGCCCCTCAAGCCTGCGTGTCTACCGTTCCACCACTGGTGCATCTTGATAATTTGAAGGCTTATCGAAACCTGTCTACGAGGAATTAGAGTGGCATTATACCACTCTAAGCTTACTTTGTCTTTAAATTAACCTAAGAATGGGTTAGCGTAAAGAGCGATAAGAGCAATAACAAGCGTATAAATCACTTGTGCTTCAATCATTGCAAGAGCAATAAACATGGTAGTCATCAGTTTAGCACCTAAACCTGGGTTACGTGCAGTACCCGCGATAGTAGCAGCTGCTGTGTTACCCATACCAATAGCTCCACCAAGAGCAGCAAGACCAAGACCCACACCAGCAGCAACTACTGAGTATGCTTTAATCATAGATTCACCATCTGCTTCACCAGCAAATGCAACAGCACCAAGTGCTAAGAAAAGTAAGAAAAATTTGTTCATTTTATATCCTTTGAGTTAATAGATTTTAAGTCTCTTTGACTGTATATCAAGTTCTGTTCGGATAGCGTAAACACTTCTTGAAGTGCCAATTTAAACATAAATACCTAAATTTCCCTACTAATCACTTTGATTTACCTTGGAATTATAGCAAGGTAAATTTAAATTATGCTAAAAATTCGAGTGTCGCTAATTCTACTTTTTTGCCTTTTTGTTCCATCACTACTACAGTAATAGCATCACCCTCTTTGTATCGTTCGGAGAGATTGTTTACTCGCTCTTTGGCGACTTTGGAGATATGTAAGAGTGCATCAAAGCCATCGGGCATTTCAACGAAGATTCCAAAATCGACAATACGCTTGACTTTACCTGCGTACTCTTGCCCCACGGTATAGACCATCTCTTTTTTGACAGGTGTAGAAGCGATGCTTTCGATATGTGCTTTGGCAAGGGCTACTTTGTCTTTGTCTTCTCCTGAGAGTTTGACCCCTCCTACATCACGGTCAAGGTCAATAGAGACTTCAAACTTCTCTATAATCTCACGAATAGTAGCCCCTGCTTTACCAATGATATCGACTATCTTGGAAGGATGCACAGAAAAGTGTTCGATACTTGGCAAGGCTTCACTTACAGGTATGGCTTGACTGGCCTCTTCCATGAGTGCTAAGATATGATTCTTCCCTGCTTTGGCTTTACTAAGGGCAAGGGCTAAGATAGATAAATCAATACCTCCTAGCTTGATGTCCATTTGCAAGGCTGTAATACCATCAAGTGTTCCTGCAATTTTGAAATCCATATCTCCATCATGGTCTTCCAGTCCCATAATATCCGTCAGCACGGCATATCTATCCCCATCACTCACCAATCCCATAGCGATACCTGCGACCAATTTACTTGTAGAAACTTCAGCAGCGCGTAAAGACAAAGAGCCTCCACAAATCGTAGCCATAGAAGAAGAACCGTTAGATTCTAATATTTCTGATACCAAACGGATACTGCCATCATAGTCTAGAGGAATCGTAGGTTCCATAGCACGTTTGGCAAGATTACCATGCCCTAATTCACGTCTTCCAGGTGCACCAATAAACTTCGCTTCACCTACAGAATAACCAGGGAAATTGTAATGCACCATAAATCTTTCAAACTGAGAAGACTTTTCGGTAATAAGTTCATACATTTGTGCATCTTTTTTATCTCCTAGTGTCGCAGTGACTAGGGCTTGAGTCTGTCCTCTTGTAAACAAGCAGGAACCATGTACCGAAGGCAAGATATTCATTTCGATACTAATAGGACGTACTTCATCAAGTCCTCTACCATCAGCACGGATATTATCATCCAAAATCATGGCTCTGACCAAAGTCTTTTTGTAACTTTCAAGAGCATTAGCTACCAAAGATTTATCACTCTCTTTTCCCTCTGCTACTAAGGCATCTAAGATAGTATTGCGTATCTTTTTCAACTTAGAAGAACGCTCTGAGGTTGCCATGTGTGTAATGGCTTTTTGTACCTCGTCTTTATAGTCTGATTCTATCAAGGCAGACAAAGAAGCATCTACTGCTTCTTCTACAAGCCCCAAAGACAATGGCTCTCGTACTAAAGGACTAAATGCTTCGATAAATTGTGTACTTGAAAGTGCGATAGCTTCTGTGGCTAAGGCAATGACTTCTAAGAGTTTCTCTTCGCAAAGTTCATTACTTTGCTGTGTATTGTCTTGACTTGTTGCTATCGTACGCATCTCTATCATCACTACATCAGACCCAGAACCTACCACGAGTAAATCTAGTGTACTCTTGGCTTGTTGTGTAAGTGTAGGATTGACAATAATTTCCTCATCAATACTACCCATTCTCACCGCTGAAATACTTTGTGTTACAGGAATATCAGATACAAACAACGCAGCATTAGCCGCATGTAGTGCTGCTACTTGCATATCCACGTCACTGTCTGCACTGACAACCATAATACTAATCGTCACAGGATAATGAAAACCTTCAGGGAAAAGTGGACGCAAAGAACGGTCAACAATACGAGACGTAAGGGTTTCAAAATCACCAGGTTTACTCTCTCTTTTGATAAACCCTCCTGGGATTTTGGCTGATGCGTACGACTTTTCCATATATTGTACGGTCAAAGGCAAGAAGTCTTCTTCTACGGCTGACTCATTGATAGCCACGGCTGCAATAAGTACGGCTTTGCCTTGTCTATACATGACAGCACCTGAAGCTTGTTTGGCTATTTTGTTAAATTCATATTTTTCATCAAGGTTGTTACACTCTATGGCTACTATTTGTTCTCTCATACTATTTTATCTTCCTCATTTAAGTTAATTATTTCACTGGTCTTTTCTTTTTGTGCTTGTTCTTCGGCTTTGATAATACTCAGTAGTGCATTAAAATCTAAGGTTTCAAAGTCTTGATAATAATATTCTATTGAAATATAATGTTGTATCTTATGTGGACAAAAAACACCATCACACACAGCCAACAGACTTTCATACACTGCTTCATCCAAAATAGGTGTCGCAATATAAATATTCTTTGCACCTCTTGCAATCACAGATTTGAGTGCTACCATCATGGTAAGACCCGTCTCTACACACTCATCTGCCAAGATAACATATTTCCCTTCTAAAGAGACTAAATCTTTGCCTTGACGGTACTTATACACATAGCTTAACACTTCTTCTTGATACTTACGATGGGCTTCACTATAAATATAATCATCATTGATATCAAAGGCATCAATCAATGCCTTATGCATCACCACTTCTTCGGTTTCCGAAATCATAGCAATAGCTACTTCGGGATTATTGGGTGCTAAGATAGGCTCAGTAAGAAGTATATCCATTTGAGCTTCACAAGCACGACTAATCTTATCTGCAAAATACACCCCTCCTTCACTCACCCCTATGACTACGGTTTCATTTTGTGAGAGTAGCTCAATAGGCAAGAGTTCAATAATTTTCCTAGAGGCATCTTCTCTATGAGTAAAATAAATATTAGGGTCTAAATCTTTCGACATAATCGACTCCTGGAAATTGTTTGCCAATCTCTTGGGCATCAAAGGTATAACGAAACCCTTCTATATATTTCATCAAAAGTGTATAGGCATGATTGAGTGCTTCCATACGCTCAGCAGACCCACCCACATCGGGATGATTCTTTTTTGCCAAAAAGTGATACTGTCTTTTGACCTCTGCACGGCTAATGAGTTTGGGTAAAGCAAGGGTATCTAGTGCATACTCTATTTCTTCGATAGCACTCAGCATTATTGTAAGGTATCGGTACCTATCGCACCAAAGGGTGTAAAGTTCAATTGTAGGTAGAAGGTATTTTCGGACAGTACCCCTACAGAGGTAGGACGAATATCTTGCCGTATAGAGGCTACCATACTCCAACAATCACGGTAATAACTGCCACCAAATGTCCAGTGCTTACTTTCTGGCTTCTTCGATATTATAGGTCAATCCTCCACTAAAACTAATTTGTTGGTTATAGATATACGAAAGATTAAGGTTTAAGTCATTAATCAAGATAGCACTCTCTTCTTTGTTTTCAAACAATAACCTTTTTATAACTGTGTCCTATATTGAGGCTATAGTCTTCTTTGTTCATACTAAAAGAAGTGGAGGCTTCGCGTATCTCCTTAAACTCATGAGAATAGATAAGGTTATTATAGATGGTAAAATCATCCCAATTGTATTGCATCTCATTACTTGTATCTGCTAAGGCAAAGTCTCTATCTACATAATAACTTTGTGTCAACCGTTGAAAGAATCTAAGAGTAAGGGAGTCATCATAAAAATACTGACTCAAAGAGACGTTGTATCTCTCTTCAGGTAAACCTACTTTAAACAAAGCCTTTTGTTCCTCATCTAACAAAGAAAACTCTAACGGTGATTTATTTTCATTTCCTGGCTTGATATAAGATACAGAAGGTTGGAAGACATGGCTAAAACCATCATACTGCTTGGTCAAATCGGTAAATATTTTGGCATTATGTACGTTATTATAATATTGAAAGTCATCATGTACAAAATCACCATTACCAAAGAAGTGCTTACTATAATATAACTCTTCACCCAAAGAAACATTGACAAAATCATCAAATAATGAAGTCGTAAACTCTAAAGGGATACGCAATTCAGCCTGTTGCATCGTAGCCCCTGCTTTTCGGTCAAAATTATTGACTTTGAAATCAATATTGTATGTCAAATTGTCTATGATAAAATGGTCTAGGTATTTATGCATCTGAATACTAGGCAATACTTGTAAAGTCTGGTCATCATCAACACCCACACGCGTATCAATAAAGTATTTAGCATTGAGTCCCAAATAATATTCATCATTTTGTGTGAAGTAATTGATTCTTGATTCTTGAATAGGAGACAGACCAAAGTGTGATAAATTGTTTTTTTGTAAGGCAAGATAATCAATATCATTCAAGTACGTCGTATTGACATACAAGCCATCTTCAAATCCATCAGGAAGATACTTTTCAAATACATTAGTAGATTCATAGTTAAACTCGAATCCATAATGGCTATCATTGGGTAAACCATATTCATCGGTATAGCTTTGTTGGTCGGCAAAATATCCTACCCTTAGCGTTCCTTTAGAATGGTTACTATCTACAAATCGTAACGTACTATAAAACCCTACAGAACGTGAAGTTCTCATTTGTGGGTTGACTTCTAAGTCCATACTTTCTGATATTGCCCAAAATAATGGCTGTTCATAGATAAATCCTTCGACGGCGTTATATCCAAACATAGGAAAAAGTAATCCAGAACTTCGTTCCTTGTTCGTAGAAAAAGAAAGATAAGGGGTATAAAAGATAGGGACATCTGATAAATAGACTTTGGCATTATAGACTTTGATATAATTTTCTTCACTATTATACTTAGAATCAGAAAATCGCATCGTCCACAAAGGGTCACTAATATCACAACTTGATAACAATGAAGTATTTAAACTATATTCATTGTCTTTTTTGTGTACCTCATCAGACAGTATCCATACATCATTTTCATTGACCAAAAACAGTTCTTCAAAATGAATCTCTTTGGTATCGGTATTGATTTCCATATGTTGACTATGCTCTTTGGTACCTTTATAGCCAATGGTTTCAATATCTCCATCCAACACAAGCATCTTGGTTTCTTGATTATATTGTGCGGTATTTGCCCTAATAAGCATACCATCATAACGTACGACTACACTCTGCTTGGCTGTGACGATGCCCTCAAAAGATTCAATATTCTTGGCTTTAATTTCAATCTTATCAGAAGAACCCGAAAGATTATCTACCCCTAACATCATCCCTAGTATCACTATAAATACATAATGAATTGAAAATTTCACTTTATACATGACGCTCTCCTTGTAATACTTGATACGCAATATCTGTACGACACTGTTTTCCCACGAAATGTACTTGTCCTACAAGCATATACGCATGTTGCTGTGCTTGAACAATACTCTCACCCATTCCCACACATACCAAGACTCTGCCACCTGAGGCATAGAGCTTTGTATCACCCTCTTCTACTTCTTCAGCTGTCACTCCTGCATAAGAGATATGGGCATTTTGATGTAGCTCATCATGATAAATATCATCCACGATAATCTCTGCCATAGGGCTACTCTTATACGGATAGCCTTTAGATGCCATAACCACAGCCACAGCATACTTATCATGAAACGCTATCTTGGCATTTTTCAAATCACCCGTCGCTGCCTTATAAAACAACTCTGACGCAGGAGATTTGAGTAAAGGCAATATCACTTCACACTCAGGGTCACCAAAACGTACGTTATACTCCAAAATTATTGGCTCACCCTTGACTACCATCACGCCAATAAAAAGTACACCCTTAAATGGCATACCCTCAGCTTTCATGCCTTCTAAAGTAGGAATCACCACCCGTTCATCAAGTTTTTGATAAATGCTATCATTGACCAAGGGTGTGGGTGCATACGCTCCCATACCACCTGTATTGGGACCTTCGTCATTGTTTAGCAATCTTTTGTGGTCTTGGGCAGCAGGGAGTAAAACATAATCCTCTCCATCACAAATCGCAAAAACAGAAAGCTCATATCCATCTAAGAATTCTTCTACCACAATGCTTTTCCCTGCTTCCCCAAAAGCGTTACCAGAGAGCATCTCTCCTGCGGCTTTTTTGGCTTCATCATGGCTTTGTGCAATAATCACACCTTTGCCACCACATAAACCATCGGCTTTGACAACAATAGGTGCCTCTAGTGTTTCGATAAAATGATACGCATCTTGTAAGGTATCGGTCTCTATGTATTTGGCTGTAGGCACATGGTGTCGAGCCAAAAAGTTCTTCATAAATATTTTGGAACCTTCTAACTGTGACGCTTTGGCAGAAGGACCAAAAATAGTCAATCCTCTGGCTTCAAATACATCTACCACACCTGCTACTAAAGGAGCTTCAGGTCCTACAATCGTCAAGTCAATACTCTGGGCTTCGACAAAATCTGCAAGAAGTGTAAAATCTGAAATGGCAATATTTTCACCCAATGCAGAGGTTGCTCCATTACCAGGGGCAAAATAAAGGTTTTCTACATTATCATCTTTTTGTAATGCCAAACCAATAGAATATTCTCTACCACCTGCACCTAATATTAATATATTCATCTATTTCTCCCAAAAAATTATCAACCTAAAAGCCTATTTAATAACCATAACTTAACCTATTATCGTTACAAAATAAGCCCGAGTGAGCGTTCTGTCGAGTCGGCCCTAAATAGCCAACGGTGCAGGAGGAAGTCTCTCTTTAGGGGAAGGATTCTCATATATTACCTATACTCAAACGAAAACTTCCACACACCAAGAGACTATCAGTCCCACTAATATTAATGTTGGACCCCAAATACAGTAGTCGCATCACCTAGGTTAAAAATATTATAGCTTATTTGCTGTTATTGGAAGCTTTTTACCTTACACTTCCCCTAAATAGTTTGTGCTTTGCGTACACAAGCCTCTATGCTTTGCGTATCTGCTAGTAAATATTGGGCTCTTGGGGGGAGATGTCTTTGAGTAGCTTTGCCAATGACCACGGCAATATAGCTACTGTCCCATCCAAAATTCTCCAAAAAACAATAAATACTCGAAGGAGAGGTACAAATAATAATAGCCCCCCTAGGAGGTTTTGATTCTTGTTTATAAGCAATACAAAAAGTCTCATAAATGACCTTTTCTTCTATCTCTACCCCTGAAGTTTCCAAAAAGGATTTACTGTCAAAAGAGACTTTTTTCGGACGCAGATAGAGAATCTTTTTGGCTTTAAAGTTCTCTACAATATCTTGACTCAAACTTTGGGCATAAAAATTCTTGGGTTGATGCATCACTGTGCCACCCAACGCTACTATCTGCTTGGCTGTAGCATTTCCTATGGCTATACAAGGCAAGTTTTTCCACAAGGGGTTGAGCGATTGGGCACTCTTTACACCTTGCTTAGAGGTAAACATCAGTATCTCAACCTTGCTTAAATCAAGTGAAGTATCTACTACCCTAAATTGAATCATAGGATAGTGTATCGTGCCTTTGTGAAATGAAGGTGAGAGCAAATAGATAGACAAAGCCTTCCTAAATAGCTTTTTTGCCTGAGAGCAAGGCATTGTTCACATTTTCATCATCATAAGGGTCAAAATGTGGAGTAATTATCCATTGTTTTTTACTCTCTAAGAGTACAATCTTATCTTCTATTTGGTCTGCGATTCTATGGGCTTCAAGAAGCAGTATTTTGGGATGAAGTACCATGTGAAATTCTACAAAGTTCGTACTCCCATCACTGCGTGTTCTGAGCCAATGATACGAAGTGACCTCAGGATGCGAAGAAATTAACCCCTCTATCTCTTTGACTATCTCTTCATCTAAAGCTCTGTCTAAGAGTATCTCTATACCCTCTTGGATAATAGCATAAGCAGAATAGATAATATATATCCCAATACCCAGTCCAAAGACTGCATCTATCGCATCTATACCTGTCAAATACACTAGCCCTAGTGCCAACAAAACAGCAGTGTTTGACCACAAGTCTGTCTTATAATGCAAAGCATCGGCTTTAATGACTATATTGTCAGTCTTGACTGCGACTTTGAGCAAATATTGTACCAAGAAAAATGTTATAATAATAGAAAATACCATCACAATGATAGAAGGCATCAGCAAGGTAGTCACCGTATTACTGTTAAACTTTTCGATAGCCACATAGATAATATACAGCCCTGAGAGGCTAATGACTGTACCTTCTATCACCCCTGCGATAGCTTGAATCTTGCCTTTGCCGTATTGGTATTCTTCATCAGGAGATTCTTCAGATTTTTTAATTGCAAAGAAGTTAAACAATGAGACTAGCATATCTAACAAAGAATCAATAGCCGAAGCCAAGACAGCCACAGACCCACTGGCTATTCCAATAATAAGTTTTACAACAACTAATACACTAGCCACCAAACTTGATACGAGTGTGGCTTTTTTTTGTAGAGACATTTTCATTTATATCCTTGTTTTTAACATGCGTAAGGTTTCTCTGAGTATCACAAATAACGCCACAACTATAAAAAGAAGCAGAGCCAATAGAAAGACATAAGATACTTCTTCTAAAAAAGGGAAAAAATGCACAATACGGTACATCACCCCTAAGACAATGGTAAATTTGATACTATTATGTAACCTCAGGTAGACCAAGTGCACACTTGCACTATTATAACGGTTTTTTCGTATCACTTTGGCTTCACGCTTATCAAGTTGCTTATAAAGTATGCCTAAAATATAACGCATCACTATAATTAATAAGGCAATACGTATAATCGTCCAAAGGGCCAAAAGCCAAAATCCCTCTGGAATGGTATGCCAAAGAGTGATAACCAAGCCTTTGAGACTCTCTCCATCTAGCAAAACGCTTGTCCCAAAACCTAACATAGCCAAAAAGCCTAGCAGGAACAAAAGCTTCAAGAAAATAAATACATAATATTTAATTTTTTCAATTTTTTGTTTTTTCTCTTGTGATAGTGAGGTTTTTTGTACCAATCCAAAAGCAAAGATATAATGAAGCTTCAGAAGAATATAGCTACCCCACACGCCTACTTGAAGCAATGCAAGGACTAGATATTCTTCTAAGGCTATGGGCATAAATTAGAGTGCTTTAGTAGCCAATGATGCGATACGCGTAGCAAATGCACCTTTATCTTTAGGCTCTAAACCTTCGGCAATTTTTGCAGTATCTAGCAATATCCATGCTACATCATCAAACAAGGCATCATCTTCAAGAACATCCAGTTTTTTGACCATTTCATGTTCTGGGTTAATCTCCAAAATCAGTGGAGCTTCTGGCATCTCTTCTCCCATTTGTGCAAAGATTTGTGCCATCCCTGCCATAGGGTCAGAAGGGTCTTTGAGTACACATGAAGGGCTAGAAGTGAGTCTTGTAGATATTTTGACTTCTTTAATCGCTTCACCTAAAGATTCTTTGATTTTGTCCGTCAAGGCTTTAAACTCTTTGGCTACCTCTTCTTTCTCTTCTTCTGTCTTAGAATCAGGTGCATCAATGGCTGTAATATCTTTGAGTGCCCATTCTTTATACGTCCCTATCATGGGTGTGACAATGCTATCGACTTCACTGTCATCCATGATGAGTACTTCTATATTGGCTTGATTATAGGCTTCAAGCAGTGGAGAGTTTCTCAATACTTTTTCATCTTCACCTGTGAGATAATAAATCTCTTTTTTCTCAGAATCTGCACGACTGATGTAGGATTCAAATCCTACAAGCCCTTCTTCTGTCGAAGATTTATATTTCACGATGTCAAGAAGTAACTCTTTGTTGACATGGTCTGTATAGACACCCTCTTTCATCATTCTGTTATACTGAGCGATAAAGGTATCACTGTCTTCATCTTTAATCTTCTTAATCGCTTGAAGAATCTTTTTGACCGAAGTTTGCTTGATATTGGCTAAGATTTTATTCTCTTGAAGTAACTCACGACTCACATTCAACGGCAAATCTTCAGAATCAATAATCCCTTTGACAAAACGCAAGTACGAAGGAAGGAGTTCTTTGTCATCATCGGTAATAAATACACGCTTGACATAAAGCTTTACCCCAGGGGTATAGTCTGCTCTATACATATCCATTGGGGCTTTTTTGGGGATATAAAAGAGTGTGGTAAATTGGTTTGCACCTTCTACTTTGTTGTGCAAATATTTCAGAGGCTCTTCAGAGTCATGCCCAATAGCTTTATAAAACTCTACATAATCTTCTTTTTTCAATGAAGATTTTGGCAAAGTCCATAGTGCAGTTGCTGCGTTGGCTTGTTCTGTTTTGTTGACCATCTTGGTCACGGCATCATCACCCTCACCCTCTGTCTCTTCTGTTGAAAAGTTCATCATAATAGGATAAGCAATATGGTTAGAATATTTCTTGACCACTTCTTCTACTCTGGCTTTGTCCAAAAATTCTTTTTCATCGGATTTGAGCTTCATATAAATGACCGTACCATGAGACTCTTTGGTCACAGGCTTAATCTCGTATTCTCCCGTACCATCAGTAGAAAATTTGTACGCTTGGTCTTCCCCTGCTTTTTTAGAAATAACATCTACATGGTCAGCCACCATAAATACCGAATAAAACCCTACACCAAATTGCCCAATAAGATTGGAATCTTTTTTGGCATCACCTGTAAGATTTTCTACAAATGCCTTCGTACCCGATTTGGCAATGGTACCAAGATGATTCATCAAATCCTCTTCATTCATACCTAACCCATTGTCAGCAATAGTCAAAGAATTGTCTTCTTTATCTAGCTTGATAAAGACTTTACCAGACCATGCATCATCCTTAAAGGTATCATCTGTCAATTGAAGATAGTTAAATTTATCAATTGCATCACTAGAGTTAGAGACCAACTCACGGATAAAAATCTCTTTGTTAGAATATAAAGAATGTGTCATGAGCTTTAAAAGTTGTCCGATTTCTGTTTGAAACTGATGTTTTGCCATAGGTTTTTCCTGTTTTATAATTTAATTTTGGGGGATTATAGTATAGTTTTGCTAATACTCCAAGAATATACCCTACTTCAGCCCTAAAAGTTGAGAGAAAATAGTCATTTTCTTAATGTGAAAGACGATTTTTTTATTTCCAACAATATTTGTAATAAAGATTGGGATATTTTTGAGATACTGTCCTACAAGCAAGAGAAACGATTATTTTTTTACTTTCTATTTTAACCACAAGAATCTTCATCTCTATGGCTGTGATTGATAGGTCTATTCAAAGTTTGAAAGTCTAAACTAGCAATAAAGATATAATACTTATTTATATTTTAAAATTTTATTATATAATATATTGTGAATAAACTGATTTCATTAATATTTTAATAAATAAAGGAAAAAAGATGAATAGATTACAACGTACTACACTTACACTTTGTATGCTTTTGGGGACAGGTTCCCTATCTGCTATAGAGGTAGAAGTAGAAAAGACACACGATTGGGGGAGTGGTTTTTGTGCAGATGTCATTGTCTCTAATACTTCCCAAACTGATGAAATGTGGGATATTGAATTTTATCCTGATGGAGTCATTAGCTCCTTATGGAATGCCAACTATACACAAGATGATACAAGCTTGATGGTACAAGCTACGGGAGTGAGTTGGAATAATGTTGTTGATGCCAATGATACCCGTTCTTTTGGATATTGTGCAGATTACAAAAGACCTAATCTCCATGATTTGAAAGTGAATCAAACCAAAGAGGATGTATGGGATGGAGGGTTTTGTAGTCGAGTAGAAGTCCAGAACCTCACCTCTCACCGTATTAATTGGGAGATAGATTTTCCTGTAGAAGGCACGATATTTACCTTGTGGAATGCTAAATATGAACAAAATACTACGACACTAAGCACTTTTGCCAAAGGGGTATATTCCAATGACATTATTGATGGCAATGATTCTATTTCTTTTGGGTATTGTGCTGATGAAATAGAAGAGGAGGAAGAAGTCATTATCCTCATAAGTTTGGACGAATTAGAAGACATACTTTATGATGAACTTGATGCCTTTGTTTTAGCCATATTGATGCCTTTGATGTAGGCTTTGGTGGTGGATATTCTATACCTTTTGCTTCGATTGTAGAGGGTGAAAAGATTTGGATGAGTTCTATTAGCCTTATCTTAGATGAAGCTATTGAAGACAGTAGCTATTATAATAAAATCAAAGATTTTGATGCGGCTGCCTTTGATGAGTTACAACAAAATTTGGCTAATAGTAAATTTTTGGTCTATTGGGTGACAGAGGGTTGGAAAGAATCATGGTTTAATGTAGAAAAGATTCAAACAGCTATGGATGAGGGTTATGTACCTGTCTTTAACTATTGGTACTTTGGAGACAAGCTTGATGGTATACCTACGGCTGAAAAACAAGTATCTTATACAGAAGATAACCAACGTTTGGTGACTTTTTTGAACAAGTTAGAAGGTACCAAGTTTCTCATTATGGAACCTGAATTCAACAAAAGGGCTATTATTAGTTCAGTCAATACCCAACATCAATTTGCTTCTATCATTGGCACAGCCATTGATACGATTAAAAATAATACCTCCAATGTGTATTTCTCTTTGGCTATGACCGATACAGGAAGTCGAGGAGTTGAAAGTACCTATGAAAAATGTGGCTATGAAATGTGTGCGTTGGGAGACAAAGATGAATGGGGTAAACCTTCTACTGTCTATAACGATTTACTGAGCCGATTGGACTTTATCTCATTTCAACAAATGGTAGCACAGTTTAGTAGAGACCCTTCCAATTCAGGTACATGGTCAAACCCTATCCCTATTTCCTATACCAACGAAGAAATAGGTATTGACTACTTGGCACAACGCGTGTTAAACTTTGCCATGTTCTTAAAAGAGCAATATAATAAACCTGTCTTCTTACCCTACATTGCTATCGCTACAGCATCATGGGATGATAATAACGGCGATAAAGTCGTTGAAGATTCAGAAATAGACAACAGTGGTTGGGAACAAGAAGCCAATAAAGTCTATGAAGATTTATCTGCTATCAAAGATGAACTTCAAGCGAATGGACTCTTTGGTTTTGCCGTGATGTCATTGTTTGATAATCCTCAACAAGATGCAGGAGGATACCAATATTTTATGCAAAATGAATATCATTTCGGACTCATTAAAAGTTCGGCTCAAGGTGGTGTAGATATTGCAGCAAATGGAGATATTGAGACCAAAGGAGACCTCATTTATACGATTTTTAATACACAGTAAATAGCTTAGGTTGGTATATCTTATACCAACCTTTCTTTGAGGCTAGTACTATTTTGTTTCGGCTAGAACCTTAAGCTCAGATTCAATCATACTTTTGAGTTCTGCTGTATGTTCAAGCAATTTTTTTTGTGCAAGTTGTGTTCCACTTAATACGATTTGTGGCATCAACTTTAGCGTCTTTTGTCCCACTTCTGTTTTGTAAAATGCGATAATATCTTCTAATTCTTTGCTGGTATAATTTTTATTATAGAGTGTAGCCATCTCTACTTTAAGCACATCCCATCCCATATATTTCTCAAAAAACTCATGGATAGTTCCCTCAACAACTTTCAGTTTCGGATTCTTACGCAATTGCATGAGTGTAATCTTGTCAATCATTTTGGCATAATTCTTATCTATATGCATCGTGGTTAAAAGTTCCTCAGCCAATCCTAGTTTGGGACTAGCCTCTGCATTGGCATACACAGAACAAGGCAAAGCCAAAGACGCGATAAGTAGTAATGATTTCGTAGATGATTTAAACATAATATTCCTTTAGGTTAATAGCATACTATATCCCAAAAATCCCTAAGGTAAGGTGCAAATGGTATAATGTAGATACTCCAACAAAAAGAAACTTAATTATGTGTGATTTTAATACCCTAAGCCATGAAGACAAGCTTCTTCATCAGCAAAAACTTTTAGCCTGTGCCACACAATTTGGTGGCAAAAACTTCTTTTTACAGCTTTTAGAAGCTATTAGAGAAACCAAGCCTCATCCTTTGACTTCGGGGACGAGTGCTTTTTATATAGAATTGGGCAATATCACATGGAATAAAGTGATTTTCAATGATAAGCTTCAAGTGTTACTCAAAGCACGTGTCAATGAAAGTACCCAAGACAATCTACTTCCTCAAAAAAATGAAAAGAATTACAAAAAAATACTCAATGTTGTCCGTACCATGAAACCCATTGTCTTTCATGTCAAACCTGCCAACCCTGAAGATGGTTCTGGGTTTTTCTTTCAGCCTTTTGATATGATTGATGCGAACAAAACCAAACTGAATCCTCTCTTTGATGCACTGTTCTTTTGTTCGGTAGCTACCATTAAAAAAGTCCTCAATTACGAAGCCAAAGCCTAAATGATGGCTGGTCAAAAAAGAGCAGAAATTTCTTATGGTATGGATGTAGGTATTGTCTTGAAAGCAGACCAACCTACAGGCTATATTACCTATGGAAAGGTACAAAAGATTCTTACCAATTCCCCTACGCATCCTCATGGTATCAAAGTACGTTTGAGTTCTGGTGAAGTGGGTCGTGTCAAAGAGTTTGTACGATAGATGACACTTTTTATTGACGGAGATGCCTTACCCAACTTACTCAAACCTATCATTTTACGCAGTATCGAACGTCTTAAACTGCCTACCAAAGTAGTAGCCAACAAGAAAATCAATGTGGGGAAGTCTCAGTATATAGAATATATCATCGTCTCGCAAGGGGCTGATGAAGCTGACCATCATATTGTGGAGCTTTGTGAGGTGGGGGATTTGGTGATTACGGCTGATATTCCTCTAGCAGACCGTATTATTAGCAAAGATGCCCATGCGATTGACCATAGGGGAGAACTCTATAGTATCGATAATATCAAGCAATACCTCGCCATGCGAAACCTCATGGAAAGCATACGAGAAAGTGGAGAGATGACAGGAGGACCTAAGGCGTTTGGAGCCAAAGATGCCCATGCCTTTGCCAATCAACTTAATGCTTTTTTGGCAAAATATACCTAAGCGTATTTAGATAATTTTTAGAATCTCTCGTAAATCTTTGACATCAATACAATGCGTCGCAGCTTCTCGCAAAATGGGCTTGGCACAAAAAGCCACGCGCATATCAGCATGAGCGAACATACTCAAGTCATTGGCTCCATCTCCTACGACTAAGGTATCTTCACGCGTCACACCCAAAAGGGCTTGTAAACGTGTAATCATATCGCCTTTGGCATCGGAGTACATCATCTCTCCTCCTACTGCACCTGTGAGTTTACCTTGACTATCCACATGCAAGAAGTTGGAGAAGTCTGCATCTATACCCAAAGCCTGACACGCAGGTTGTGTAGCACTTCGGAAACCTCCTGAGAAACATACGATGGTATATCCTTTTTGCTTCAATCCCTCAATCACTTCTTTTGCCCCTTGCATCATAGGGAGATTTGCACAAATGGATTCCACCTTGCTTTGAGGTAAGCCTTTGAGCAAGGCTACACGTTCTACGAGTGACGCATAAAAGTCTAATTCCCCTGCCATCGCTCGTGCTGTAATCGCTACTACTTGTGCTTTAAATCCCAATTCCTCTGCAAAGAAATCAATCGTTTCACCATCCATCAAAGTCGAGTCAAAATCAAAGACTGCCAATTTTTTCATATCTATACCCTTATTGCAAAATTATTTGGATAAAATTATAACCAATTAAACTATAAAGAGTCTATTCATGTTTGAAAAATTTTGCGATGTCTTGTGTTTGGAAAAAAACTTTATCACAGTAGAAATCAATCCTCCTCACGGTGCGTCCATAGCCACTATTATTAACAATATCAGAAAATATGCTTTGCACGAGAAAGTCACGGGCTTTTCTTGTACGGATAATCCTTTGGCAAAGCTCAAAATGTCGGGTGTACTCTCGGCTATCAAGATACAACAAGCCTTTGGTAAACCCGTACTCGCTACCATGAGTATGAGAGATAAAAATAAGCTTTCTTTGCAATCTACGCTTCTTGGAGCCAATGATTTTGATTTGCGTTGTATTTTGGCACTGACTGGCGACCCTGCGAAGTTCTCTGACCAACCTGATGTCAAAGGGGTGCTAGAGAGAGATTCTACTTTGTTGCTGAGTATTATCCATCATCTCAATAAAGGGGTAGATTATTCCAACAAAGCCCTCAAACCTGCACCCAAGCCTATTTATCCTTTTGCTGTGAGTAATGCCTCTTCTAAGGATATGTCTAGGCTCAAAAAACGCATGGTCAAAAAGCTCAATTACGGAGCAAGGGCTATTATCACGCAACCTGTGTATAACCTAGACAATGCCAAAGAACTCTTGGCTCTTTTTGAAGAAGCCAAGGAAGAAAGCATCAGAGAAACAGCCAAAGAAGCCCATATAGTTTTGGGACAATTTCCCATTGTTCGAGCGAGAACGGCACATTTTATTGATGATAAAGTCCCTGGTATTTCTGTACCCAAAGATATTATAGATGAAATGAACCTCGCTGCTATGGATGGCGAAGACAAAGAACAAGAAGTAGGCTACGCACTTTCTAAGCGTATCTTTGATGAAATAATGGAACTTCATGGCAAGGTACACTTGATGACACACAATCGCTTTGATTTGTGTGCTGACCTCATCGGTACACATAGCAATGAAGAGGAGACAAAATGATACTCACAGAAAAAAAGCTACTTATTTTTGATTTGGATGGTACTTTGATTAATTCTGCACTAGATTTGGCCTTAGCCATTAACTATATGTTAGAACAACTCAACAAAGCACCTTTTGAAGAAGACTTAATACATCATTGGGTAGGCAATGGAGCAGAAATACTTGTCAGACGTGCCTTATCTTCTTCGCGTGAGATGAATGAGAACTTAGATGATATTTTAGTGACAAAAGCACTCAAAATATTTTTGGATTTTTATGCCCAAAATCTTGCCAATGCTACTGTAGCCTATAAAGGGGTCAAAGAAACCCTACAAAGTCTCAAATCCCAAGGCTATCATTTGGCAATTGTCACCAATAAGCCTTTTGAATTTGTAGCCCCGATACTCAATACTTTGGACTTAGACAATATTTTTGAACTCATATTAGGAGGAGATTCTCTGCCTCAAAAGAAACCTCATCCTGCACCTCTTTTACATGTCTGTACACATTTTGGATACTCAACAGAGCAGAGTCTCATGGTCGGTGATTCCAAAAATGATATCCTCTCAGCCCATGCTTGTGAGATGCAATCTGTCGCAGTCACCTATGGGTATAACTATGGAGAAGATATATCTTTACATCGTCCTAGCCTTATTATTGATGAGTTTTCAGAACTATTAAAGTATTTATAGGTTATATAAAGAGAAAAAGGACATATTTGTCTCATAAAAAAGCCAAAATTGCTATTATCGGTGGAGGTGTAGCAGGAGCGAGTGCTTCACTCTACTTGGGTCAACTAGGCTTAGATGTCACGCTCTTAGAAAAAGAATCTAGCCTTATTTCTGGTCCTCCCTTTTGTCATCTTCATGCTGGAGGTAACCTTTACCGTGAGATTTCGGATGCACAGTGTATTACCTTGCTCAAACAATCTATAGATTTTTTTGCGTTTTTATCCTTATATCGTTGATTACCGACCTACTGTTATTGCTATACCCAAAAGTGACAAATCTACACCTCTCGACCTCTTGCCTAGACTCAAACGTCTTAGCAATGCCTATCAAGACCTCATTGATACAGACAAGGATAATCAAGTCTTGGGAGAGAGTCAGTACTATTATCAACTCTATGACAAAGAAGCCTTAGAAGCCCTACAAAAGCTTCCCTTGCCCCAGTCTCCTCAAAGTAGCCAAGATTGGATGATACCTGTATCCCAAAATATAGACTTGGAAAAGATACAATTTCCTCTTATCCTAGTCCAAGAATATGGGCTAAACCTTTTTAGACTCTCAGCGGGTCTATCTCTGAGCCTAGAGAGCCTAAAAACTGTTACCATACACACCCAAACCATTGTCTATAATATCCAACAAAACTGTTCGAGTGATGGATGGATACTAAGCTATCTCCAAGATGACAAAAGCCATGAAGAGCATTTTGACTATCTCATTAATGCCGCAGGGTTTCGTACAGGCAAGATTGATGATATGCTCTCAGCCCCTTGCAAAACTATGGTAGAATTCAAGGCTGCGTATATTAGCCAATCTGATGCCTATAAGGGTCAGTACTTCCCTGAAATTGTCTTTCATGGAGAACGAGGCACACCCCAAGGGATGGGACAATTTACCCCTTATCCCAATGGGTATGTCCAACTCCATGGCATGACTACAGATATTACACTCTATGAAGATGGCTTGGTGAGTAATACCAATGTGAGTTGTCAAGCGAAGTTGGGTCAAAACTTTATAGAAAAAATAGAGAAATCATGGACAAAAGAAGAAACCGATACACGCACTAATTTGGCTATTGGGCATTTGTCACAGTTTATTCCTTCTTTTGCTACAGCCAAAGTCGGTTCCAAGCCCCTCTTTGGTGCACAGCAAATCCCAGGAGATGACCCTACTTTACGTGTAGCTGAGGTCTCTTTCCCTCGTGAACGCTATGCACGTTGTGAGATAGTCAAAGTATCTTCGGTACTCGATATGATAGATGCTATTACCCAACAACTCATAGATTTGGAGTATCTAGGAAGCCAAAGCTTAGGACGACGTGTCTTTAGCCCTACGATAAACCTAGCAAAAAATGACCTCCAAAACAAAGCTGAGTCTATCGCTACCTCTCGTGAATATCCTAAAGATTTAGCCCATCGTACCATGCCTAGAAGTGGTGACTAGTACAAGGGTAGCGTTGGCTATTGGCTGAGACTTGTCCAAAAATAGTCAGAGGCATGTCTGTTTCTTTTGCTATGGCTTTAATCTTCTCTAATGCTTCAGGAGCAAAGGCGATGAGCATTTCATACTCTTCTCCACTTTCCCCTATGTCTTGTGTTATCTCAATAAGTGATGTGAATCCATAACTATTATGCTCCAAAAATTTGTTGGTATCACAATAGAGTCCATCGGATATATCCATACCTGCGTGTAAATAGGGTCTGGCTTTGGCAATAAAGTCTGCTCGTAATATAGGAGAAAAGAAGCGTGAGTCTTCACTGATACTCTCTCCTCTAAACAAGGCATCCAAATCACGCTTACTCTCTCCTAGTACTCCTGTGTAAGCTAACAAATCACCCTCTTGTAGCCCTTTACGCAACAAAGGACTGTCACTTTGGGAGATAATCGTAATAGACAAATGCAACTTATCTCCCCCAATGGTATCGCCTCCGATAATTTCACAACCATAGGCTTGGGCTGTAGCTTCTAGGCTTTGGGTTAGACTATCAATATCTGCCAAAGTCAAATCAGAAGGCAGAGATACGCTCACCAAGGCATGAAGAGGCTTGGCATTCATAGCAATCGCATCAGAGAGGTTGACGAGCATAGCCTTTTTGCCAATTTGTGCCATGCTCATCCATGTACGTCTAAAATGCACATCTTCAAAAAATGCGTCCATACTATAGAGCCTATTGCCAATCACTGCTGCATCATCACCAATATAAGGGGAGTTCAAACCTTCAATAAGGTAGGCTTCTTTATCAATATTTTTCATAAAAATATTGTAACATAGTATCGTATAGATAATCTTAAGACTATTCAAAACATATACACCGATGCTAAAGGAAGTATTAAATAAAACTATGTAATACTATACAATATTAAAACACAAAGGTTCAGATAATGAAACGAATTAAATTGACATTGGTTGCACTACTTAGTATAGGTTTTGCTGTAGGTTGTGGTAGTACTAATAACCCTAGCAATAAAACTGCTGACAATATGCTAGAAAGATTTACCTATTTAAATACAGGGTTTGTAACCACTCAGAGTAATACCATTGCTTGTGTTGAAGGTTCCCTTGGTGACGGTGCCATTGGTGATTCGTTTACTTTTCATACCTCATTTAATCATATCAACTCTGTAGAGACTATTATGACCTTGACCAGTACAGCGTATAGAAAATCTGGCTGTACAGGAGAACCTGAAGAGACGATTGTACAAGAATATCAGCTTACTATAGGTGAAGAGTTTAACCAAGGTACAAGACTAGAAATAGATATCCTCCTTGCTAAATTTGATTTCAACTTTGAAGCAGAACGTAACTTCTCTGAAGCTGTCGTCTTTGGTAAAGATATCGTTGTAGGTGTGCCTTTCCATACTATTCTAGTAGGAGAAGGTGGAACCCAAACAGATACACTCAAGTATGGCTTTGGAAATCCTAGTGAAGCATCGAATGGGGATACAGTAGAAGGGCGTTCAGAAGATATTACCAAATATATTACAGCCAACACTTTCTTACTTCAAGAATAACCAATCGTAACAATAGACCTAAGCTTTTTTCTCTAAAAAGAAGATTATGGTCTAGTTCAAACGACATATAAGATATACTCCGTCTAATTTACTTACATTGGAGACTCTCTTAAATGTCACATACACTTACCCTAAAAGCATTCTTTTTTAATGCCAAAACTGACTACTTACCCTACTACAAAAACTTTAATATTACACTAGAAAACCATCATAGTATCAAAGACTTACTCTTTGATATTGAAGCAAAAAATAGTGACTTTAATTACCCCCAAAAGAATCTCCTTGTAAAAGTCAATGGCTTTATCCTCGAGGGGTCTGAATCTATTGCTTCTCTTGTAGCCCAACTAGGTACAAACCTCTCTATAGAACCAAGCAATCGCTACCGTGCTAACCATGGACTAGAGATAAATGATGATGATTTCATGCACTCTTATGCACTCCTAGCTCCTTATGCTTCAGAAGCAGACTTAAATTATTATCAAAGTCTTTATAGCCTACACTATGCCTCTGAGACAGAAAAGTTTGCCCATGACTATATTGGAGATGCTATTTTGGTCCTAGCGTACAAGATGATAACAGAGGGAAATCCTCATAAAAAGCTATATTAGAGGCTATTACTTCGGTCGATACTGGGCTTCTGTCTTGTGAATATGAAAATAACCTCTTTCGAGACAATGAGTATGGACAAGATATAGAAGCACTCAAAGCGATGCTAAAGGATACAGACCATGAGTCTCCTTCTTTATGTACTAGGCTTAAGAAGCGTTTTTGTAAAGATAAAGCGAATAATCACACTAAAAAAGTTGAACATTTAGAAGAAAAGCATATTGCCTATCACAGTGGAAAAGAAAGTAAAAACCTATTGCTTATTTCTCAAATGATAGTCGATATGGGGACAAAAGAAATAGTATTTCCTAGTCAAACAAAGCTTTTGGGACTTTCTATCTTGGAAAGCGACAAAGATTTAGCACTCAAAAAAGCAGGAACCGTACTACTAGATGCCTATGATTCAGGGGCTGAAGTCCTCATTATAGAAGATAAAAAGACTTATGAAATGTGTAGCAAATATTTCAAAAAGATTGAGCATAGCATGGGTAGAAAGATGGGTGGATTAGCACTATTCTTTGTAGAAGACTTTATTAAACAAGTGGATGTTGTATAAAATTGTGTATTTTAATATTTAAATTTACTCAAAATAGATTCACTAGAGGAGCTATAAAATGGAATTCATAATGGGATTAACAGTTTTAGCTGTTATTTTGTTTTTTAGTTATGAAGCATATCTCTCGACTAAATAATTATATATAAACTACTTATATTGTATCAAGAAAGAATATATTTTGTATATTGAATTAAAGGTGCGTTAAAAACAGCACCCTACCATACTAATCCCCTCTAATATTAAAGAAAATATGCTAATATAGAGCTATTATCTTTTTTAAAGGACATTCTTATTATGAGCAAAAACTCTGATATTAAAATTTATGAATATGACGCTGTTATTGTGGGTTCAGGTCTAGCAGGACTCGCAGCCGCCAAGGGACTTACAGAAGCAGGGAAAAGAACTGCTGTAATTACCAAACTTCACCCCTTACGCTCGCATTCAGGTGCCGCACAAGGTGGGATTAATGCAGCGCTTGGAGCAGAAGATTCTACAGAACTTCACGAATTTGATACGGTCAAAGGTTCAGACTATTTGGCTGACCAAGATTGTGTTGAACTTTTGTGTACCAAAGCCCCTGAGACTATCCGTTGGGCAGAACGCATGGGTGCTGTCTTTTCTCGTGATGAAGAAGGCAATATTGCTATTCGTCCTTTTGGTGGGCAATCACAACCTCGTGCTTGTTATGCCAAAGACCGTACAGGACTTACCCTACTACAAACCATTTATGAACAAGCAGACCGTGCAGGGATTGAAGTGTATGATGAATGGTATGCAGGAGATTTACTCTATGAAGATGGCAAAGTCTCTGGTGTCGTAGCCTACAATATCCGTAACTCCGAAGTGGCGATTTTCAATTCTAAAGTCACGATGTTTGCTACAGGTGGTAATGGGAGACTCTTTAGATTTAATTCTAATGCCCATGCCAATACAGGTGACGCACTTTCTATTGTGGCACGTCATGGTTTGCCTCTTGAAGATATGGAATTTGTACAATTTCATCCTAGTGGATTGGGTGGTTCGGGGGTACTTATCTCTGAAGCTGCTCGTGGTGAAGGTGGACGCCTCTTCAATAGCGAAGGTGAACGCTTTATGACCAAATATGCACCCAATGCTATGGAACTGGCTTCTCGTGATGTCGTATCTCGAGCTATTATGGAAGAAGTCCGTCAAGGGCGTGGAGTAGGAAAAGACGGACAATCTGTTCTGCTTGACCTCACACACCTTGACCCTCAAATCATTTTGACGCGTTTGCCTGAGCTTCGTGAATTAGCTATCGCCTTTCAAGGGCAAGATATGCTCAATGAAGCCATACATATCTCTGCTACGGCTCACTATTCTATGGGTGGAATACCTACCAATATCAACTGTCAAGTAGAAAAAAATGCCAACAAAGAACTGGTAGAAGGGTTCTATGCTGCTGGAGAATGTGCTTGTGTTTCAGTACACGGTGCCAACCGTTTGGGTGCGAACTCTGTGCTTGAAGCGATGCTATTTGGTCGTCACGCAGGGGAGAATATGATAAAAGTATTGGATGAGGGGATTAGCTTACGCAAAGCCTCTTTGAGCGATGCTGATAGATGTGTCAATGAAATGCATACCATTAAAACATCTAACGGCAAAGAAACCGTACCCAAACTCAGAGACGAACTTCAAATTGGTATGACAGCCAATGCAGGGGTGTTTAGAACCAAAGAATCTTTGGAAAAACAAGTTGCTATTATTGATGATGTCTTGGCACGATTTAAGCATATTCGTATTGATGACAAGTCTTATACCTTTAATACCGACCTTCAAGAAGCGATTGAGCTTGGACACATGATAGAATCTGCGAAGATTGTAGTCGTGGGTGCATTGACGCGTGAAGAGAGTCGTGGGGGACATTATCGTGAAGATTTCCCAACAAGAGATGATGAAAAGTTTATGAAACATACCTATGCTATCATGGATAAAGACTACAATGTATCTATTACTTGGGGTAAAGTCACCCCAGGTAAGTTTGAGCCAATGGAAAGAAAATACTAGGAGGATAAGATGAGTGAAGTACAAGTACTAGAACAAACCAATACCAGAACCGTGACTATCAAAGCATGGAGATTTAACGCAGAGACGGATTATCTTCCTTATACCAAAGGGTATACGATGGAAGTGGGTAAAGATGAGCTTATCCTTGACCTTATGAACCGTATCAAATGGGAACATGATGGAAGCTTCTCCTACCGTCGTTCATGCCGTCACGGAATTTGTGGGGCTTGTGCGATTAAAGTCAATGGCAAGGCAGTCCTTGCTTGTAAGCAAAATGCTATTGAGTTACTTGATATGTTTGATGATGATATTACCCTAGAACCAAGTAGCAAAAAACGTGCTATCAAAGATATGATTATTGATAAAACCGATTTTTGGGAAAAGCATAGTGCGGTCAAACCTTATGTCGTTAGTGAGGTAGAAACGCACCCACAAGCAGAGAGCAAACAAAGTATCGCAGAGTTTAACAACTTTTTGGATTCTGACCTTTGTATTCAATGTGGTGCTTGTCACTATTCTTGTCCTGCCCTAGAAGTCAATGATGCCTTTTTGGGTCCAGCAGCTCTGAATTCTGCGTATCGATTTACCGTTGATACTAGAGATGAAGCAGGAGATGAGAGACTGGCTATTACTGCCCAAGGGGGTTCTGGTGTTTGGGATTGTGTCAAATGTTTTGAATGTGCTGAAGCCTGTCCAAAAGATATTAACCCTATTGAGAAAATCGGAAAACTCCACAACCTACAATTTGTGCGTGGTGTAGCAGAGTCCAATGTAGCTACCCGTCACGCAGAAGGTTTTTTAAGAGGTATCAAAAAAACTGGCTATTTGGATGAAGCTGATATTGTCACTTATTCTGAAGGGTATCTTGGTATGTACAAGCATCTAGGTACAGCCGTACGGATGCTCAAAGCGGGGAAAATCCACTGGCATTCAGGTGTTCCATTTATCAACTCTATTCCCAAAATCAAAAATCTTGATGAAGTCCAAAAACTCATTGAAATTTCACAAACCAATAAGCTATAAGGAGATAAAATGAGCGAACAATTACATTATGCATTATTTACAGGCTGTACAGCGAAGCAATCGACACCAGAGCTACTGTCCTCTACACTCGCAGTTGCCGATAAACTAGGGATTAAAATTACCATACTTGAAGAAGCTTCTTGTTGTGGTGCCTCTCACTTGCAAGACTTTGACGAATTTTTGGCACATGTGCTTAATGCTCGAAATATCTGTTATGCCGAAAAGTTAGGGCTTACGATGATTACTATTTGTAATACTTGCCAACTTAATTCAAGTCTAACCAAACAAGCCTTAGACAAAGACCCTGCACTCAAAGCCAGAGTCAATGAGAAATTAGGAGAAGTAGGATTAGAGTATAAAGGCACATCCCAAATCAAACATTTCCTTTATACTATTATTGATGACTATGGTTTAGACAAGGTCAAAGATAAAGTCACTATGCCACTCAGCCATCTCAATATTGCTCCTTTTTATGGTTGTCACAATATTAGACCTGCCGAACTCCATGAAAAGAACAATAACCGTGAGAATCCTTATAATCCCAATTCTCTTGACAGACTCATCTCTGCACTAGAAGGACATCCCGTCCATTATGAGAGCAAAAATAAATGCTGTGGTTTCCATGTAGAATTACAAGCCAATCATACCTCCGAAGTCTTGGCAGGAAATGCCCTACTCGATGCTATTGATAACAACGCTGACATCATGGTCACACCCTGTCCTCTTTGTCATCTCAAGATGGATACCTATCAAGGCAGTATCTCCAAAGTCATGGGTCGTGAAGTAGAACTTCCCGTCTTGCACATGCCTCAAATGGTAGCCCTTGCCTTAGGTTGTACAGAAAAAGAGATTGGGCTTAAGTTCCATGTACAAAAAGCCAAGCATCTCTATACGAGTGCCTAAATACTATGTATTCAGAAGAAGACCTCAATCGTGCCATAGAAGCCGAAGTATTGACAACTGACAGTGTCCAAGCCTTTCGTAGGCTCATAAGTGAACACCGTCAAAGCCCTAGAGTCGATGAAGAAAACTTCAAACTCTTCACAGGGTTCAATGATATTTTCGTAGTCATCGCTGCTTTTTTGATGCTTATTTCACTCTATTGGATAACATCCTCTATCAATAGCACCCTCTCTTCTATCGTCGTGGTCTCCTTTACATGGATACTTTCAGAAATATTTGTACGCAAACGCAAGATGCCTTTTCCTGCTATTATGTTGTTGTTGGTCTTTAGTTTTTCTCTCTTCTTAGGACTCATAGAGTACTTTCAAACTGCATTAGTATTATCTGAACCTCATGCCTCTATGATTGCTTCAGCCCTTACAGCCTTGGCAGTATTTGTACATTGGAAACGCTTTAGAGTCCCTATCACTGTAGCTATTGGTATGGGTACATTTATCATATTGATACTCTCTACCTTACTTTCTATTTCTATAGAATTCAAAGAGTATCTAGTCTTTTTCATTTTTATAGCAGGTATAGTGAGCTTTGTCTTAGCGATGTATTGGGATGCTTCAGATACCCAACGCCTCACAAGCAACGCCGATATAGCCTTTTGGTTACACTTACTCTCCTCACCTCTTATCGTGCATTCTATCTTTGTCATGCTTGGTGTTTTTAATGAAGAAGCCAATACAGTAACTACATTCATAAGCATGATAGTCCTCTATGCCATACTCTCTTTCGTCTCCTTAGTCATAGACAGACGCATCTTTATGATTTCTTCTATATTCTATGTACTCTATGCCTTTACCTCACTCTTTGGTAGCTACGGACTCATAGACAATACCTTTGCCCTAGCTGGATTATTATTAGGCGTTTATTTACTCCTCATCTCTATATTCTGGCATCAGATTCGTGCTAAATTAGTGGCGTTTTTACCTGATAAGGTACGGAGTTTACTGCCGTAGTATCATTGGTTTTACACGTTTAATATCTTATATTCGATTTATAAAACTAATATATTTAGTATAATATTTCTGATTTAACCCCATTTTAGTTATAATTATACGAATAGAAATGAGAATAAATGCTAGATAATCCAAGTAAAATAGAGAAACCTTTTATAAAATGGGTAGGAGGGAAAAGAGGATTAGTCTCTCAAATAATCCCTCTTTTACCACAAGAATTTAATAACTACCATGAACCATTTTTAGGTGGTGGAGCGTTGTTTTTTGAACTATATTCACAAGGAAAACTCAAAGATAAAAAAATATATCTTTCTGATATAAATGCTGAACTAATTAATGCGTATAATGTAGTTAAAAGTAATCCTACTAATCTAATAAAAGAACTAGAAAATTTCAAACAACAGCATAATAAAGAGTTTTATTATCAAATAAGAGAGCTAGATAGAAAAGATGATTTTAATACTTTAAGTAAGTTAGAAAGAGCTACAAGATTTATATATCTCAATAAAACTTGTTTTAATGGTCTCTATCGTGTCAATAGCAAAGGGTATTTTAATACGCCAATAGGTAGTTATAAAAATCCAAATATAGCAGATAGCGAAACTATCTATAATGCTAGTGAGGCTTTAGCAAATGCTACTATCATACATCAAAGTTATAAAGAAGTTATAAAGTATGCAAAAAAAGATGATTTAGTCTATTTTGATCCACCATATCACCCACTTACTGAAACTTCTAGCTTTACTTCTTATAGTAAATTTGCATTTTTAGAGAAAGAACAAATTGAACTTTTTGATATATTTGATAGCTTATCAGACAAAGAGATAAAGGTAGTGAAGAGTAATTCAGATACAATATTTATTAAAGAATTATATGAAAAATATAATATAAATTTTGTACAAGCAAATAGATTTATAAATAGTAAAAGTAGTGGGCGTGGAAAAATTAGTGAAGTTTTGATAAGGAGTTTTATATGATAAAAGGTGGTATAGGTGGAAGTAATACTCAAACAGGAATTCATTTTGAAGGACGAGTAGATATTGTAACTTATCTCCATAATAATGTAGAAGGTTATCAATGTGTAAAGAAACCTTTTAGTTGCAAAGAAAACAATGGGATATGATATATTTTGGCAATGATAAACAAGTAGAAAGCAAGTTCATTTAAAATGATATGAGCGTTTATAGATTTTAGAAATGCGTGGAATACATGTGGGGATAAAATATTGTCAAAAAAATTATTACCTGATGATGCAATTTATGTAATACACAATAATACGATTTTTATTATAGAAGTGAAGTATCAAGAAGTAGCTGGTTCAGTTGATGAAAAATTACAAACTTGTGGATTTAAGCTTTTATCAATATAAACGGCTATTAGCTCAATTAAATTATGAAGTAGGAATTATATTTATATCTTAAATGAATGGTTTAACGATCCAAAATATAAAGATACTTTAGACTATATAATTATGATGAACTGTAAATACTATTTTGAATATTTACCACTTCATCATATAGGATTACCTATACCAAATCAATAGAAAAGGCAAAAAAATGGCAACAAGTAAAATTACATTACCACATAAATGTCCACAATGTGGGAAAGAAGCAATAACTTATCAAGAAGTAGATGAAAAGTTTGGTTTTAGAAATATGGATAAAGAGTCTATGAGAAATCAAAGTTGGTGTAGAGATTGTAGAAAAAAATCTTAAATTTATAAAATGAAAAAACTTAACCCTAAAGACTTCAAACAAGAGTGTACAACTGTTTGGAGTTTTCCTTTACGTGGTAATTGGGCAACACATAAAAGTACATATAGGGGTAATTGGTCTCCTGAAGTTGTACGCAATTTAATTTTAAGATATTCAAATGAAAATGATTACCTAGTAGATTCTATGATTGGTGGAGGGACGACTGCTATTGAGTGTAAACTTTTAAATAGAAATCTTTTAGCTCTTGATATAAATCCAAAATCACTAGAAATTACAAAAAAAGCACTTCAATTTGAAAGTGAATTTAACCCTAAAATTAGGCTAGAACTTAATGATAGTAGAAACTTATTTATGCTCAAAGATAACTCTATTGATTTTATCTTAACGCATCCTCCGTATGCTGATATAATCAAATATAGTGAGGGTGAAATTAAAATATTTATCTAATATCCACGACCTAGAACTTTTTTGTAATGAGATAGAAAAAGTAGCAAAAGAGTTTTATAGGGTCTTGAAACCCAACAAATATTGTGCTATATTAATCGGAGATACAAGAAGAGATAAAATCTATCAACCTTTAGCATTCATGGTGATGCAACGATTTTTAAACGCAGGTTTTTTTCTAAAAGAAGATATTATCAAGCATCAACACAACTGCAAAGCTACTGGTTTTTGGGAAGATAAATCTAAAGAATATAACTTTTTACTTATACAGCATGAACATTTGTTTGTATTTCAAATTAAAACTCTTCCTTAAACGCAAAGCCTCCTTCTTCTAGCTTTTGGCGTATTAAGGCTTTGTGTTCTTCTCCTTTGGTTTCTAATGCTACAGAGACGTGGGCATCTCCAAATTCTAGGTCTGTGGAGGTTCTATCGTATCCGATTTGGACGATATTGGCACCGATATTTCTGAGGATACTGGTAAATGTGCCTAAGGCTCCTGATTTGTCTATGAGTAAGACTTTGAGTTTCATCTTTCGTGCAGACTTCATCAGTCCTTTTTCGATAATAAGCGAGAGCATCGTGACATCTATGTTGCCACCACTGAGTACGACTCCTACTTTGGCACCTTTGGGTAAATCTACTTTAGCCAGTGAAGTAAGGCAGCGACTCCTACAGCCCCTGCTCCTTCTACCAAGACTTTTTGGCGTTCTAGTAAAAACAATATCGCCGTAGCAATTTCATCTTCACATACAGTTTTAAAGACATCAACATTTGCTAAAACATGTTTAAAGGTTTCAGGGTAAATATCTCTTACGGCAATCCCATCGGCGATGGTACGTACCGACAAAGAATCCAGTGCTGTTTTCGCATCATAAGAGGTTTTGAATGCATTGGCTCCCTCTGCTTGGACGGCGAGAATTTTGGTCTTAGGATTGAGAGATTGAAAGGCTATGGACATACCAGAAATAAGCCCTCCTCCTCCTACGGGAATGAGTACAGCATCCAAATCTGCTATCTCTTCGTGCATTTCAAGTGCTACTTGCCTTGTCCTGCCATGACATCATCATCGGTAAAGGGATGTACGAAGGTGAGCTTGTGTTCTTTGGCGTAAGTCAGTGCGTAAAGATAGGCTTCGTCATAATTGGCTCCACTAAGTATCGTATGACCATTTAATTCTTTGACCCCTTGTACTTTGGTCAGAGGTGTAGATTCGGGCATGATAATCGTCGCATCAATACCAAAATGCTTCGCAGCAAAGGCAACACCTTGGGCATGATTTCCTGCTGAAGCTGCGATAACGCCTCCTTTTTGTCCTGCTTCTACTAGGGTAGCAATTTTGTTGAATGCCCCTCGAAGTTTGAAAGCTCCTGTACGTTGGAGATTCTCTTTTTTGAGATATACTTCATAGCCACTAAGGTCTGATAAAATAGGTGCATAGGTAAAAGGGGTACGATGTACTACACCTTTTAATCTTTTATGGGCAATTTGTATTTGGTTTAAGTCTAACATTATGTTTCCTAAGTAATAATTAAAGAAATTATAACACAATTAAGGATAATACTATGGAATGTGAACTACCAAGAGTCAATTCAAACCAAGAAGAAATGAAAAAATATTTTGAAGAGGCCAAAACCATCGCTGTCTTGGGTGCCTCCCCTGATGATACAAAAGCATCTAATCATGTAGCCCACTACCTCAGAGACGCAGGATATACTATGATACCTGTCTATCCAAAGCATGATGAGATATTGGGTCAAAAAGTCTATAGAAGTCTAGCAGAGATACCTGTACCTGTTGATATGGTCGTGATTTTTAGAAAACCTGCTGCCCTTGATGCTATTGCTGATGCTGTCATTGCTCGTGGCGATGTCAAAACCTATTGGACACAGCTAGAACTCATCAATAACAATGCTGCCCAACGTATCAAAGACGCAGGAATAAACGTGGTACAAAACCACTGTGCTATGGTCGAACACAAAGCGATTTTTAACCAAGCGTAAGAAGGATGGAATAAAGAATCAAGAAGACTTCTTACGTAAAAATACGCCACTTTCTATATGTGAGGTATGAGGGAATTGGTCATATATCGCCGAAGCCTCTATCTCATGGGTTTGGGTTAAGCTCTCCAAGTCTCTAGCAAGGGTCTCAGGATTACACGAAATATAAATAATATGGTCTATCGTAGAAATCAGTGCAATCGTCGCAGGGTCTAATCCTGCTCGTGGAGGATCCACAAGCACGGTAGAAAAGGCATAGCTATCCAAATCTATGTCTTTGAGACGGTTAAAGGTTCTCTTTTTTTGCAAAGCCTCGGTCATCTCTTCTGAGGAGAGTCTTACAAAACTGATATTATCTATATCATTCAATACACAATTTTCTTTTGCCGATTTGATAGAGCCTTTGCTTATCTCTGTGGCAAGAACTTTGTCAAAATATGCAGATAGAGGCAAGGTAAAGTTTCCTAAGCCACAATAAGACTCCAAGAAATCTCCATAACCTACCTTTTGGCTTGTGTGATTGCCCACTCTATCATCTTGATATTGACAGCAGGATTGGGTTGGGTAAAGCCACTCTCATATTGTACATACGAAAATATTTTGCCATCTATTAACAACTTTTCAGTGACATATTCATCCGATAAAATCACTTTTTGTTTACGGCTTCTTCCCATAATCTTGCAGTCTAAAGCACCTTCGAGTAGCTTGGCTTCTTGTGACCATAGGGTATCTAGTTTACGGTGATACAAGAGAGTCACGAGACATTCATCCGTCGTTGTCGCCAAGAATTCTACGGCAAAGAGTCGTTGTTTGAGTACGCTAGGAGAAGCATTGATATTTCAAGCAGTTTCCACATACGTTTCTCTATGGGTTTGATAACTTTGGGGCATTGAGAAATATTGATAGCCCCTTTTTTGTCTATATGTCCCATCGCATAGTCACAATGTTCTCCCTCATGCCATATACGAAATTCTGACCTCGCCCTATAGTGAGAGGTAGGAGAGTCAAAGACTTCTAGCTTAGAAGTAGAAAAAGGTGCTAGAAGTGCTGATACTCTTTGCTCTTTTTGTATGAGTTGTGTCTCGTAGGAGAGTGCAAAAAGACCACAAGACCCACAAGACCCAAAATGTTTACATGTCATAATATACCCTTTATTAAAAAAGATATTCTAGCTGAAATAGCCTATCAAGTCTAATATAAAGCATTCTTTTGTTATACTTTAATGATAAAATCATTTAATTAGGTAGCACTATGAACCAAACAAAGAAACGGTTAAATATTATTAAGTTGGCTATCTCTATTAGCGATATAGAAACCATACAAATCCAAATCCTTAAACTAGCTCCCATGAATATGGATGCAAGTATTCAAGAGATTATTGCACTTTTGCAAGAAGGTAGTTATGTCAAAGCCCATTCACTCATTAGCACTTATATAGAAGTAGCTCCCGATGAAATCATACACCAAAGCATACAGACGACCTCATTGAGTCCTTCTTCCCCTGTACCTTTACCTCCACAGCAAGATGTTATTGATGAGTTTGAGCTTTTTATTACCCCTCCTCCTCCCTCCACCCAAACACATACACAAATGGATGCCAAAGACTTTGATATTTTGTTGCATGATGAGAACAAAGAAAATGATGCTTTCTTTGAAAATGCTACCACAACAGAAGAAGAGATGGCTACGATAGAGGAAGTCTCTCCAAAAGAAGAAATAGAGATAGAAGAAGATAGCTTCTTTGAAGAGACAGTAGAAGAAACAAAACAAGAAGAGCCTAAAGAAGCAGAAACAGAGATAGAAAAGGAAGAAGTAGAAGAAACAGTCATAGATAAAAACGAAGAAGATTATATCACAGAAGAAACACCTACTAGTCGTCAATATGAAGCTATCCCTCATATTACCCAAAAGCTCATTCACATGGAAAAACGCTATCCTCCTCATAAGGTCTCTTCTTCTGAGAAGTTTGAAACGGTCTGATACACTGTTAGAAAATATCTCTACACGAGGCTATAGCGAAGCAGAGATAGAAGAGACACTCATTGTTGTCAAAAAGCTTGTCGCTATAGAAGAAGCAGAAGAAGCTTCTGAACTTTTGTATATCTGTGCCTCACTGATTCACAATTTGCACAGTTCATGTTTGCAAGAGAACTCTATACGGGCGTATTGATTCAGCAAAATATTGAATCCTCTTTTTTACTCATGAATACCTTGGCAAAAGATAACTATCCTGAGGCTCTGTGTGACTTGGGGCAGTTTTACGAAAATGGAATAGGTACTATTCCTGATTTAATCAAAGCAGAAAGCCTCTACAAAGAAGCAATGGAACTAGGTATCAAAAGAGCAATGAGACATCATTCACGTTTACAAAAACAAAACAAGGGCTTCTTTTAAACCCTAGTCTTCTTCTAAGAGCCTTCTAATCCCATCATAGGCAACTTTTATCATCGTATCTATTTCTTCGTAAGTGATAATATAGGGTGGCATAAAGTAGATAATATGTCCCAATGGTCTAAGTAGCACCCCTTGGCTTAAGGCATATTCATAAATTTTTAGTCCTATACGTTCTTCTGCTAAATATCCTTTTAATTCTATGGCTGTTACCATGCCTTGTTGTCTAATGCTTTTGACATTGGCTAAAGGTAAGAACTTTTGAATCTCTTCATAGATATAGGCTGATTTTTTAGCATTTTCACCCAATATATCAGAGTTTTCAAATATCTCCAACGTGGCTAAAGCTGCTGCACATGCCAAAGGATTGCCTGTATAAGAATGCGAATGCAAAAAGGCTTTGTGTTCATTATAATCACAATAAAAAGCTTGATACACATCCAAGGTAGTCATCACTACAGACAAAGGTAAGTATCCTCCAGTAAGCCCTTTGGAGAGCGTCATAAAGTCAGGTGATATATCGGCATATTCACAAGCAAACATCTTGCCCGTACGTCCAAATCCTGTCATGATTTCATCGGCAATGAGATGTACATCGTATTGCTTGGTTAAAGTTCTTGCACCTTCGAGATAACTAGGATGATACATATGCATCCCTCCTGCTCCTTGGATAAGAGGTTCAACAATAAAAGCAGAAATCTCATGCGAATGCTCTTTGAGCAGGATTTCCAAATCTTTCAAAGCATCCAGACTCGCTTGGATACTTTGGTCTATGGGTACAGGTACTTGCATATTATTGATAAGTAGAGGTTTATACGTCTCTTTGTATAAACTCACATCTCCTACACTCAACGCACCAATCGTCTCACCATGATAAGAGTTACTAAGAGACAAAAATATAGGCTTGGTTTTGCCTCGATTTAGATGATAGTGATAGCTCATTTTAAAGACGCTTCTACAGCAGAGGAGCCATTATCAACATAAAAAACTTTTGTTAATTCTGAGGGGGTTAAAGCTACTAATTTATGAGCTAAGGTCACAGCAGGTTCATGGGTAAATCCTGCCAATAAGACATGCTCTAGGGTATCGAGCTGTGCTTTGACTTTATCGCCTATATAGGTATTGGTATGTCCAAAAAGGTTGACCCACCATGAGCTGACTGCATCAATATAACTATTACCTTCAAAATCATAGAGGTATATTCCTTTACCTGAAGCAATAGGAATCAGAGGCAGGGTTTCATGGTCTTTCATTTGTGTACAAGGGTGCCATATCACTTCTAAATCACGTTCCATTATCTCAGTATTTTTACTAGGCATCATTCTCTCTTTATATTTCAGTTTATTTAGATAGAATATTATACAAATTTTTAGATAGAAGGTAGGTTAAGTATGATTTCTTGGATGCAAAAGAATAATAAGTTTTTAGTCTGGACAATATGGATAGCTACAATTTCATTTATTGGTACAGGTGCAAGTATGGGATTGAGTGGTTCGAGTACACCAGCAGGAGCTGTAGCAAAAGTCGGTGAAGTCACCATTACCCAAACCCAACTCAATATGGTCTATAGCAATATTTATAATCAATACAATGAAGCAATGCAAGGTAAGCTAGATGAAGAAAAAGCCAAAGAAATGGGGCTTATCAAACAAGCATTTAAAGACTCACTACCCAAGCCAAAATCCTAAATTTTGCCAATGAAGTAGGTATTATTGTCTCTGATAAAGAAGTACTTCAAACCCTTCAAGGCATTGCCTCTTTTCAAAAAGATACGATTTTTAATACTGAAATTTATCAAGGCTACCTCAAGTCACAAAGAATGAAAGCACAAACCTTTGAAGCTACCATCAGAGATGAATTGCTTATCAAAAAGACCCTTGGATTACTAGGAAGTACCAGTTTACCTTTGGAAATCGAAGCTATGGTTGCAGGCATCAATGTCAGTGACAAATTGGCATACCATGTATTAAGCGAAAAAGATGTTACATTTAGCCTTGATGAAAGTAAACTCAAAAGTTTTTGGGAAATGCAAAAGACTAGCTATATGACCAAACAAATGTATGACCTTTCTATTGTATGGACAGAGAGTAAAGATGCAGAAGTCTCAGAAGAAGAATTGACAGCACATTATGAAACAACGAGCTTCAACTATAGCGATGCAGAAGGGAAGCAACTGGGTTATGCTCAAGCCAAAGAAAAAGTCATGCAATCACTCAAGCTCAAAAAAGACCAAAAAAACGGCACAAAAAGCGTATATTGCCTTCAAGAAAGGTACCCTCACCCAAAGTGAGAAAATCACACTTCCTCTTTATGATATGAAATTAACACCTATGATATGGATGGATTTACAAGAAAACAGTGTAGGAGATATTCTCAAGCCTAAAATTGTAGCAGATACCTATGCTACCATTAAGATTGAACATATTACGATTCCTAGAGAAAAAACCTATGATGAAGCCAAAGAAGAAGTAACCCTAGCTTATAGCATCCAAGCCAAGAAGGAAGCCCTCTTTATACTGGCTGAAAGTCATTTAAAAGACTTTAACCAAAGTACAGCTATTATCTCAGATTTTGTTCAAATTGAAAAAAATATCAATATGAAACCCTTAAATAGTCAAGAAAGTGTAGCATTTTTACAAAAACTCTTTACATCAACCCAAGAAAAAGGTATTATTAGTGTAATGGATAAAATTATTGTCTATAATATACTAGAACAAAAAATTATACCTATGGATAACAATCAAAGCCTAGCTATAAAAGAAACAGTAGATACATTGAAAAATAACATATTTGAACGTAACTTAATTGATACACTAGATAAAAAATATCCAACAGAAGCGTATGTAAACGGTCTATAGGAGGGCGAATAAATTGAGTGAAACGATTTTAGCCATAGATATTGGCTCAACAAAAATTTGTAGCGTGATTGCTGAAATTTCAGACTTTGATGAAGTCACTATACAAGGTCATGGTGTCACCAAGTCCCAAGGGGTCAAAAAAGGTGTTATTACCAATATAGAATTGGCATCCAAAGCGATTAAAAAAGCTATCAGTGATGCGAAGCGTATTGCTGGGTCGAATATCACATCTGCCACAGTGTCTATTTCCAATGCCTATGCAAAAAGTTTGAACTCTACAGGTATTGTCAATATTCCCAATAAAGAAATTTCGATTAAAGAAATCAACCGAGTGATGCAAACAGCACTCTATAATGCCAATGTACCTCATGAATATGAGGTTATTCATATACTCCCCTATAACTTTAGGGTTGATGACCAAGACTTTGTTGAAGACCCCTTTGGTATGAACGCTTCTCGTATGGAAGTAGATGTGAATATCATAATGACCCAAAAATCCAATCTTTCTAACCTCAAGAAAGCCATACGTTCTGCTGGAGTAGATATTAATGGTATTGTACTCTCAGGCTATGCCTCTGCTATTGCTACAATGCATGAAGATGAAAAAGGTTTGGGTGCTGTAGTCATTGACCTTGGAGGGCAGACATCCAATCTTGTAGTCCACACAGGAAACTCTATTAAATATAATGATTTCTTAGCCGTGGGATCTCATCATATTACCAATGACCTCTCTATGGCACTACATACCCCTTTACAAATTGCTGAAAGTGTCAAAATACGCCATGGAAACCTTTTGGAAAACTCCAATGAAGTCATAGAAGTGCCTATCATTGGAGATGAAAATAACCATAATGGTGTTTCCTTAGAAATCGTACATTCTGTAATATTTGCACGGGTAGAAGAAGCCTTAATGATTTTGGCAA
Organism: Sulfurovum sp.; assembly: GCA_030949325.1. Taxonomy (GTDB): domain Bacteria; phylum Campylobacterota; class Campylobacteria; order Campylobacterales; family Sulfurovaceae; genus Sulfurovum. Next base: position 40,993 of record JAUZSQ010000010.1, read on the forward strand.
AATCACTTGAAAATTCTAATCTCAAAGACCAAATTGGTGCAGGTATTCTTCTTACTGGTGGTATGACTAAACTTAAAGGTATTCGAGAATTGGCACAAGCCATTTTCTCTGGTATGCCTGTAAGGGTAGCATATCCTAGAGAACTTAATGGACTTTTTCAAGCATTACGAGACCCTGCTTTTTCAACAGTGATTGGATTGGTTTTGTATAAAGCCCATAAGCATACACAATATGAAATAGACTTTGAACAAGAACTCTTACATTCAAAAAACCTACAAGAAGAAAACCTTAGCAATATCAAAATTTCTCACAATAGGCATGAGGATGAAATAGTATTAAACAAAGACCCTAAAGAGCATAAGTATAAAGCCAATGATGACTATCATGATTCGGGTATCTCTTTTGATGACCTACCAGAGTTAGGGCATGATAAACAAAATCCCTTAAAGAAAATTGGAAATTGGGCAAGACAACTTTTTTAAGAGAAGATTAAATAAGAGGAAAGAAAATGGAAGAATTTGAAATAGATATTATAGAGACTAGATCTCAAACAACAGGTGCCAAAATTAAAGCTATCGGTGTCGGTGGTGGTGGTGGCAACATGATAAATTATATGATTTCTCAAGGAATCTATAATATCGACCTTATCGTAGCCAATACCGATGCTCAAGCCTTAGAGACTTCTTCAGCACCCTACAAGTTACAGTTAGGTCTTCATGCTACTCGTGGTCTTGGAGCAGGAATGATTCCTGAAAAAGGTAGAGAAGCAGCATTAGAGAGTTATGATGATATTAAAGAGATGCTTGAAGGTGCAGATATTGTCTTTATCTCTGCTGGTCTTGGTGGTGGAACAGGGACAGGTGCAGCACCTATTATTGCCCAAGCAGCCAAAGAGATAGGTGCATTAACTGTGTCTATTGTCACCAGTCCTTTCAAGTTTGAAGGTCGTAAAAGAACACGACTTGCCAAAGAAGGACTCGAAGAGCTGAAGCAAGAAAGTGACTCTATTATCGTCGTTCCCAATGAAAAACTTCTCTCTATAGTCGAAAAAAATCTAGGGATAAAAGAAAGTTTCAAAATGGTAGATGACATCCTAGCACAAGCAGTAGGTGGTATCTCCAAAGTGATTCTTTCTCACGGAGAAAATGATATTAACCTTGACTTTGCAGATGTAAAGACTATCATGGCTCACCGTGGATTAGCACTCATGGGTACAGGCTATAGTACAGGTTCAGCTGCTGCGTATGATGCTGCCAAGATTGCCATAGAATCACCTCTATTGGACAATGTATCTATTGATGGAGCGATGGGCGTATTGGTACAATTTGATATTCACCCAGACTATCCTCTCAATGGTATTTCAGAAGCTATGGATATTATCTATGACAGTGCCCATGAAGATGCAGATGTTATCTTTGGAACGACTACAAACTTAGACATCGCTATAGATGAAGTTAAGATTACTATAGTCGCTACAGGATTTGAAGAACAAGATTCTATTCCACAAATCCCTGCAAGAAAAAAAGAAGTGCCTGAAGCTCCTACACCTCCAAGTAATAGCACAGCAGAAACACCCAAAAACCCTGCTATCAAAACCAATACCATTGATATGAATGCTATTAGAAGTAAAATGGTCGCAGGTGGGTATAATACAGACAATGAAGATATCTTGGATGTCCCTACTTTTCTTAGAAAGCAAATGGACTAGGCTTGTGCCTTGCAGGGGATAGAGACTATCTCTACTTCTTTGCTGTCGATACGTCCAGCGGTGAGTTCACCTCCCCATAGACATCCTGTATCTAAAGACAATACTTCATCATCATGATAAAACCCTAAGGTTGACCAATGTCCAAAAATGATTTTGACATCAATCGACTCTCGTTTCTTACACTCAAACCATGGCAGTAATCCCTTGGAACGCAAGGCATCGGTGGGTCTACCCTTTTGTTTAAAGTCCAAGCGATGATTTTCATTACAAAAACGCATACGCGTAAAAGTCCCTACAATATATCTGTCTATTTCAAGCTCTGATGCCTTAGGGTCAAAGCTTTCTATACCTTTTTCAAACATTTTCCTAAGCCATGCTTCTACATCATCACCCTGAAGACGTGTTTCAATACGCTTGGCATAACGCAATGCCATACCCAAATCAAATTCAGGAGAAATCCCTGCGTGAGCCATCGCATATCCCAATTGATAATCAACATGCAAAAATGGCTGTTGTCTTAGCCATGAGAGTAATACTTCTGCCTTAGGTGATTGTAAGATAGGGTCAAGGGTAGGATTAGACTTTTTGATACCATAATATACAGCAATAAGCGTTATATCATGGTTACCCAAAACAATCCTCACACTATCACGAATACTATAGAGGTATTCTAAAGTCTCCAATGAGCCATCACCTCTATTGACCAAATCCCCTGCAACCCATAGGGTATCCACCTTAGGATTAAATTTAATTTTATCTAAAAGTTGTCTCAAGGACTGATAACATCCTTGGATATCACCAATAGCCCAAACTGCCATAGTTAGCGTACTCTCTTCAATTACTTACACGCCTTACGCATATTGAGAATAATCAAACTCAAAAGCGCTACAGCAAATATCTTGCTATTGATTTCTGAGCCTTTATGCGTATTTTCAAAGGCTATAGACTCTGTCATCTCCACCCCTTGCATCTGAAAAGCAAGTATATCAGGAATATAATATTGAGCAAAAAGTAAGCCTGTAGTGATGACAAAAAATGAAGCTACTTGTGTCCCTATATCTCTTTCAAACTTCTTGAACTTGTAGCCTTCATAAACAATGACTAGCACAATCAAAAGATTCACAGCATAAGAAAGACGCAAGAAATTCTCTACCATGATTTGTCCTTCTTGAAAACGTGTCAAGATATCAGACCCTAGCCATAAATTCGTATGAAAAGTAACCGAAGTCACGACAATCCCTGCATAGAGCATGGCTCCTAAGATACTTGAAAGAAAGATAAGATACATCATCGTCACCATTCTAAAATTTTTGTTCATGCTATTTTCCTTTGTCAAATGTAATGATAAATCCTCTATCCAGTCCTGCTAGGTCTTGATAAAATTCAATACATTCTACTCCAATTTCATTAACAAACGCTTCTATAGGGGCTTTTTTGGTCATATCCCATTTCACAAGCCAAATAGCCGATACCTCTTGCTTTGACATCTACAATAATTTGTTTGAGTAACTCATCACCTACCCTACCTCCAAAAAGTGCTTCTTTGGGTTCATAGTTAGCAACATTGGAAGCCAAAATAATATCATTGGCGATATAAGGAGGGTTAGAAACTACCAAATCGACAGGCTCAGATACCTCATCTATAAGGTTAGATTGACGTAGCGTAATTTGATTTTGTAATCCAAATGTTTCTATATTCTGTTGGGCTACTCTCAAGGGTGCCTCAGATATATCTGTAGCAATAATAGAGATATGGAGAAATTTACGAGCCAGTACTATTGAAATAGCCCCAGAACCTACCCCTATTTCTGCGATATATTTCAGTGAATGCTCTGCGATAACTTTAGCTACGAAGTCTATAAGAATCTCTGTCTCAGGACGAGGAATCAGTACCCCCTTTTCTACGGCCAAATGAATATCATAAAAACTAGCTTCCCCTACGATGTATTCATAGGGTTCATAATTACTTCGTCTTTCTATCAGAGCTTCAAAGGCCTCTAAGTCCAATACCTCATCATGCTCATGCGTCATCAAATACACACGATTTTCTTGTATATGATATGCCAATAATAACTCAGCTTCATACGCAGGACGCTCACAAACTTCTTTGAGTTGTGATTTCGCCCATTGTGTCGCTTCGTGTAGCGTCATTTTTAGCTTAAGCAACATTGTCCTTTATTTCTTGCCAAAAATATATTTTGGTTTAAAGAGGAACAGAAGGATTGGTAAGAGTGTCAGTGATGTAAATACATCAATAATCACTGCTTCTGTAATGTAAATCGAAAGTCCCCAAGTATTACCAAGGTCTGTAGCCATCAGTGGTATAAATGCACCTATAAGCACCACTACAGAGATAAGTACAGACGAACCAGTAGTAGCTACTGTATTTCTAAGTGCTTGTGTCCAGTCACCTAGGGTTTGGTATTCATCTCGTAACTTCGAAATCATATAAATACTATAATCCACACCCAAGCCCATGGCAATACTCAGCGTCACCAAGTTACCAAAGTGTAAGTTTCCACTCCAATTTCCTGTAGAAGTGAAGTACCCTGCAAGACCGTACTGTGCAAAGAGGGTAATCCCTAAAATGACCATAAGGAAACCTGACATAAGGAAAGATCTAAAAATCAACGTAGCTACTAAGAAAATAGCCAATGCCGTACCTAGTGGATTCATAATCCAATTTTCATACGTCACATCTCTTGTTGCTTCAGTAGCTCCCAAGAATCCACCAATACCTGGTTTAATGTAGTGTTCACTTGTATCGTCTGCTATCTCACCTACATCACCACTGGCATCTGCATTTCGGTATCCGAAGTTTACTTTGTTAAACCCTGCATCATTTTTATGTGCTTCTATATAACCCTGTAAATACAACATCGCTTCATGTGTTTCTTTAGGATGCATGGTATTAATAAACCCTAAAATCACACCAGAGTTATAATCTTCTGCCACCATCGAAGCTAAGTCTCCTGGGGCTGATGCCATATCGAGTAATCCGTTATAGGTAGAGAGAATATCACTAGGGTCTCTGTCATCATCAGGATCGATGTCTGTTAAGAATGTACTTGTAGGAATTTCAAATTTCCCAAAATCAAGGGAATTCCCTTCACTTAAAAGCAACATATTGGCTATACGAATGTATTGTGCATACGAAGCTGTAAATCCGATGAACTTATGTGTTCTAATCTCTTTTTCCATTTTGGCAATGGCATTAATGACTTCAATATCGTTCATGATACCTGGGGCTGGGTCATTGTCAGGGTCATAACAGCTTTTAGGAGGAAGTTTAGTACCTGCTTCTACTGCTGCATCATAAACCTCATAATACGCATCTTCACATTCTGGTTGTAAAGGATATTTAGCACGAATAGGTATACTAAATGAAATCACACCTGGCATTAAGGTATTAAGATGGAAAATATCTTGCACGGGTCCTGATTCTACTTTAAATGCTGCTTGTGCATAATCAATACCTTTTTCAATACCTGGCATAATATCTAGTTCATCAGTAGTTAAAGCAAGGGTTACTTTCTTAGTAAAAGGTCTGTCATCATTTGCAAAGGCTGAAAGGCCATCAGCAATTTTAGTGTAATGCCAAGAAAACATTAGGATAAGTGCCACAACAGCTAGTGGTATGATACGTCCCATCCCACTAGTCATCATCACTACAGCATCACTCATTTTTCTTTCCCAAGCATAGCCTACCTTTTTAACGGTACTAGCTTCAGTACTTCCCTCTTTGTCACTTGAAGCAGGGAATACAGACATCAGGATAGGAATGAGTGTCGATGTTGTAAGTAACAATGAGAACATACCAAACATACCAAAATATGCATATGCTTTATAAAAGGAGATATCAACAGATGCCAAAGTAGCAAAACCAATAGCATCAGTAACGATAGACAAGACCGCAGGTACTATAGTAAAACCTAGAGCAAGATATGCGCCGTTTGCATTGCTTTCACCATCATTCCTAGCCTGCATATACCGCCTCGTTACCTGAATAGCATGTCCCATACCCACAGCCAAAATCAGCATAGGCGTTAATACCATCATAGTGGTGAGTGTAAATCCAGAAAAGCCCATAAGTCCTAGTGTCCATACAATACTCATACCCACACCAGCTAAAGGAAACAACGCCCCTCTTATAGAGCGAGTCTCTAACCAAAGAATAAAAATGCAACGAGTATGGAAGCTACAAATAAGTACCAGTGGTCAATCAGTTGTACCATCATCCATGCAAGAAAATAAGGCTCTCCTGCTATAGCAATGGTCACCCTGTCATCATCTGCATAAGGCTGTATCATATCTACAACATTTCTTACCCACTGCACATACTGTTCTTTTACCCCATTGTCAAAGTCAGCAATGATAAATGTGGCTTTAGCAATACATCCTGCTTCATTGTTATAACATTTTTCACCTGTTTTGGGGTCAACTTCATGCAATACCATGGGTTTAAGTACAGGGTTATTTGCTAAGCCTTCTTTCATAAAGTCAAGCTCTTTTTGTGCTTGTGCATCATCTGTTAAAGAGATACCAGTATTTGGAATGAGGCGTTTAAAAGACAGACTTCCATCTTCTGTGAGCCCCATATTTTTCACTTTTTGTGCTGCAATACTAATAAAGTTCGCCGTACTAGCCGTTGGCATAACTGCTATTTTATTGTGTATTTCTTGGGTCATATTGATAAACCAAGGTTGATAAATATCTCCATCCTCTACCTCAATACTGACAACAAAAAGGTTTCCCATCCCAAAAAAACCTTCAATGAAGTTATTGGTTGAAACATATTTATTGCTTTGTGGTAGTAAGGTATCGGGGTCATTTCGTATATCAATATTTTTAATTTGAAAAGCGAAAAAGAGAGTGGTGAGTAGTGTAAATGCTAGTATCTGCCATTTAAACCTAAGTGCAAATCGTGCATATTTAAATGAGAGTTTATTTTCATGATTCATTGTTATGTCCTATCAAAAAAGTGTCTGAGGAATATCAAAGATAAACGATTATCTTTGATATCTATGTAGGGTAGAGATTAAAATATGTACTTAATACCTACTTGAAAGTTTGACAAGTTTGCAAACTGTCCAAATACGCCATATTCATCACCACCATATTGATTCCATTCAGCAGAAAGAAGAATATCATCTGCATAAGAGTACTCAAGATCTAGTCTGTTCCAGTACCCACCATTTTCTTGTTCATACAAAAACAAGTTGTTTACACGCATTGCATCTGACTCTAAGAAGGGTTTAGAAAGAAACAATGTATACATGATTTGGTGTTCTTCTGCTTTTTTGAAACCATTTGCAAGACCTAGTGTCGCAGGGTTTGCAGTAAATTTACCATAGCTTTGTGTATTTCCATCATACTGAACATTTTCATCTACATAATCTAAGTTCCATGTATCCATGAACTGAAGACTGATAAAGAGATTTTTAGCCACAGTCACATCAGCACCGATAACAAACTTAAATATATCTGCATCTTGCATAGTCATTGCATTGGCTATATCACCATACGCCAATTTACCAAGATCTACTTCTGCTACTTTTGACCCTTGGTCATACACAAACTCACCTCTAATAACAATAGGTGCAAAACTTGTATCTAAAGCATAATCAAAAGAAGAACCAAAGGTATTGACCTGATTTACCCCTTGATCAAACACCAGTGTAGCAGCTCCTGCTGTCGCAGGATTATAGTTTGAACCATCTGCATTTTGTAAACGTACAGTTGTGGTATTAAATGCTGCATTATACCCTGCAACTGATGTCAATTTCTCTCCAGATGCACCTTCCCATCTCATATCTATCACAGGATTATTATCCCAATGACGGTAATAGTTTAACGGTTAAAGTTTAATCCAAAATCTGTTGCTTTGGCATACTTCACACCAAAGTTATGGTCTTGAAGGTCTCTACTAATATCATCTACTCTATACGATGTTTTCATACCTGCAAAAGTATTGAATGTGGCAAAGGTAGTATCACCCATGTATTCAAACATATGTTTTGGATTTTTATAATCAAATTGTGTATTTCCTGCACTAAGATTGGTGGTACTGCCCGTTTGAACGATGACACCTTCAAGCATTTGATTACCTGAGGGTCCACCTGAAGCAGGAAGACCAATTGCCGTAGGGTCTCCACCAAAACTACTAATCATCCCCGAAACATCAGATACATTGTCCGTAAACCCTGCTACAGTCAGTCCTTCAAATCCTTGAAGAATACCATTACCAGCAGGAATACCAAAGGCACCAGAGAATGCACCATCAAATGCAGAAGCTACCCTACCCATATCTCTACCAATATTTACAAATCCATTATACTGCCCTGTAATCGCATCTGTTCCAAGACTTACAAAAGGCTGTCCTTGGTCACCAGTACGGCTATCATACAGTCCTGGTATTTGATTGATACGACCCACATCAGGCACCCAAACAAATTGTAAAGAATCATTGTTCCCTAGGTCTTTTTCTGCGACCATCATCCACAAAGGAATTCTACTGTCTTCCATCGTGTTTTGTCCCCACTCACGATAATCAGTAGGGTTAATGATGTCTAAAAATTTTACACCATCGGCTTTACCCCATACGACTTGTTGCTTACCTAAACGTAAATCCCAACCACCTAAAGTAGTATCAATATAGAGTTCACGCAAGGCATCATACTGTGTATAGTTTCTGTGGAATTCATAACCCTCTACACCCTCTGTATTACCCACTGCTTGTATTTCTGCATGAAAACTACTTTCTTCGCCAATGCTACCATTGACAAAAATTTTGAGTGTACCCTCACCCTTCATAATATCACCACTTTCATGAGGTGCTAGGGGGTTAAGACTACTTCCACTTTTTGTAAAAACAGATGCTTCTGCTTTTAAATATCCTGATATTTCGATATCTGATTCTTCTTCCTCTATCTCTTCAGGCTCTTCTAGTAACGCTGTTTCATTTTCTACAACAGAGAGGTTTGATTCTGCCATAGATACAGAGCTTACTTCTTCAGCTACAGAGGGGAGAGTCAATACTGCTATGACTACCGCAGAAAGTAATATGCGTTTTTTTATCATTTTATATCCCTTATCTTTTTATTTTTTTAAGTGTAGATTCTTGCCATAAAGAGGAAGTACTGTATTTCTTCTTTCCTACTTTAAAACTCGTTTGGTCTCTTTTAGTCACTTTTTTAGGAATATATGCCAATGATTCATGACCATTTCTCAAATCTTTTCCATACCATGTGTACCATCTTAATGCTCTTGGGTCAGAACTACCCTCAGCTTTTGGCCAGTTTTTATCAAGAATTTTAATCTTTTTGCCACCTTTGTAATACTCTGTATGATAATCAGCAAACGTTTTTGTATCTACATAAGTAATACGGTAGTCATACCACCAACCTGAAAATTTCGTTGTACTTTTAACTTTATACACTTCACGTCCAGAAAATGCATTCGTTCCAGCTGGTAAATTTTTGGTAGAAGATGTTTGTTCTGCTTTAGGAATTACCAATGATTTTATCGCCATTCCAAATTTTTGTGTACCCATCAATGTATGTTTTTCGTGCATCGGTTTACGCAAAGTAACATCACCAAAAGTAAAATCTGTACCCCCCCATGATTCATCATGTGCAGGTTGTGCAAATCTTCTTACTTTTCTCAATGCTGGTAACCATAGTAAATACTCTTGACTTTTAGCATCATCTTTATAATCTGTAATCAACATACCTGTACCTCTTAATTTACCCGCACGGAATATCGCTAAATCTTTTGATTTGATTCTGGGGTCTGAGGCAAAGTCATTGTTCAAATATCTTTCAACTGTCTCTGTAAGTGCTTTTTTACCTTTAGATTTTTTGACAATCTTAGTAATGGTTCTACCTTTTTTAACAATAGAATAATTCTTAAAAGCAAAGAAATGGTTTACGTAATACACATTATCCATAATTGCTTTTGCGTTGCTAAGCTTCCCTTTTGGGTATGCTAAATTGACATCGACACCTGCACTCGCAGCTGTCACCAATAATGCAGTAGTGAGTACTGCTCCATACATTTTTTTTGTTATACTATTTATCATTATTCTTCCTTGTCCAAAATTATAGAATATACTTATACTGGTACTGTACTCAATATAGGCACTTACAACATATTATATAAAAAATAATTATACATTACTTAATCTATAGATATTTCTCAGCGTTTTATTTTTTTGAGGGTTCTTGTATGCCAGAAGGCGTTTTTGATATTTTGATTGGTTTTTATCCGTTTTTTAGGAATATAGGTAGCCATTTCATAGCCTGTATCGGTATCTTTACTATACCAATAGTACCATATTTTTAATGTAGATTTAGTATTATTTCCTATACTTGTCCAATGTCGATGCACTTCTTTGATATGTTTCCCATTTTTATAATACTTTGTTTTATAATCGGTAAAATACTCACTATCTATATACGAAATACGATAATCATACCAATGTGCTTTCTTTTTATAGGTACTTTTGACAACATAGATTTTTCTTTTTCTTATTTTGGTACTTTTTTTATAGGGAAAACCTTTGCCATACCTTCCCAATTCACCCTTTTTAAATGCCATCATCAAAAGTTCTATATCCATGACTTTGGTTTGCATGAGTGTATACTTCTCTTCATCAAAACGTCTGAGCTTCACATCTTGCAAAAAAGCAATATCCCCAGCACCTATCCCTGCATCTTGTGGTTCTGCCATACGCCTTACTTTACGCAAAGCTGGTAGCCACATCATGAACTGATGAGAGCGTTTGGGGTCAAGATAAGAAGTCATCAAAATACCCAAGCCATTGAGCTTACCTGAACGTATAATAATAATATCTTTAGATTTAACCACTCCATCATCATAGTCATTGGATAAAAAACGCTCTACTGCGGTGATGCGTGGTTTGACACCTACACTTCTGCTGACCGAGATGATACTGCTTCGATTTCGCTTTTTAATCATGATGTTTTTAAAAGCCATAGCATGATTAACATCATAAGATTTTTGGGCTATTTCCTCTGCTAGATTAGCCCCACTTTGTACACAAAACACTAAAGACAGGACAAGAATAGCTGTTACTTTTAACATCGTTAACTGGCTTTAGATACATCAAATCCCAACTCTTTGAGACGCTCCAATACAGGAGGATGCGTATGATAAAAAAAGATAACCAAAGGATGTGACTTTGGAAAGGATTTATTTTCTGTGACGAGTTTCATCAACGCTGAGACAAGGTTTTCTTTGCCTCCCATTTTTGAGCCAAACACATCGGCTGCGTATTCGTTGTGACGGCTCACAGCAGACATAAAAGGGGTAAACACAAAGCTCAATAGTGGCAACAGAAGCATCAGCATCGCTATTTGTACTCCTGCTTCAGGGATAACAGCCATCTCGTTAAAGAGACTATCAGGCAAATGCCCAAAAAGATAAAAAGCAATAAAGAGCAAAAGTCCCATAAGCCCTATATTCTTCCAAATATCCCCATGGCTAAAGTGTCCCAATTCGTGTCCTAGTACGGCTAGGAGTTCTTTGGTATTGAGCTTTTCTATGAGCGTATCAAACAAGACCACACGCTTAGATTTACCCAATCCTCCAAAAAAAAGGCATTGAGACGGCTGTCTCTTTTGGATGCGTCCATCACAAATATACCATCATTTTTGAGTCCTACTTCCTCCATCATTTTAGAAATTTCGCTTTTGAGTTCTCCTTCTTCTAAGGGCGAAAAGGTATTAAAAAGTGCCATAAATGTAGGTGCTAAGACATTTGCCATCACAGCAATACTAAACATCGCCACAAAACCCCAAATCCACCACGTCTCGTAGCTACTCAAAATCCATGCCAAGAGTACAAAAATAGCCCCACCTATGACAACAAAAAGCAAGGTAGATTTGAGCGTATCGAGTACATACATCTTGGGGGTCATTTTATTGAACCCAAAGCGTTCATCAATATAAAACTTTTGATACCATTCAAAAGGAGAAGCTATCAAACCATTGAGAAAAATAAACCCAAACAAAAAAACCACAGCTTCAAGTATCATATTGTCAATAAGTAGTGTAGAAGAAAGCCAAGAAAATCCTATCAAAACCCAAAATAAAAAGGAAAAATAATCAATAAAGGTTGTGAGTATCCCTAATTTTCCATTGGCTACAGCATAATTACCTGCGACTAAATACTTATCAGCAGACATCAAAACAGGGGTTTTTCGTTTTTCTTCATTGATATACCCAATCTGCATGACTGAGATATAAACCTTGATAAAGGTATACATAGAATACACGATAATTATCATTTCTAACATAAAATTTCCTTAAAATAATCTAGCTAGAATATACCTAATCATGGCTTAAATCATCGCTAGATAGGCTATAATATACCTCACAAAACCCAAGGAAACCTTATGGCACTTATCGACCTTTTTCATATCAAAAAACAGTATGACATTAAGCTTTTGCTCGATGATGTAGATTTTCATCTCAACAAAGGAGAGAGGGTCACGGTTGTAGGACAAAATGGCTGTGGGAAATCCACACTATTAAAAATCATCATGGGACAAGAAGAACCTACAGAAGGCAGTCGTATCGTCCAAAATGGTATACATATTGAAATGCTCTCCCAACAGCCCATTTTTGAAGCACACCTTTCTGTACGAGAAGCCATCATCAATGAACTCTCCGACCTCAAAGAAGCCAAAGATAGCTATGATGCCTTGTCTTTGGAAGTAGCCCAAGATTTTGAAAATACTACTTTATTAGCCAAACTAGAAAAGGCTTCAGCCTATCTTGACCATCATAATGCATGGAACTTAGATGACAAAATTGAGCGTGTGATGCAAGAGTTTCACCTCAAAGAATATGAGCATCGTCCTGTACTCTCGTTATCAGGTGGAGAACAACGCCGTGTGGCATTGGCATCCCTCATACTCAAAAAGCCTGATATACTGCTGCTTGATGAGCCTACGAACCACCTTGATGTCTATATGGTAGAGTTTTTGGAAGAGATACTACTCAAAGAGCACTTTACCCTACTCTTCATCTCTCATGATAGGCACTTTATAGAGAGTATCGCCACGCGTGTAGTAGAAGTAGATAATCAAGAACTCATCTCTTATACGGGTGGCTACACAGCGTACCTAGAACAAAAAGAAGCAAGAATGCACAGCCTACAAAAAGGGCATGAAAACCTGCTCAAACTTGTCAAACAAGAAGACGATTGGTTAGCCAAAGGGGTCAAGGCTAGAGGAAAGCGTAATCAAGGACGTAAAAAACGCGTCTTTGAACTGCGTGACGAAGCCAAGAAGAACCCTACACTCATACACAAAATGATGGTAGAACTCGAACGAGAGAAACAACATTTCAACCGTGACGAAGGTGTATCACGCAAAAAGATGCTTTTTGAACTCGAAGACCTCTGCTACGCCGTACCCAACAAAAAACTCATCGAAAACCTCACAACGCGTATCTTGCAAAAAGACAAGATAGCCATAGTAGGTATCAATGGAGCAGGTAAATCCACCCTGCTCAAACTCATGCTAGGACGCATACAGCCAGACTCTGGCATACTCAAACAAGGAGAGTTTGCCTTAGGATACTTCGACCAACACAGAGAAATGCTAGACGACAACAAAACCCTCATAGAAACATTTTGTCCTGATGGAGGTGACCAAATAGACGTACAAGGTACAGTCTATCATGTCTATGGCTATCTCAAATCCTTTCTCTTTCCCAAAGAGTTCTTGGAAAAAAAGGTAGGTATGCTCTCAGGTGGAGAGAAAAACCGTGTAGCCCTAGCCCTGCTACTCTCCAAAAAAGTAGATTGTCTCATACTTGATGAACCTACCAATGACTTGGATATACAAACCATTAATATCCTAGAAGAAAAACTCATCAACTTCTCTGGAGCGATACTTTTTGTCTCTCATGACAGATATTTCATAGACAAAATAGCCTCCAAACTCTTCATCTTTAAGGGTGATGGAGTCATAGAAGAATCGTACCAAACCTACACGCAATACCTAGAGATAGAAAAAACGATAAAGGAGCTAAGTAGCCTAGAAAAAGAAGTCAAAGCCACTGTAAGCAAAAAAGAAACAAACACAAGCAAAAAACAAACCAAACTAAGCTACAAACAACAACAATCCTACGACAAGCTACCCGACGAAATAGAAGAGTTAGAAGAACAAATCAAAGCAATAAACACCTGCCTCTACGACCCCAAATGCTACGAAGAAAAAGGACTAAGCACCCTCACAGAAGAACTAGCCAAAATAGAAGCCATCTATGAAGAAAAAACCGATATTTATTTAGAGGTTTTGGAGATTGTGGAGGGCTTGGGGTAGCAAGTCTGTTACGCCTATAAAAAGCGTAACATCTCGGCTTGAATATTTTCTTTTTTGACGATAACTGAGTGGATAATAGGTTTGCTAAAGAGTCCGTTTATCATCGCTGGTACAGATACATTGGTATTTTCACTGACCCATTTGAGGGCTTGGGTGTCTTCTTTGACAGTGTGTCCTAAGGCTTTGGCTACAGCAGGTGAAAACTTTGTCCATTCGGCTGTGGAATAGACAATGGTTTTGAGTGCTTTTGTTCTTAGGGTGTCATAGGATTTCATACAAGTGGCTGTATGTGTATCCATAATATATCCCTCTTTTGCATAGTGACTTACTTTAGCGTATTGACCTATGACAGCTTCACATTCTGCATCATCTGAAAAAGAAGCATCAAAATCTTCATGTAAGGATGCTAATTCTGCTGGGGTTAATTGGTATTTTCCTTCACTTGCCAAGGCTTCCATGAGTACTTTGGTACGCGTGGCTCCAAATTTGTCAAACATGATACGTTCTACATTGGAGCTTTTCAAAATATCCATCGCAGGAGAGTCTGTTTGTATCAAATCTCGCGTACTTAAATCATACCTTCCTTTACAAATCCAATCAGTTAATATGTTGTTACTGTTAGAAGAGATAAGGATTTTTTCTATAGGTAATCCTGCTTTTTTGGCATAATAGGCACCTAATGCATTACCAAAGTTACCTGAGGGGACAACAAGATAAACCTTTTCTCCCATACATATCTCATTTTTGCGTACAAGTTCTAAATACGCGTGGATATGATAAATAATTTGAAAGATAATACGTCCAAAGTTTACAGAGTTTGCTGCTGAGAGTTTGATATTTTTTTGGGATAGTTGTGCTTTGAAATCTTCTGAGGCTAGTAGCTCTTTGAGGGTATTTTGCGTATCATCAAAATTGCCTTCTACGCCTATGACTTTGAGGTTTGGTGCATCTTCTGTGACCATTTGTAGTCTTTGTACATCGGATGTACCACCATCAGGATAGAGACAGGCTACTTGTATATTGTTTTGATTTTTGAAAGTCTCTAGTGTAGCAGGTCCCGTATCACCAGAAGTCTGCTGCCATGATAAGGTATTGTTCACCTCTTTGTTGTGCGACTTTAGACAAGACATAACCAAAAGGCTGTAACGCCATATCTTTGAAGGCTCGTGTTGGACCATGATAAAGTTCACAGATGAAGCAGTCTTCTGTTATCTTGGAAAGTGGTACAGGGTTTGAGGGGTCATCAAAGGTATCGTATCTATCTAAGGCATTTTTGAGCACTTCAGATTCTATATCTATCCCAAAGTTTTCTAAGAAGTCTAACGCCAAGGTTTTGTAGTGGCTTGAGAGATGTCCTTCTAAAAAATCTATATCTAGTGTGGGTAGTTTCTCAGGTACATAAAGTCCACCAAAACTGGCACTTGGGCTAAGTATCGCTTCTGAAAATAGTACAGATGATGGTTTTGTTCCATCATTTCCTCGTGTTTCTGTAAATTGCATCTGGAATCCTCGTAAATATGATAAAAATGATTATAGCCAAAAATCAATTGATTGTTTACTCTTTTGCTCTCTCTTTTTCATTTTGATGATAGAAAGAAACAATATCTTCAGACAGTAAAGGCTTCGCAAAATAATATCCTTGTCCCATATCACAGTCATAACTCGCCAAAAGGGCTTCTTGTTCAGCTGTCTCTACCCCTTCGGCAATCACTTTATAGCCCAAACTATGAGACAAGAGGATAATTGCTTTGGAAACCTCTACATCATGTTTATTCTTAGGAATATCTACAATGAAGGACTTATCAATCTTAATCGTATCAATAGCAAGACTTTTGAGGTAACTCATAGAAGAATATCCTGTCCCAAAATCATCAATAGCTATCTTGCATCCCAAGGATCGTAAATCATCTAATATAGTCAATTTCTCTGTACTATATTCCATAATATAACGTTCGGTAAGTTCAATCTCAATATCATGAGATTGATACCCGTCTCTTCTATAATATTTGTAAAATGCATCAACGCATCGACTTGGCGAAATTGAATACTAGAAATATTAATAGTAATAAGTCCCATATCTACCCCTTGTGACTTCCAATCCATATACGCGATACACGCTTCTGAAAATATATGGTACCCCAATTCAATAATCAGCCCAATATCTTCAGCTACAGAGATAAACTCTTCAGGAGATACCGTACCTAACAATTCACTTTTCCAGCGTACCAAGGCTTCAACACCTAGAATCTTTCTCGAATTTAAGTCATATTGAGGTTGGAAGCAGAGGGTAAATTCTTCTTTATCCAAAGCATGAATTAATTCTTGTTCCAAGTCTAGACGACGTTGCATATCAATAGAGAGCTGTGTATTATAAAACGCATAGGTATCTTTACCCAAGTCTTTGGCATGATACATCGCAGAATCAGCATATTTCAATAAAGTATGCTTATCTTGTCCATCTTGGGGATACTTAACGATACCTATACTCGCAGTAGTATTGAGACTATACTCTTGAATACTCATAGGATTGCGTATGCGTTCAACTAGGGTTTGCACCAATATCTCTATCTTTGCAATATCACGTTTCTTTTCGATAATAGCGATAAATTCATCACCCCCCAAACGTGCAATAAAGCTTGACTCTCCCAATAGGTTTTGAATACGACGAGACAAAATGATAAGCATTTCATCTCCTACATCATGCCCTAGCGTATCATTAATCACTTTGAATCTATCAAGGTCAATGAACAACAGGATAAAGGGTGTTTTTGGGGACTTATTTTGGCTAAGGAGTCTATCCATATACATATCAGCTTGTAAACGGTTAGGTAAAGCTGTCAATGCATCATGATATGCCAAGGCATACATAGATTTTCTATGTCCCAATATCTTGAAGTAACTATGCATCAACACCAAAGAGACCAAAAATGCAAAAGCAAAGAAAATCAGCGTAATCCACTGTTCTTTATTTTGATGGTTGGTATATTCTGATTCTAAGAGCTTATAAATTTCATCAAGGCTTTCATCTAGTTTTAGTCTTTTATTACTGTTAATTATTTTTTCTACCGCTCTAATATCAGAAATCAATTTTTTGGTATGCATAAAGAAATACTTTATATCTTCGTTGGTATCTTTATGTAGTGCCAAACTCTTTATATCTCTCTCAAAATCTAAGTGATGTATCCTATTTCCTATAAAGATTTGACCTACTTTAAACAAAACCTCTCGTAAAAGATTTTCGCACTTGAATATTTTCTCCAAAAGAATTTTCAACATTTTTTTGTAAAACATAGAGATAATAAGTAGAATTGGTAATTCTTGCATTCAAACTCTTAAAATGCTCTATCAAATCTACCTTTGAGTGCATATTGAGTCGATATATTTTCTAACTTATACTGGATAGACTTACCCACTTTTTGCATAAAATCATTGTCTCGTAAATAGACTAACTCATTCTCAAATTGACTCGTAAACTGAAAAATGGCATCATTATCAATATAACGATAAGAATGTATCAATACATTATCAAGCTCATGATTATAACCTTCTAGATTAATTAACGTTTTTTTATAGCTATAATATTCTTGCATCTTTTTATCTATATTTTGTAAATAGATAAATAGTACCAATAAAAAAATCATAAACGAAACCAATAGTATAATAATAAAATAACTACTTTGTTTGGGTATCGTATTAGTGTGAAGCATTCATATCTTTACTATACTAGGTCGTTCCCCTACCAAAGTCTGCAAAAGGAAGCGCGTTTACATATTACTGCAGCCATGCTTATTTTGATGTTGTTTTTTTTATTTTCTTTTTGCATACACTTACACACATATATATATACCTTACACACTTTTTTTTTTCCTTTTTTTGGATGTATTATTTATATTCTATTATATATTCATTCATATTATGTGTATGATGTTTTGTAGTGAAGTTTTGTTGTATTCCCCATGAAATGATATATGTATATATCATGTATATGTGTTATTCTAA
>JAUZSQ010000011.1 GCA_030949325.1 Sulfurovum sp.
TCTGTACCATGACGCAGAGACTTTTGACATGCTTTTACCTCATAAGGTGTGTTATCTACAGGCATAGGTGTACATCCTCCTAAAAATAGCAATAAAGGGAGCATCAGACGTAAAGATAATCTTCGCATCATTCACCCCAATCTTCATTTTGGCGTTTGGACTTATGCTTGTCTTTTTTATACGAAGTCGCATTTTTGAGCTTTTGTAAACGGTTGAGATTACTCATCTCAGCATCCCTCATATCCTCAAAGTTTTTCTCTGTAAACGCTTCATTGAGACAGGTGCCTTCATGAAGCCTAGAAATATAGGATTGAAGCTGTTGATGGTACTCAGAATATAAGCTAACCGTAGCTTTTTTATCTAACTTTACTTTCAATTCATGTAACTTATCTGTAAACTTTTTGGCAATCATATTTTCATTTCGTAACATACGAAAAATATTCTTGGCTACCTTATCCAGCTCTGAAATATATTTTTGTCTCATAAATTTGTCTATTTGTTTTTGCGTATATGCCATAATATTTACCGTATTGTAATAGGTACACCCTCAGAAACGGCGTACCATAATGATTTCATTGCTGTATTCGTTACTGCAACACAGCCTTGTGTCCAATCTTTGGACAAGGTATAAGTATCTTGTTCTCCATTGGCATTCCATTTAGGCTGTGCATGAATAGTAATATCCCCTCCTGCACTCACCCCTCTTTTTTTGGCACTTTTTTTATCAGATGGACGAGGGTAAGAAATGCATAAAGAACGATAATACTTAGGAGAACAAATCTTTCTATATATAAAGTACTCCCCTTCAGGGGTACGATTATCACCCCTTTCTTCTTTGTGTCCTATAGGATTTTTACCCAAAGAAATAGGCAGAGTCTTGACTACAAAGCCTTGCTTATAAAGATACATCTTTCGCTCTTTTTTAAGCACTAGAATCTTATCTATCCCTGTAGCTACTTTATAATCTGTGGCATTAAGTAACTCTTCTTTACACACATCCAAAGTATATCTGTCTTTGGGTACAGAAGAAGTACAAGCTGTAAAAAGTAAAGCAAAAGGTAAGGTAAAAAAGAAAAGAGAGGGAAGTACCCCAAAAGGAGTACTTAGAAGAGAAAGCATAGAGAGATTAACACGCTGCCTTAGCTGCGGCAATCGCTTCTTCATAGTTTGGTTCTTCTGTAATTTCAGGTACAGTTTGTTTATAAGTGATTTTACCATCTTTTCCAATTACAAAAATCACTCTAGCAGTTACACCAGCCAAAGGACCATCAGCAAGAAGAACACCATAAGCGTTTGCGAAGTCTTTGTTTCTAAAGTCTGAACATACTTTGATATTTTCAATTCCAGCAGCACCACACCATCTAGCAGCTGCAAAAGGTAAATCCATAGAAACTGTAATGACTTCAACACCGTCTAGTGACGCTGCTTCTGTATTAAATCTTCTAGTCTCTGCGTCACATACACCTGTATCTAATGAAGGTACTGCGATAACGAGTTGTACTTTACCTTCTCCTCCGATTTGCTCATCTTGAAGCATTGGGTTACAGTTGACTACTGTTGTCACGGGAGCTGTGTCACCTACATTGATTTCTGTTCCACCAAGGTTACATACGATGTCGTTTTTAAATGTTACTGTTGCCATTTGAATTCCTTAAAATAATTTGTAAACGCATTATGTCTTAAATACACTAAGATTATTCTTGTATCAAAGCATTTTCCCTTAATATTTATATCAAATGTGTTACAATGCCAAAAATCACTTCTATAAGGTAGAAGATTTATGAAAAATTTAATTATCGTTGAGTCACCTGCAAAAGCCCGAACCATCACCACTTTTTTGAGTAAAGACTATAAAGTCATTGCTTCCAAAGGGCATATACGCGATTTGCCCAAAAGTACGTTTGGTATCACTATAGATGAAAATACAGGTGACCTTGTCCCCAAGTATTCTATCCCTAGAGAGGCTAATCCTATCGTCAAAGAGTTAAAGAAGTTGGCAAAACAAGCAGAAACTATCTTTATCGCCACCGATGAAGACCGTGAGGGTGAAGCCATTGGCTACCATATCGCCAAAGCCATAGGCAAAGAACCTACAGAGCTTCCTCGTATTGTCTTTCACGAGATTACCAAGTCAGCCATACAACATGCACTTGAAAATCCTCGTAAAATAGATATGGACTCTGTAGATGCACAGCAAACCAGACGGATGCTAGACCGTATTGTGGGCTATAAGCTCTCTCCTTTACTTGCAAGTAAGATACAAAAAGGCTTAAGTGCAGGAAGGGTACAAAGCTCTACACTCAAAATTGTCATCGAAAAAGAACGTGAAATTAAAGCCTTTAAAGCCGAAGAATATTGGACGATAGACACCCTCTTTGAGAAAAATATTGAAGCGTCTATTTATAATTATAATGGGCTAAAGATAGAAAAACTCACTATCAAAAATGAAGCCGATGCCACAGAGATTGTCAGCGAAGCCAAATCCGAATCTTTTCATGTACTTTCGATAGACAAAACCAAACGTAAGACCAAAACCCCTCCACCATTTATGACCTCTACTTTACAACAAACAGCCTCTACCCAATTGGGATTTTCTCCCAAAAAGACGATGATGGTGGCACAAAAACTCTATGAAGGTGTCAAGACTGACCAAGGGACTATGGGAGTCATCACCTATATGAGAACCGATTCTATGAACCTTTCCAAAGAAGCTGTAGAATCGGCGCGTGCATACATCAAAGAACACTATGGAGACAAGTATCTCCCAGCCAAAGCCAAAAACTATGTCACCAAATCCAAAAGTGCGCAAGAAGCCCATGAAGCAATACGCCCTACTCTAGTCCATTTTGATAGTAATATGGCAGGGGAATACCTCTCTGCTGATGAACTCAAGCTCTACCGACTCATCTATACACGCTTTTTGGCATGTCAGATGACAGAAGCTGAATTAGAATCTCAAAGTATCTTGTTTAAGGGTGATAAATGTACCTTCAAAGCTTCAGGAAGAAAGCTTCTTTTTGATGGTTTTTATAAAGTCACAGGACACAGTGACAAAGACAAACTCTTGCCAGACCTCACTAAAGGTCAAGCCGTAAGTCTTGATAATATTACACAAACTCAGCACTTTACTGAGCCACCTGCACGTTATAATGAAGCCAGTCTTATCAAAAAGCTAGAATCTTTGGGTATTGGTCGTCCAAGTACCTATGCCCCAACGGTGACTACACTCCAAACGCGTAAATATATCGAACTAGAAAAGAAACGTATTCATCCTACAGAGATTGCTTTTACGGTGATTGAAATGCTAGAAGCACACTTTGCTGACATCGTAGATTCGAGCTTTACAGCCAAGATGGAAGAGACCTTAGATACCGTAGCTGAGGGAACAACTTCATGGCAAACGATTCTCAAAGACTTTTATACCCCATTTTTGGAAAAAGTAGAAGAAGGTAAAAAGAATATCAAGAGTCTCAAAATTGCCATTCCTACAGGCGAAAATTGTCCTAAATGTAAATCGGAACTGCTTTTACGCAAGGGACGTTATGGAGAGTTTATCGCTTGTTCTAACTTTCCCAAGTGTAAATATACCAAAAATACCGATGGCACAGAGATAGAAGGACCCGAAGAGACTGACCAAAAGTGTGAGAAATGTGATTCTATGATGGTGATTAAAAATTCTAAAAGAGGCAAGTTTCTTGCCTGTTCTGCCTATCCTAAATGTAAGAATGCCAAATCACTCGAAGCACCCAAAGAACTCACGGTTCCTTGTCCTGAATGTGGAGGAAAGTTGCATGAAAGAGAAGGCAGACGTGGTAAATTCTTTGGCTGTGTCAATTATCCTAAATGTACATTTATTGCCAACTTTGAACCTACAGATAAAAAATGTCCCGAATGTGATTACATCATGGGGAAAAAAATGCTTAAAGCAGGAGAAACCTATGAATGCTTTAAATGTAAAACCAAAATTAAACCAGAAGTAAAATAATGTCAAAACAAATATTTTTATGTGCTATCAATAATATCCTTTCAGGTACTTGTGCCGAAGATTGTAAGTTTTGTACGCAATCTGTACGCTACCATGCTAACATAGAACGATACAACTACAAGAAGATTGAACAAATTGTAGCAGAAGCGAAACTGGCACAAGCACATGGAGCCTTAGGATACTGTCTCGTTACAGCAGGTAAAGGTCTCGATGATAAAAAGGTAGATTTTGTAGCACGAACAGCACAAGCCATCAAAAAAGAAGTTGAAGGACTCAATTTGATTGCTTGTAATGGAACAGCCAATAAAGAACAACTACGCTATCTCAAACAGCATGGCATTGATAGCTACAACCACAACCTAGAGACATCAGAACGTTATTACCCTGAGATTTGTCAAACCCATGCATGGTCAGAACGCTATGAGACATGCCAAAATGTCAAATCTGTAGGACTAAGCCTCTGTTCTGGAGGTATATTTGGTATGGGTGAACTTGCCCAAGACAGAGAAGATTTACTCCAAGCCATCGCTTCACTCTCTCCAGAGTCCACACCACTAAACTTCTATCACCCTAACCCTGCCTTGCCTATTAAGACACGCAATATTGAACTTGATGAAGCTATCAAGATTATTGAAAAAGCGCGTAAACTCTTGGGTGAAGAACGCTTACTTATGGTAGCAGGTGGTAGAGAATTACTCTTCAATGGCAAAGAAAATCTCATGTTTAACGCAGGAGCTAATGCCATGGTCATAGGCAATTACCTCACCACTGAAGGTATTGCTATTCATTCAGATAAATCTATGCTCAATACCCTAGGCTATGAGGTAGCCACCAGTTGTGATACCCAATAGTATTACACTCATACTTGTTCTTTCTGTACTGATTTGGTCTAGCCCTTATATTGCCAAAACATTACGCTTACCTATTCCCTCTGTTGAAATCATCTTAGGTTCTATTGTCGCATACTTTGGTCTAGTAGGTCACCATGAACACTTTGACCTCATTGCTGAGATGGGATTTTTGTACCTCATGTTCTTAGCAGGGATGGAAGTAGATTTAAAAAAGCTACTCAACAGCCCTAAAGATGTGATTCGTAAATCCATGCTTTTTCTCTTGATTATGAGTATTTTTTCTCTTAGTTTTGGGTTTATTTTTGGACTCCATACTATTGTTATTATCTCTATGCCTCTCATTTCCATAGGATTACTAGCTAGCCTCTCCAAAACCTATGGTAAAGAGACTCCATGGATACAACTAGCCTTTATCGCAGGGGTATTAGGCGAAGTCATTAGTATTGCTATACTCACGGTATTTGATGTCGCGAGTAAGACAGGATTCAATTTTGAACTTCTACTTCAGATTACGTATTTGATACTTTTTATCATTGTTATCTATATTTTATATAAGATACTGCATTGGGTTTTTTGGTGGCTTCCCGAACTCAAAGAAATACTCATCCCCAAAGTAGATACCTCTTCCCAAGATGTTCGCTTAGCCATGTCACTGTTTTTTATATTGATTGCCGTGATGTTAGCGTTAGAACTAGAACTTGCCCTTGGGGCATTTATCGCAGGTATTGCTATCTCTGCATTCTTTCATCATGAAAAAGCCTTAGAAGCAAAGATGTCTAGCTTGGGCTTTGGGTTTCTTGTACCCCTGTTTTTTATTCATGTAGGTGCTTCTTTTGACCTCAAAGCACTGCTACTAGAAGGCGTAGTCTCTGGTGCTTTACTCATCATGGTACTGATGCTTATCTCTAGGTTACTAGCAGCCATTGTCTTACGCAGTATTTCAGGTGCTAGAGATGCCCTACTCATCGCACTCTCACTCTCCATGCCCCTCACACTCCTAGTCGCAGTTGCTACGATAGGATATGAAACCAAACTCCTAGACTTACTCACCTACTATCAACTCATTTTAGCCAGTATCTTTGAAATCCTACTATCCATGACCAGCATCAAAATATTGGAATCTCAAAGGAGAAGGAATAGTGTCAAAAAGTAACTTTCTTATCTAAAAATCCCCTTCTATCTTCTTATAAAAATATTTGGTTAAAATCATACCTTTCTACACAACTCAAAGTTCCATGCCCATCATATCCCCCGATTTGCTCTTTAAAAGCAACAAGTATAATGTACCCCATAACCAGCACCAAAAAAAGTAAATCATTATTCCAAAAAAAGCAATAAAATGCTAAAATATAAATAATAAAGCAAGGGGTATAAAATGAGTAGAAAAAGAAAAACATATAGTGCAGAGTATAAAGCCAAATTAGTAGTGGAAGTTCTGAGAGAAGAAAGGACCCTCAATGAGATAGCCAGTAGTTATGAAGTTTTACCTAAGAGTCTCCAAAATTGGAAAAAGCAATTTTTAGAAAATGCTTCACTAGCATTTGATAAAAGTGCAGTGGTCAAAGAGTATAAAGAACAGATTGAAACTCTTGAAAGAGAGAAAGATGCAACTTCAAAAAAGCTGGGTGAAGTGATAGTAGAAAGAGACTTCGTCGTGGGAAAGCTAAAAAGCTCGGTATCCTCTAAAAGTAGAAAAGAACTACTGGAAACTGGGCTTGAAATATCCAAAAATACACAGCTAAAACTATTGAGTATTCCTAAGAGTTCAATCTATTATAAAGCAGTAGTACCATTCAGTAGTGATACAGGTCAAGAGATACTCAATGTGATAGATAAAATCTATACAAAGTATCCCTATTATGGACATAGAAGAGTGCATAAACTGTTAGGTAGATTTGGCTTTACCATCGGACGAAAGAAGGTTAGGACTGCAATGAAGCTCATGGGTATCATCGCCTTATATCCGAAGCCTAAGACAACCATAGCCAATAAAGAGCATCAGAAATATCCATATTTATTGAAGGCATTTAAGAATGATAAAAATCAAGTGGTTATTGATAAACCCAATCAAGTTTGGAGTACCGATATTACCTATATCAAATTGGACAAAGGCTTTGTCTATTTGGCTGCAGTCATTGATTGGAACACCAAAAAGATACTCTCTTGGAAGCTCTCAAATACGATGGATGTATCACTCACAACTGGGGTACTGAAAGAAGCCTTGGAGAAGTATGATAAACCTGAGATATTTAACACAGACCAAGGTTCTCAATATACAGCAAAAGAGCATATTCAAATATTAGTTGATAACAATATCTCTATTTCAATGGATGGAAAAGGAAGAGCCACAGACAATATTGTGATTGAGCGTTTTTGGAGGTCACTCAAATATGAAGATGTCTATCCTCAAAGCTACTCGACCATCAAAGAAGCTAGAACGGGGATAGGAAAGTATATCAATATTTACAACACAGAAAGACTTCATCAAACTTTGGACTATGCTACTCCTGATGAAATGTATTTTAAAGGGGTGAATAATCAGGTATTTCAGAGTAGGGAAATGTTACTAGATGTAGCATCCTGAGGTGGAATAAGGAATTGGATTTTATTGGTCTTGACTTTGGGGTACATTTTAATGTGTACCAATACGCATTAAAACAACCTCATCAATACTACTCTCTATATAAATAATGAGCATATCTCCACCTAGATGAAATTCTCTACAATCTGTATAGTTTCCAGAAAGAATATGGTCTTTTGATTGAGGAGGAAGAGGATTATTTTCTCTGAAGGCATTGATATAAGATACAAACTTTTCAAATTGACTATCGCTAAGTTTAGTATCTCTAAAGTCTTTCAAAAACTTTTTATGTCTTCTTATCCTCATTTTCTCTCTAACT
This sequence comes from Sulfurovum sp., assembly GCA_030949325.1. Lineage (GTDB taxonomy): Bacteria > Campylobacterota > Campylobacteria > Campylobacterales > Sulfurovaceae > Sulfurovum. Next base: position 7,737 of record JAUZSQ010000011.1, read on the forward strand.
CATCAAAAGAAAAATCTTCAACATTAATCCCTTTTGTTGTACTCTAAAGTCCCTTCTATCATTATCTAACAATTATACCACTCTTCTAAAAGGGATGATTAGAGCATCACTTTAAGTAAATTTAATTATAATTATGTCTTTAATTTTAGGAGTTTTTTATGCACCCACTTTTTTTTGCTTTGTTATTACTTTCTTCTCTGGTTCTTTCTTCTTCTGCTCAGGAGCATGAAGACGGTTGGGAGCTTGGACTTTCTATAGGGTATGCTAACCTTACTACTGAGAATGATGAGGGTACGAATGTCCATCTGCATTTGATGAGACACCTAGAGGGTGATGACTGGGAGAAGTATGTTTCTCTAGGTCTAGGGTTTGAAATTATTGCTAGTGATGAAACACATTATGCAACGATGATTACTGTAGCTGTACATCCTATAGAAGATTTGACTCTAGCCTTCTCCCCTGGTATCGTATGGGCGAAGCATGAAGGTGATTGGGAAGTTGATTATGCTACGCATATTGAAGCTTCTTATGTCTTTGATGTCTCTGAGCATTTTCATATAGGTCCAGTCGTAGGCTATTCTACAAGCCAAGAGGGTAAGCATTATACAGTGGGGATACATTTGGGTTTTCCTTTGTAGCCCAAAAATATTCCTAAACAACTATAGAGGATTATTATGCTAGAATACTTTAAGATAGCTATACTATGAAGGTTTTATTAGAGCATGATAATTGATAATTTATCCGAATTTGCTTCCAAGAGATTTGGTCAAAACTTTTTGAAAAGTAATAAATATCTACATAAAATCATCCAATCGATGCCCAATGACAACCTACAAGTTGCAGAAATTGGTCCTGGTTTAGGTGATTTAACCAAGGAACTCTTAGGAGTTCGAAATGTCACAGCATTTGAGGTTGATAAAAGATTATGTGAGCATCTATCTACTGAGTTTAAAGCGTCTATTGATAATGGGAGCTTAACCCTACAGTGTGGAGATGTGCTTGAGCGTTGGGGAGAAGGAACTTTACTAGATGAACCGTATCATCTTGTAGCCAACCTTCCCTATTATATCGCGACCAATATTATTTTAAAAGCATTTAAGGATACACATTGCCAAAGTATTTTGGTTATGGTACAAAAAAGAAGTGGCTATTAAATTTTCTGCCAAAGTCAAGCAAAAAGCGTTTTCTTCGCTTTCTGTTTTGGCACAAAGCGTCGGAAAAGCCACACTCTGTTTCGAGGTTGAGCCTGAAGCATTTGTTCCTGCACCCAATGTCACTTCTGCCGTGCTTTTAATAGAAAAAAACCCTTTCAAGGGATGATGAAAAGTTTGAAGCGTTTCTAAAAATTGCATTTATGCAACCTCGCAAAAGACTTGCCAAAAATCTCTCTAGTGCTTTTTCTAAAGATAGTATTACTCAACTCTTTACCGAGTTAGGTTTAGATAATAATCTACGACCTCATGAAGCTGAGACATCGATTTATCATCATATATACAATGAACTTAAGGATAAGTTAGATGGAAAACAACAACAACCAAAACGGAAACTCTCAAAATCAAGAATCAAAAACGCAAAACAATAATAGCCAAAGAGAGCGAAGACCCAACCCACATAGACAAAATAAACCACAAACCCAAAATGCTACACAACAAGGGCAAAATGGCAACAAAAAACCCAGAGAACATGCTGATATCAATGGGAATATACAAGAAAAGCCTACACCAAATGGCAACAAGAAGCCGCATCCACAGCAAAATAGAAACAAAAATACCAATCAGCCTCACAAGAAAGCACAGCACAACCATAGCAATAAGCCACAAAAGCATACAGGCAATAAAAACAGAGGCAGACGTAAGAATGTAACCACTGTCAATGATACGATGAGAGCTTCGATGGAGGAGAATGCACGTACTAAAGATTCTACTATGAATCCTTGGAAAAAGATTGATATGTCTGCTAAAGGAAAGATACGTTTTACCCCTCTAGGAGGATTAGGTGCAATTGGTGGAAACATGGCTGTTATGGAAACTGAAACGACTGCTATTATCATTGATGTAGGTATGTCTTTTCCTGATGAGACGATGCATGGTGTAGATATTCTCGTTCCTGATTTCTCTTATTTACATGCCCTCCAAAAAGAAAAAAGATGTCTATTGTATCATTACCCATGGTCACGAAGACCACATTGGTGCAATACCTTACCTCTTTAAAGAGTTACAGTTCCCTATCTATGCAACGCCTCTAACACTTGCGATGATAGAAAACAAATTTAATGAACATGGATTGAGCCAATACACCAAGAACTTCAATTTTGTCACGATTAGAAAACAGTATCAAATTGGTGATATGCTTATCGAGTGGATGCACAATACGCATTCTATTATTGATGCCTGTTCTTTGGCTATTGAAACTTCAGCAGGAACGATTATCCATACCGCTGACTTCAAAGTCGATCACACACCTGTAGATAACTATACTATGGATTTACGCCGTTTTGCTCATTATGGTGAAAAAGGGGTACTTTGTCTTTTCTCTGATTCTACAAACTCACACAATGCAGGTTATACCAAAAGTGAAAAAGTCGTAGGAAAAACCTTTGATACGCTCTTTAACCTTGCCAAAGGAAGGGTCATTATGTCCACTTTCTCATCCAATGTACACCGTATTTTCCAAGCGATGGAAAGAGCGGTACATCATGGGAGAAAGATTTGTGTTATCGGTCGTTCTATGGAGCGTAATATCGAAACAAATCGTGCTTTAGGATTTGTAGATATTGAAGATAAGCACTTTATTGAAGTCCATGAAGTACCAAAGTATTCGGACAATGAAGTACTTGTAGTCACTACTGGTTCACAAGGTGAGACCATGGCAGCACTCAACCGTATGGCATCAGATGAGCATAGACATATCAAGCTTAAGCCAAGCGACACCGTTATTATTTCTGCCTCTGCTATCCCAGGTAATGAAGGTTCTGTCTCTGGACTTATGAACAAGCTTATCAAAGCAGGAGTGACCGTACGTTATAAAGAATTTGACAATATCCATGTCTCAGGTCACGCTTCACAAGGGGAACAACAACTTATTTTGAGACTGATTCAGCCTAAATTCTTCTTGCCCGTGCATGGAGAATATAATCATATTGCCAAACATGCCAGAACAGCTGTAGAGTGTGGAGTAGATGAGAGAAATATCTTATTGATGAGTGATGGTGACCAAATAGAACTCACCACCAAGTACCTCAAGAAAGTCAAAACAGTAAAATCGGGTAAAACCTTTATTGACAACCAAAATAATATGACTATCGAAAATGACGTAGTCGTAGATAGACAAAAACTTGCAGAAGATGGTATCATTAATATCGTTGCACAAGTATCACAAAGTAACCAAAAAATCGTAGGGAACCCTGTTATTACTACCCATGGACTCATCTCCGAGAAAGCATTAAGAAGCTTCCAAAAAGAGATAGAAGGATTACTTGAAACCCTGTTCCTCAATATCAAACCAGAATCCCTTAAAAATCCAAGAGATATAGAAAATGATATAAAATCTGTTGTAAGAAAACATGTCATACGCACCAAAAAACGTTACCCAATTATTATTCCTACTATTTTTATAGTATAAAATAATAAATATTATAAGTTTAAGCTATTTTTAATAGCTTTTACGCTAATATTCTCTCCTTAAAACCATTACTTAAGGAAAGATATTATGAAAAAAAACCCTCTTAGCGTTACTCTCTCTTTTCATCCTACTTATTGTTACTTGTATCTATCAAAAAACCTCTAGTATTTATGAAATGCAACAGACAGATGAGACTCCCATCACTCTATTTTTAGTAGAGAAAGAATCTCCTGTACTTGTCAAAGTCATCGTACCTATTATCCCTGTAGAAGCTATACTCATCCCTATTCCAAAACCCATTGAAGTAGAAGTTATTGTACCTCCAAAACCCCAAGCTATTCTTAACCCTACTCCTGCGATAGTAGTAAAGAAGCATAACGTTATTCTTGAAGAAGACAAAGAAAAAATACTAGAGTATTTACTTTCTAGTCTTGACGAGCGAGATTTGGCACTCTTGGATAGAGACCAAGCCTTAGAAGCATTAGACTTACTCATGAAAAGGGTTTTAAACGATAGAAGTATCGCCATAGAAGAGATGGATAAAGTCATCTTAGGCATAGAGACACAACAAAAACGACTGATGATTGAAAGAGACAAAGTGAGTCAAGATAGAGAAATAAACCACACCCAAAACAAAGGAAAATAACCATGTTAGAAATTGCATCACAAATTGCTATTTGTTTAGTTATCGCAGGAATCATAGGATTCATTATCGGATATATAGTAGCCAAGACTGCTAACAAAAAGTCTTCTACAGCCAAAACAGAAACACCTACAGAAGAAAAGAGTGAAGAAACTAAAGAAGTCATCGCACTCAAGGAGATGCCTATTGACCTAGCCACTCAAGAAGTCATAGATGCCGTAAAAAATCTTGATGCCCAAGAAGAAATCAAAGAAGAAGCTAAAATAGAACCAATAGAACCAATAGAAGAATTAGTACTAGAACAAGTGATAAAACAAGTTATGACAAAGCCTCAGCTCATAGAAAGCCCTGATACACCTAAAGATACACTCTCTCAAATCAAAGGTATCGGTCCCAAATTAGAAGAGAAACTCAATCTAGCAGGTATCTTTTACTTTGAACAAATTGCCAATTGGAACGATGAAAATATCGCATGGTTAGAAGAAAATACAGCCTTTGCACATCGTGCCAAAAAAGACTTCTGGGTTTCTCAAGCTCAAGATTTACGCTGATGTACTTTACTAGGTGGCAAGGGTACAAAATACCCTATCACAAGTAGCAGTGACCCCACGACCAAAAATGATACAATCCTCTCCAAGCTTCCCGAATGGGCTAGTTCTACAAAAAAGAGTTTGAGTACCACGATGAGGAGTAAGCCAAACCCTCCCAACCATAGAGGACGGTTTGCGTAACGTTTAGACAGAAGCATAATGACAATAGCGATGATACTCCAAAGGATAGAAAGTCCTGTTTGTAAATAGCTGTCATTCCATAGAGGGATGATACGGTATGTTACCCCCTTGATAGATATGCACACTTCTAGCAAATAGTGTACTGAGTATCAAGATAGACATGATAGAAGATAAGACATACAATATGCTTCTAGTCTGAGATGTGAAGGCTTGATTGTTTTTGACTATCCAATAGAAGATAAGTGACATTACAAGTATTTGTATCATGTCAAGGGTATTTAATAGTGGCAGATAGCTGTCTATAGGAGATGGCAGAAGAAAAAGAGCCAAATATTCCCAAAGAAAGAGCCACAAGACCATGATTCCAACACCCATGAGTTGATAGCTATTCTGTAGAGGAGCAAAAAAAGATTTATAGCTATGAACGCGTAGTAAAGCCATACTCGTAAGCAAGGGTATCATGACAAGGGCTATCATATTGAGCATTTGGCTATGATAGAGGATGTTAATATGATACTGTAATTCTAGGGTAAATAGTATCACGATAAACCAAAGACCTATGAGATGAATCTCCTTTTTAAAATACCAAAGTTTTGCGTAGCGATAGAGCATGATGAAATGCAAGATAAACAAGCCACCTAATGCAAATATTCCCACGCCTTCAAAGGGATGGAGTATCCCCACTAAGCTATTGCTTTGTACCATATATATCCATATACCTAGGACTAGCGTCCCTTGTAGTGTACTCACAAGAAGTTGCCATGCGATAAAGTGTGTGAGCAACATAAGTAATGATGCCCCCACAAGTAAGGCTATCAAAAGCTCTTGATAGTGAGGATAGGCAAAATAAGCATAAGAAAAAGTATCAGCACCTTTAAACCACAAAATCATAGCAAAAAACAAAAAGACTTTGGCTAAAAATCTGTCAAAAAAAGGAAGCTTTTTGGGATGGGTATCGAGTAAATATGACCCTAGCAAAGAAGCAATAATCACGATAATATAGCCCAAATAGTCTCCAAAGGTAGCACCTTGAATAGAGAGAGACTCATAATAAATACAAAGAGAGAGGAAAAGTAAAAATTCTCCAGCATAACGTGTCACTTTGCGTGATTGCTTCAGTGATAACCAAATCATACCAGCACTCTCTAGTGACCATAACACAGCAGTCACATCAGCATCAAAGATATACGGTATCGAGATAGTTCCAAATACCACAGACAATGCCAAGAACGACTGAGCCAATAAGACACTTCGCTCTTTATCCTTCAACAGTCTATAAAGCAGTAAATAAACCAAGCCCAAGAATACCGCACTATAGGCTTCCCCATACTCAAAGAGATGTACCAATTTTATCTGTAAAGGAAAGGCAATCACTGGTAGACCAAAGACAAGCGTCCCATCGACAAGATTTTTTGGCTCAAAAGGATGTTTGAGTGTAAAGAGTATAGTAATAGCAAGATACATAAAAAAGTAGAGTATCAAAAAAGGTTCGGTAGAGGTAAAAAGTTCAGGCGTATAATGCAATATTCCCCACATAGAAGTAATCACAAAAGTAAACACGAAACCCAAGAGGTTTAACACACGCCAAGAACGATACCACGCTACAGAAAAGACCCCTAGGTTTAGCAAGGTGTAATAACTAAAGAGTAGCACAGAAGAACCCTCACCCGTTGAGGTCAAAAGAGGTACAAGAAAGCCCCCAGCTGTCGCAAAGAATGCCAAGGCTAAGGCATTTTCTATCACAGCCAAGACAGACCCTAGTATCACTATAAAAAACATCAATATAAATGCCGTATCAAGAGAAAGCAAATCATAAAACTTGGAAGTGGCATAGATAAGAAGATAGAGTATCGCAATACCAAGCCCCTGCAATATCTGCCCATACGCCCCTTCTCTCTCCCTAAGCCTCCACCCTAAGACAATCAACACCACAGCTACTACAGCGACAAACCACAAGCGTATCTCCATACTAATGACCGAATGTTCAGACGCATACTTCACCAAAAATGCCAAACCAATAAAGAGTATTACACTCCCTACACGCACCAAAACATTCCCCCCTGTAAAATAGTCTTTGATAAAGGAAAATATCTTAGAGGGTTCTTGTATTTGGGGAATAGTGTTTTTTGGTAACGGTAAAGGGATAGGTTTTTTTTCTTTTTGAATTTCTAGGCTAGGAGAGGGGATATTCTCTATCTTTTTGTCTTTAGTTTTCTCTCTTGCTTCGTCCTCAGCATATATTCAAGCTTTTTTATCCTACTTTGTAAAGTAAAAATCCAAATGATTAAAATGATTATCCATAGTGCTGTGCTATTCATAGGGTATTCCTTGGTATAAAGCAATAGCATATCAAGAATATACTTAAACTATCTCTGAAGTTTTACATTTGACAAGCGTACCGTATTACAGTACAATTAAATAAAGTTTTGAAGGAAGACCTATGACACTCTCTGTAAATCAATTTCGGGCAAATTTAAAATATCATGTGGATAATACCATCAATAACCACGAACCTCTAACCGTTAGTAGAAAAAATGGTGAATCTTTTGTGGTACTCTCTTTAGAAGATTATAATAGAGAACAAGAAACACTTTATATTATTCAAAATCAAGAATTGATGCAACAAATAGGAAAATCTATACAAAGTTATAATAGTCATCATGGATATACTCCAAGCCAAGATGAATTACACTTAGACAATGAATAATGAGGTCTTTAACTTTTGAAGGTGATACATGGGAAAAATATGAAACATTAAGCAAAAACGATAAGATACTCCATAAAAACCTTTGTAAGATACTCAAACAACTGCAAAGAGATGACCCAACACAGGGGTATGGAAAACCTGAAGCACTGAAACATTCTCTTAGTGGATTATATTCAAGAAGACTTTCTCAAAAAGATAGATTGGTCTATAGTTTTACCGATATATCAATTCATATCTTTGCTATTGGTGGGCATTATTAGAATACCCCGAAGGAAAAACTCCTCCAAGGTATGATTAGCGAAAACTATTTAGCAAGTGCTACTTTAGATGCTTCAGCTATTTGTGTGAACGATTCAGGGAAGTTCATTGCCATATCAGCAAGGATTTTTCTGTCAAGTTCGATGTTTGCAAGTTTGAGACCATGCATAAATGTTGAATATGTCAAACCATTCAATCTAGTTGCAGCATTGATACGCGTAATCCATAATCTTCTGAAATCTCTTTTCTTTTGTCTTCTATCTCTATAAGCATAGACCAATGAACGTTCGAGTTGCTCTTTGGCTTTTCTAAAGTGTTTTCTTCTACCACTGTAGAACCCTCTAGCTTGTTTTAATAGTTTTTTATGTCTTCGTGTTCTTACGACACCTGTTTTTACTCTCATGGTTATCCTTTACCTTATCTATATGTAGAATCGGTGTTAAGCATTTTCTCTGCCTAAACTTGCCCCTAATCGGGGGATATTCTCTCAAAGATGTTTAACTTAGTTAATCATCTCTTTGATATTTTTTGCATCAGCTGAATCAACATATTTTGCACTTTTCATAGTTCGGTGATGCTTGGCATCGACTTTGGTAAGAATGTGACTTCTATACGCTGTTCCTCTTTTGATTTTACCGCTTTTTTTGACTTTAAAACGCTTTACAGCACCTTTAACGCTTTTCATTTTTGGCATAAGCTTACTCCCTTGGGATATTTTTTCAATGTGATAGAGACTATTTCATAGAAAATTGGAGTGCATTATACCCAAACTTTCCCAAATATTTAATGTGACTCATCTAAAAGAAGTTTTAAATTTTTTACTATCATTTTTGTTGGTAAAACAATAAGGAGTAATTCCCCTTTTTCAGACAGCTTTTGTAGTCGTCCAGCTTCGTTGGATATCTCTTTGAGTCCGATATTAGAACAAACACCTTTTAAGATATGGAAGTCTTCTATCAGTGAAGCGGTATCTTTATGTTTAAAGCTTTTTTCAATACGTTCAATATAAACTTTGATACTTTCTAATGCTTTGGCAAACAGTCTATTGGCTACTTCGGGTTGAAAATTCTGTTCTAAATGTTTCTTTGCAATGATTCTCATATCTAGTCCCGAAAGGTTTTCAGGAATGCTAGGCATGACTTCAACAGTAGAAAACCCTTTGTTAACCAATTTTAACAGTGTATTTTCAATATCTATTTTGTCTAATGGCTTTTGGATAAAATCATTCATCCCCGCATCTTGGGCTAGACGCTTATCTTCTTTATACACACTGGTACTCATACAAATAATAGGTATCTGCGTATCAAATTTGCGTATCTCTCGTGTCGCTTCTACTCCATCCATCACAGGCATAGACATATCCATTAAAATAGCATCATACTGTTTGGCTTTGGCTTTGGCTATCGCTTCTTTCCCATTGACTGCTGTATCACACGCAATACAGAAAAAGCTATTGAGCATTTCTTTTTCATATTCTCTATGGAGTTCTATAGATTCAACAATCAAAATATCTAATTTGGAATAATCAATCACGACTTTTTTAGCTAAAAATAATTCAAAATATATCCTATCTATCTCTTTGACAAAGCGTTGAGAAGAGATAGGCTTATGTATCACTTGGTCAAATTCAAAAAAGAGTTCATCATTGTCTTCTTCTGAAAATGCAAGTAATTTTATCTTAGGATTAATCGCCTTGAGTGTACCTGCAATATAGGCCGTATTATTTTTAAATATATCAATATCAAAGATAGCCATATCATAAAACTTTCCACTAACTATCATCTGAATGAGTGCTGTACTCATATCATTATTGATGATACTATAGTTTTGGAAATTCACGCCTAGACCCATAAAGTCTTGTGAAAGCGTATTGATAAATTCATCTTTCTTAGCAACCATCAGGATATTTGCACCTTGGAGTTCCTTGCCTATCTCTTTTTTACTAGATTTTTCAACAATCAGTGACACAGAAAACTTACTTCCCCTATCGGTCGTAGTATCAACAACAATATCTCCATCCATCAAATGTGCAAGTTGTTGGGAGATATACAATCCCAAACCTGTATCCTCTGTGCTGTCTGTAGAATCAAAAGGCTCAAAGAGCATTTTGAGCCTCTTTTTAGGGATACCATTGCCCGTATCATCGACATTGATTGTTATCTTTACTTTATTGTTCTCTAGCTCTTTTACCTCTTTGACATAAAAATGAATTGAACCTTTTTTCGTACATTTTACAGCATGGGAAAGTAAGTTAGTAAAAATCTGTTTTACCCTTTTGCTGTCTGAAATCACAGAATAATCCAAAAGAGGAATATCGACAATAAAGTGTATTTTATCAGATATTTTTGACTTCATTAGCCTAGCACATTCATTGAGTGTATCATCCAAATCGAACTCACTTAAAGACAAAGCAATGCTATTGTCTTCAAATTTTGCCATATCAAATACGTCACTCATCAGAGACGTAAGATGGTCTGAGCTTTGGATAATCTTATGCAAATACTTTTTTTGTTTGTTGCTCAAAGCTGTTTCATCAAGAAGTGCAGTATATCCCAACATCACACTCAATGGTGTAAGAAGCTCATGACTGACCGAATTAATAAATCTTTTTTCATTCCCTACTAATCTTTCTAGTGCTTTATGAATTTTAATAGACTCTGCTTCAATCCGTAAAGTCTCTTCTTGTACGACTCTAACCTCTTTAAGAAGGTCTGCTTTAATGCTAGAATCTGGAAGAATATTGATTAATTCTTCTACTATTTCAATAGGTTGTATAGACATATTTATTCCTTTTTCATGAAGAATATTATATCAATAGTATCTAAAATATGGCATAAATCAGAGAATCTAAAAGTTTTTATCTATTATTGTGTTTATCTTAGTTAAAATCTTAACTCTATAACCAAAGAAGGGTTCGCTTCGTGAATAAAATCGCTGAAATACTGTCTCAAAAAAAGAAACTTCTCACAGAAATATACTTTGAATTACAGCTTCATTTTGAAGAGAAATATGGTAAAGATACGCTCATTCTTATCGAGATAGGCACATTTTATGAAGTCTATGAAGTCAACAATGATGAGATGAAAATAGGCAAAGCCAAAGAAGTCGCTACCTTACTCAATATTCAGCTCACCCGTAAAAACAAATCCATCCTTGAAAACTCATTCTCCAATCCTCTCTTAGCAGGAGTGCCTACTGTCTCTTTGGAGCGTTATCTTTCACGTCTGATTGACAGCAAGAAATATACCATTGTCGTAGTCAAGCAAAAAGGTGAAGTCCCCAATATCCAACGTTATGTCTCCAATATTATCTCTCCTGGGACAAACTTTGACTATATTAGCGAAGCCAAAGAAAACAATATCGTCTCCTTACTCATTGATGAAAATGCAGGAATATTTTCTGTAGGATACGCAGCCATTGATGTCTCTACTGGCAAAACCATTTGCAATGAAATTCACTCTAGCCGTGATGATAAAACCTATGCACTTGATGAAGCCTTTAATTTATTGCAAACCTATAACACTGCAGAAGTGATTATTACCTTGGACAGTAAAGAGATTGACGAGACGTGGGTCATACAATACCTAGAGCTTAAATCCTTGCACCATATCATCAATACCAAGCGTTTTAAAATTGTCTTTCAAAATGCCCTTTTTGTGCGTATCTTTGCTATCAATTCCTTTCTCTCTGCGATTGAGTTTTTGGACTTGGAACGGCATCCTTATACGACAGAATCGTTGAGTATTTTGATAGATTTTATTATTGAACATGATGAGACTATTATCGAAAAGATGAACAAGCCACAATTCTTGGGTAACAGACGTTCGATGTATATTGGTAATAATGCGATGGAACAGCTCTCTGTCATCTCTAGGAATCCTGCTGATACTACCTTGCTTTCTCTCATGGACAAAACCTCTACAGCCTTTGGTAAACGCCTACTTAAAGAACGCCTACTCAATCCTATTATGGACAAAGAAATTTTAGAAAAACGTTATGATTTAAGCGAAAAACTTCTGCCTCATATCAATCGTTTCAAAACCCATCTCAAACAAATCTATGACCTAGAACGTATTACTAGACGTATCAAGTTACGCAAACTCCACCCCGTAGAACTTACCTATATTGCTGGTTCTCTTGATGCTATTTTAGCACTCATACAAGATGCGTCCAAAGAAGGGATTCCTCTGGATGCTAGTCTGTATGATGAGACCATAGAGATGTCCAAAGCCTTAAAAGAGACTTTCAATTTGGATATTTGTGCCAAGTTTCGTATTGAGCAAATTAGTGCAAACCTCTTTAACCAAGGTATCCACCCTACTATTGATACTCTCCTTGGCAAACAAGCCTTAGAAGTGGTCAAAATACAAACCGTCGCAGACTATATAGAATCCTTCTTTGACAAAACACAAACCTCTACTAAACAAGCACCTTATACCAGTGTGTCTTATATGGAAAGTGAGGGATATTATCTACATCTCACCAAAAATAGGTTTTCACTTATCGAAAAAGTACTCAAAGAGGCTTTTGTAACTATTGATAATCAACACCATTTTTGTAAAGACTTTCATTATAAATATCTCAAAAATACGGTCAAAATTCACGCTCCACTCTTTGAAAATATTACGCGTAATTATGAATCAGCACAGATAAAGTTGGTCTCTCTTGTCAAAACACGCTACCATCAAAGCCTTGATGTCTTAGAGCATCGTTTTTCTCTTTTGCTCGATACTCTCATAGATTTTATCGCAAGTATTGATGTGGCTATCTCCAATGCAGAGTGTAGCCAAAGCATGAATCTCTCTCGTCCTATCCTAGAGAAAGGTTCTTTTTTTGAAGTCGTGGGATTACGCCATCCGATTATAGAATCCAATGACGAAAGAGGTATCTATGTCCCCAATGATGTCTTCTTGGGGCAGAACAATCAAACCAAACACAACCATATTACCCTCAATGCTAGTGAAGGTGAAGATGTCTTGGGCGTACTGCTTTATGGGATAAACTCTTCGGGGAAATCCTCACTGATGAAGAGTATGGGTTTGTGTGTGATTCTTGCCCAAGCAGGGTTTTTTGTCCCTGCTGTAGAACTACGTTTTGGTCTGTATGAAAAGCTGTTTACGCGTATTGTCTCACAAGACAATTTGTACAAAGGCTTATCTACCTTTGCTGTAGAAATGATGGAACTCAAAAATATCTTTAACCGTAGCAATGCACATACGCTCGTCTTAGGTGATGAGATTAGCCAAGGGACAGAAACAGAATCTGCCCTTGCCATTGTGTCAAGTAGTATCTTGAAACTCATCTCCCTAAAGACGCATTTTATCTTTGCTACCCATTTACACCAACTCAGTACCGTAAGCCAACTTCAAGAGGTCAAAAACCTTATTTTCTTGCATTTGGGTATCAAATATGATGAAGCAGAAGATACACTCATCTATAATCGTGTCTTGCAACTAGGCATGGGAGACAGTCTCTATGGGTTAGAATTTGCCAAGTCATTACACATGGACAAAACATTTTTACAAATGGCACAAGACATACGAGATTCCCTACATAAAAATACTTCACAAATCAAAAAGTTACGTCAGCAAAAAAGCAGTAAATACAATAAAAGTCTCTATCTGAGTACCTGTGCCTTATGCGACAAAACTGTAGAAGAAGTCCATCATATCTCAGCCCAAAAAGAAGCCAATGCACAAGGCAATATCACCCACTTTCACAAAAATCATAAATACAATCTCATCCCTCTATGCAAAAGCCATCACAAAATGGTACACGAAGGCAAAATATTTATCTCAGGATTTATGATGACAGATGAAGGATTGAAATTGCATTATGAGGTGAGAGACTAAAAGTCCTCAGCCTACTTCTTAAGTGGTGTCACATACATATTGATATAACGTCCTTCTTGACTAGGACGACTCTCAAGGTTACCTACATCTTCTAACATAGGCCATACACGGTTGAGTACATCTACGCCCCATTCAGGGTTTGCCATCTCACGTCCTCTTAAGAAGACACGCAATTTGACGTGTTTGCCTTTTTCTAAGAATTCACGTGCATGTTTGACTTTATAACTGATGTCATTTTCGGCAATTTTACAAGAAAACTTGACCTCTTTGACTTCAATCTTTTTTTGATTTTTACGGGCTTCTTTTTTCTTTTTTTCTAGCTCATATTTATACTTACCATAGTCCATGATTTTGGCTACAGGAGGCTTGGCATCTGGTGACATGAGTACAAGGTCTAAGCCTTTTTCATTGGCAATATCCATTGCTTGCATCACGAGAGATGATACCAAACTGTTCACCATCATCACCAAGAACTCTAAGTTCTGGGATTCTGATAGCATCATTCATGATGGTATCATCTGCTTTTTTTCTACCTCTATTATTTCTATCGTTTTGTCTGCTCAAATTTTGCCTTTTTGAAGTTGTTTACCCAATTTTACCATAAATTCATCTTGTGTAAGATTATACTGTTCTTTATTTCGTCTATCACGGATAGCGACACTTGCATTTGCTACCTCTTCATCCCCTATAATCACGACATAAGGCACACGCTGTTTCTCTGCATTTCGTACACGTTTATTCAGAGAATCATTCTTGTCATACACCTCTGCATCAATATCGCTATAAAGTAAGGCTTTCTTCAAACTATTTGCATACGCCACATGACTTGAAGAGATAGGAATAATAATCACTTGCAAAGGGGCTAAGAAGAAAGGAAACTCTCCTGCATAATGCTCAGTTAAAATTCCAATAAAACGTTCAAATGAACCTAGAATCGCACGGTGAATCATTACTGGTTTTTTGCGTGTATTGTCTTCGCCTACATATTCTACATCAAAACGCTCAGGAAGATTAAAATCGACTTGAATCGTACCACATTGCCACTTACGTCCAATAGCATCTGTGATTTTGATGTCTATCTTTGGACCATAAAATGCTCCTCCACCCTCATCTATTGTGTAAGGCAATGTATTGCCATCAAGTGCATCTTTTAGCCCTTGAGTAGCCAATTCCCATACAGCATCTTCACCAATCGCTTTTTCTGGTTTGGTGGCGATTTCCATCGTGTATTCAAAGCCAAAGAGTTTCATCACAGCATCTACAAATTCAACCACTTCCAAGACCTCAGAAGCAATTTGATGGGGTTCACAAAAGATATGTGCATCATCTTGTGTAAACTCACGTACACGAAGCAACCCATGAAGTACACCAGATTTTTCATGACGGTGTACCACTCCATACTCATAATAACGTAAAGGCAAGTCACGGTAAGACTTTTGTGCTTGTTTAAAGACCAAGATATGCCCCAAACAGTTCATCGGCTTGATGCCATATTCTTGCTCATCAATGGTAGTAAGGTACATATTATCACCATAACAGGCATAATGTCCAGAAGTTCTCCACATATCAGCTTTTAGAATCTCTGGTCCACGCACAGGTTGATACTCACGTCTGAGGTGTGCTTTATGTAAGATAGTCTCTAGTTTATAACGAAGCTTTGCCCCTTTTGGCATCCAAAAAGGAAGCCCTGACCCTGCTTCTTCGTTGAACATAAAGAGTTCCATTTCACTACCAATCTTACGATGGTCACGTTTTTTGGCTTCTTCCATCATGTGTAAGTGTGCTTTGAGTGATTCTTTATCGGCAAAAGCAATACCATAAATACGCGTAAGCATCTCAGCCTTTTCATCACCACCTAAATACGCACCAGCAACACGTGTAAGCTTAAAGTTATGTAAGAAACGTAAAGCAGGAACATGAGGACCACGACAAAGGTCTTCAAACTCCCCTTGCTTGTAGATGCTTAAGCGTATCATCTGTAATACGTTCCATTACCTTTAGCTTCAAATCATCATCAGCAAATTTTGGCTAAGGCTTCGGCCTTACTTATCTCATACTTTTCAATTTTATACTTTTTTTTGATAAGAGACTTCATCTTTTTTTCAATGGTTTTAAGGTCAGATTCACCTATCTGCTCATCTATTCTGAAGTCATAATAAAACCCCTCTTCTATCACAGGTCCCACAAAAAACTGTGAGTTTGGATAGAGTTCGGTAATGGCTTGAGCCATAAGGTGTGCTGTAGAATGACGTACTATCTCCAAAGATGCCTCAGAGTTGTCATATTCTATGGCTGTAGCTGTAGGGTTTTCCCCTGCACTTTGTGTGTCTAATATATTGCCTTGGTCATCAATGTAACCTATCAAGTTTTCGCTCAAATTAACCCTTTACTGTATTTATTATACCCCATGTTACCCATACTCATTCTTAGGTAAGTCAGCATAGAACACATGGTATTCTCCCTCTGCTTTTTTGGCTACATACATGGCTTCATCTGCATATTTACGCAAAAAGGTTTCCGATTTACTGTCATCAGGAAAAAGACTAATCCCAATACTCAATTCAATCAAAACCGAAACTTTTCTAATTTGATGACGACCGATGGTAACTTGTTCTAGTTTCTCAATAAATTTTGCCAAAAAAGCTTTCTTTCTTTTGGTGATAATCACAAATTCATCTCCTCCTAGCCTAGCCAACATATCACCCTCATCAAGACTACTCTTCAAGCGTCTTGCCACTTCAATCAGTACCTCATCACCCACATCATGCCCATGCGTATCATTAATGACTTTAAACTTATTCAAATCAATAAACAATAAAGCAAAAAAAGCCTTTTCTTTCAGAAGATTCATCATATACACATCATAATGCTTTCTATTGGCCAAACCTGTCAAAGTATCATAGTTGGCTTCATAATTGGTACTAATCAACGATTCATGCAAACTCTCTTGTGTTTGATACATCTGTCGCATACGTTTCAAATAGACAAAAGGAATCACTAAGGTAATCATGGCAAAAGTTAGTAATACCTTCTCTTGTCCTACCCAATAGAGAGAAATCCACCACAGTGTCCCCCACGAGACAAAAGACAAACTCAAAGTAAAAAATACATATCCCCAACCAAAACTTACGCCACTTTCCATGACGATAAGGACATACAAAGGCAATAAATAGATACCTTCCTCCCCAAGAAAGAAAATACCAAAAGTTAAGACTATCACATCAAATAAAAGTAACATAGATTTACGTAAACCACTCATAAAATAAGGAAACTTAATGAGTATAAAATAATGAAATACAGAAAATATAAATAAAGTAACACAGAGTATTTTTAGGATAAAATAGTCTGAATTTTCGTTCTCATTGCTAATATTCACAAAAACAAAGAGACCCAAAGTCATGAGTACTACAACAAAAAGGTGAGAAAGTGCATGTCTTTTTTCTTGCTTATTCCCTTTGTCTATATTCATAAGAATATTCCTTCCTCTCTTTAGTGTAATTTATAACTAAGTTTAGCACAAGAAGTTAAAACTTAGCTATTTTACTGACATCCTACACACTCTTGGCTTCTATCTTCTACATCTCCAGAACTCTCAGGAGATTGACTTCTTAGATAATAGGTAGATTTGAGTCCAAACTTCCATGCATTCATATAAATCTCATTGAGATATTTACCCGAAGCTTTGTCTAGGGTAATAAAGATATTGAGACTCTGCCCTTGGTCTAGCCACTTTTGACGAATCGCCCCTGCTTTGATGAGGATATTTTGATCCAAATCATACGCAGGAGTGTAATACTCCCATGTATCAGCAGAAAGATTGGGTGCTACCACAGGAATGAGACCTGAAAGATTTTCTTCAAACCATTTTCGCTTATACACGGGTTCAATCGCTTGGGTCGTACCTGTGAGAATAGAAATCGAACTCGTAGGAGCAATCGCCATCAAATAGCCATTACGCATACCATCACTTTTGACCTTTTCTTTGAGTCCTAACCAATCATGACTATATCCAAATAGCCCTCCTCTATCTACCAATTTACACGCCTCAGCATTGGCTTTGTCTATAGGGAAAATCCCTTGACTCCAATCTGAACCTTCAAAAGTAGGATATTTTCCTTTTTCAAGTGCCAAGTTAGAAGACGCTTCAATCGTATAATAAGAAAAAGACTCCATCACTTCATCTATCTTCTCAAAATGCTTCGCAGACCCCCATTTTATCTTGGACTCTGCCAACATTTGTGCCTCACCCATCACACCCAAACCAATAGAACGTGATTTGGCATTGGTCTTTTTGACTTTGGCAAGAGGATAAAAATTGAGGTCAATGACATTGTCAAGCATCCGTATCGCAATAGGCACTACCCGTTCCAAATCTTCTCTGGTATGTACCTTAGAGAGGTTGACAGAAGCCAAGTTACACACAGCCGTATCCCCATCAGTCTTTTCTTTATCTACTATCCAAATTTGCTTACCATTAAGACTGTCCAATGCCGTAATCTTCTTCGCAGGTTTTGTCGTACCATTGCCCACTGTGAGCATCTCATTTTCATCATAGGCTTCTACACTCCCATCATCAAAAGTAAATCGTGTTTTATAGGTATTTGGACTGGTATTTTGAAATATTTCTGTACATAAGTTGGTACTTCGTATCACCCCAACATGCTTATTAGGATTGGCACGGTTTGCCGTATCTTTGAAGGTCAAGAAAGGATTACCCGTCTCAAAATATGAACGTAACATCTCTTTCCAAAGCTTCTTCGCAGACACCGTCTCTCTCGTAATCTCATCATCAGAGTTTTCAAGCTCTTCATAACGTGCTTCAAAGGCTTCACCATACAAGGTGGTCAGTTCAGGCACTTCAAAAGGGTCAAAAAGCGTCCACATTTCATCTTTTTGCACCCTATCCATAAAGATATCATTCAGCCACAAAGCAGGAAATAAATCATGGGCACGTCGTCTCTCTTCTCCAGAGTTTTTCTTTAAGTCCAAAAAATCACGTATATCCATATGCCACGGTTCGATATAGACAGCGATTGCGCCCTTTCTCGTACCCAATTGGTCAACAGCAATCGCCACATCATTTACAATTTTCAAAAATGGTACAATCCCTCCAGCTGCGTGTTTGTGTCCATCAATATAAGAACCCATACCACGCACCAAAGACCAATCCCAACCGATACCACCACCAAATTTAGAAAGTAATGCCATCTCTTTAAAGGCATCAAAGATACCTTCAATATTATCAGGAGTTGACCCGATATAGCAGTTATGTACATTCACTCCTGCTACAGAATAAGAATGATCATCTTCTACTTCAATATTATACACTTTTTCTTCAATATAAGATTCTGTTTTATCAATAATTTTCATAAAATATTCATTTTTGAACCAAAAATATCTTAACGTAGATTTGACATTAAGATTTATATCTAAATGAATATTCTTAAGGTTCTTATTGACATCTATCACAAAACTTTTATCTTCTCTTACGCCTATTTTAAGATGAGAGGCTTTAATTGTAGCAAATTTATGTTTTTGAGCATCTTCTTTCATGTATGGAGAAAGACCACAACGCAAAGCAATTTCAAAAAGTTGTTGTATCAATTTTTGATTTGACATTGTGAGTTGATAGCCCTCTTTTAACGCACATCCGTCACCACGAATAGCAGCAACCAAGAGCCACTTTTGTACTTTTGGATTTGCAAATAATATATCATTATTAAGTATTTTTTTATCAAACCCTGTACCTACTAATTTATAGAAGAAGAGAGCAATAATTTTACTATGTACAATAACATTCGTACTATTATCTTTATTTACATTAACACAAACTTTCACATCAAAAATATCTTCTAAAATTTGCCTTGTCTCTTCTATATAAGAAACTTCTTTGCTTCCAAAAGTGAAAGTAATAGAATTTTTCTCTTTTGAGATATGTCCTTCTGCCAAGAAATAGCCCATTAAAAGCATAAAGTCTTTTGAGAGTTTAATTTTATTGCGTACAGATTGAATTTGATTGCTTAGAAAGCTTCTTTCCACAGCATAGAAAGACTTACTCGTTCTTTTAAACATCATCTTTCCATCAACTTCAATAAGATTTTTTGTTTGTACATAATCAGAAATATAAATGGTATCTTTGCCTTCATATTGGGGATAAGAAACGGAAACAAAATCACCTTTATCTAAATCTTCCATTTTATGCCAAGTAGAGGAAAAGTCTTTGTCTAAAAGTTCACAATCTTTTTTATATTCACCTTTAAGGCTGAAACATCTTTTGGATTGACCTTGATTTAAAATACAATTACCTAATTTTCTAATGCACTTAATATCCTCTTTCTTCAAAGCCAAAACAGGATGTTCTTCGGTAGCATCCAAAGATTTTATCAAACCATTAATATCCAAAGAGATTAAATTTCGTGCATAATCTCTTTCAAAAAGTTCATAGACTTTCATAAAACGATTTTTATGCGTAAGCACCATATCACCTAATTCTATCTTATCAATGGCTTTATAACCCTCAATTGTTCTTACTTCTGTACCTTTAGTAAAACAGCTCGATAATTGGTGACGGGGTGTCCTAGCATTGGAAAGTGTAGGTGTTGCAGCCATGACTTCAAACTTACTCAAAATGTCATAGAACTTCTTTGCCCATGTTTGACAATCAAACTCATTTTGAGCCAAGAACATTGCCACACCCATAAAGAGTTGCTGAGGGAGTTCTATGGGACTACCATTTCCGTCTTTGAGTAGATAACGGTCATAGAGTGTTCTAATGCCCAAATAGGTAAACTGTAAATCCCGTTCGGGTTTGAGATAATCATTGAGTTCATCAAGGTCATATTTGTCTTTAAGCCCCAAGACAATACGCCCCTCTTTTTCACCTCGAATAAAATAATCACGCAAATGCTGATAGCCTGTAAAACCTGTAGCCTTATGATAAATATCATACAAAAATAGACGAGAAGCGACAAAAGTCCAATCGGGTCTATCAATATCTATCTTATCCACAGCCGTTTTTATAAGTGTTGTTTGTATCTCTTCAGAAGTAATCATATCCCGAAATTGAAGTTTGGCATCAACTTCAAGTTCACTTTGGCTCACCCGAACCAATCCTTTGACTGCATCTGCTGTATATTTTTGTATTTTGGATACATCTAGTGTCTCAACACGTCCACTTCTCTTGACAACTCTAATCATAAAAACTCCTCTGAACTGAAAAACCGATTCTACTGAAATTATCCTTGTGTTTTTGTTAAAAAGTGTGTAAAATAAAAGTGATTAAATACTCACACAAGGAAAATCACGATGACAATAACAAAACGTGTCACATTTATAGCCAAAGAGGGTCATGAGGAGAAGCTAAAAGAGCTATTATCAGCAATGGTTATTCCAAGTAAAGCAGAAAAAGGCGTACTCTTTTATGAGATATTTCAATATGCTGACAATCCTAGGAAATTTATGGCTTATGAAAGTTGGGAAAATGAGGAAGCACTTGATGGACATAAAGCTTCGGCACATTATGCTGTGTATAAGTCTAGCTATGAGCCGTATTGTGAGCATAAATATTCGGACAATTTAGAAGTATTGGTCTAAACGATGCAAAACTTATGGGATGATGCCAAAGCATCGGAGTGTAAAACAGATTTGGAGATGAGAGTCTATACTTCCAATCTCTTAGGACAAAGTGACGCGTTGGTGCTTCATGGTGGAGGCAATACTTCCGTTAAGTCTATAGTAGAGGGCGAAGAAATCCTCTATGTCAAAGGCTCAGGCTGGGATTTGGTGTCTATAAAGGCAGAAGGTTTTGCTCCTGTCAAGATGGCTACCTTGCTAGATATGGCAAAGATGAAAAACCTCTCAGATACCGATATGGTCTCAGGACAAAAAAAGGCGATGATAGACGCTACGGCTCCGAACCCCTCAGTAGAAGCCATCCTTCACGCACTCATACCCTTTAAAGTCGTTGACCATACCCATGCTGATGCGATAGTGACCATCTCAAACAGTAAGAAAGGACAGACTTTGATAGCTGAACTCTTTCCTCGTTTTCTCATCGTGCCTTATGTCATGCCTGGCTTTATCTTGGCACAAAAGATTTATGAGATGACAGAACAATCACTTTGATTGGGAGTCTTGTGAGGGCATGATTTTGCACAATCATGGTATCTTTACCTTTGATAATGATGCACAAAAATCCTACACCAAAATGATAGAAGCCGTGAGCTTAGCCGAAGACTTTTTAGAAGAACATGCTCCTATTACCCTAAATGAATGTGAAGCCACAAACTTTTACATAGAGGATTTATCTATATCTAAATTTATGCACATCAATCCAAAGCCCTCTAGCCCTACATTACGCTTCACAAGATGATTTGAGAACCAAAGTCACAAGAGGAGTCTTGACCCCAGAACACATCATCCGAACCAAAAGAGTCCCTTGGGTCATAGACAATGAAGACGTAGAAGATGCCTTGCGACATTTCAAAGTAGCCTACCAAGCCTATTTCTCTGCCTACAGCAACACTGAAATCATGCTTGATAGCAACCCAAAATACGCCGTCATCAAAAACTTCGGAGTCATAAGCTTTGGCAGAACCCAAAAAGAAGCAGATGTCATCAACGATGTCATCTCCCACACCATGACAGCAGTCCTACGAGCCGATAAATTGGGTGGATATAAGAGTATCTCTATCGCTGATAGCTTTGATATGGAGTACTGGGAATTGGAACAGAATAAATTGAAGTAGGAAAATACGTGCTTAAATAGGACTATATTAAACCTTGACAAAGGAGAAAATTATCCTTCTATCAAAGTTATCTACTTTATTCTTTCCCTATCCAATTCTCCAGACTTCAACTTCTCTTTATATTCCTTCGAGTGCTTTACTTACATTGTTCCGAAGTAGATACAGTCCAATGAGGTTGGGTAGTGCCATGCCTAGCATGAGCATATCACTCAGATTGACTAAATCTCCCAAATCTTCTATCATGGCAGAACAAACGATAATGACCAAGAAGACGACTTTAAATATCATCGAACTTTTGGAGCCAAAGAGGTATGTCCATGCTCTTTCGCCATAGTATGACCATGCAATCATCGTAGAAAAGGCAAAAAGTGTCACACATAGAGCCAAGACAGAAGGAAACCAAGAGATGACTGTAGCATACGCAGCCGAGGTCAAAGCAGCCCCTTGCTTGGCTTCGATAATCCCTGCGAGTTCGGAAGTCCCTCCACTATACACGCCTGTTGTGACAATGACGAGTGCTGTCATGGTACAAATAAGGACTGTATCAATAAAAGGCTCATATAAGGCTACCAAGCCTTGGCGTACAGGGTATTTCACTTTGGCAGGAGCGTGAGCAATAGGAGCAGACCCAAGACCAGCTTCAGAAGAAAAGGCAGCCCGTTTGAAGCCTTGTACCATCACACCTACCATACCACCTGCTACGGCTGTGGGGGCAAAGGCTTCTTGAACAATGAGCATTATCGCATCAGGAATAAGTGCAAAATTGACGACGAGTATATAGATAGATGCAGAAAGATAAATCGTGACCATTAAAGGGACGATTTTTTCAGTAGTTTTGGCTATAGATTTGACACCACCGATAATTACAGCACCAACAAGTATCGCAAGAATGAGTCCATACGCCCAAGGGTAGGCTTCAAAAAAGGCGATTTCTCCTTTGACAGCCCCTAGAGATTGGGATACTTGAAAGGCATTTCCTCCCCCTAAAGCACCACCCATCATAAATACAGCAAAGACCACAGCCAAGACTTTACCTAGTGTTCCCATGCCTTTTTCTTTGAGTCCTTCTGCGAGGTAACGCATACCTCCACCCATGACAGAGCCATCAGGTAAAAAGGTTCGGTATTGCAAGGAGAGGGTCACTTCTGTAAATTTGAGTGTCATAGAGAAGAATCCTGCGACTATCATCCAAAAAGTAGCCCCCACACCACCAATCATAATCGCCACAGCCACACCAGCGATATTACCAAGCCCCACAGTAGCTGAGAGTGCGGTAGTCAGTGATTGAAAAGGGGTAATGAGTCCTTTATCGTCTTTGGTTCTATATTTACCTCGTAAGATTGCAATAGAATGACCCAAAAAAGAAACATTGACAAAGCCCATTTTGAAAGTAAAGAATACAGCTCCAACGACAAGCCATGCTACTAAAAAGGGAATACTTAAACCCTCTACCGAACCAAATAAAATATCAAAAAATAAAATACCTTCTAAAAAACCAGAAAGTTGCTGTACTACTTCACCCATATCTATCCTTTGTGCCTAATATTTAAATATTTTACTCTATTCAATACCTTAGCCAAAAAGCAAAGCCAAAATATAAGCCATAGGTCATGAGACAACTACTATAATCTTAAACCAAAAAACATAAAGTTATCCCATGACAGAAATTATAACACTCTTAAGATGTATCGCACCTATAATTGCAAAAAACAAGCATAAACAACTAGAAATAATCATCCAAGCCTTGCTCTCAATGCGAGGAAGAATCACAATGTTAGGATTGAGTAGATGGAGTGAAAAAGGAGGGAGTTATCGAACTATCACACGCTTCTTTCATTCAAAGATAAATTGGGAAGAAATCAATTGGATGTTTATCAAAACGCATTTAATCAAAAAGGGTTCAGTCTATCTTTTGGGTGGAGATGAAGTAGTAGTAAGCAAAAGTGGGAAGCATACTTATGGGGTAGATAGGTTTTATTCTTCTATCCAAAACCAAGTGATACAAAGTTTGGCATTTCTCAATCTTTCGTTGATAAGTGTAGAAACAAGAAAAGCTTATCCACTAAGTACACAACAAATAGTTCGAGAGAAAAAGAAGGTTGTATCAAAGATAAAAGTGTGAAGAAGAGTAAGAAAAAGAAGCATAATAAAGTCGGAAGACCTGTAGGAAGTGGGAATCAAGATAAAAAAGATATTGAACTCTCACCCTATCTAAAATTTGTCAAAGAGTCCGTAAATAAGGCACTTAAACGGATTGACAAGCATATTGATATTGTTTATTTTGTCTTTGATGGAGCATTTGGAAATAATCCTGCTGTACAAATGGTGAGGCAATGTGGATTACATATCATTTCTAAACTTCAAAAAACTCTGCACTGCTATTTCCTTATAGTGGAGAGTATGCAGGAAGAGGATCTCCTAGGAAATATGGAGATGCTATTGACTATGATAATCTTCCAGAACCCTATCTAAAATCAGATACCATAGACGAAGATAAGAATATCCAAACAAGAATTTATCAAATGGAAATGCTACATCGTAAGTTTGCAGATAGGCTCAATGTTGTAATTATTCAAAAGATAAATTTAAGCACAGGTAAAATTGCTCATGTAAATCTCTTCTCTACAGATTTGACATTGGACTATGAAAAGATTATTGATTACTATTCACTTCGTTTTCAGATTGAATTTGTCTTTCGAGATGCCAAACAATATTGGGGAATGGAGGATTTTATGAACATTAAGAAAACACCTATCCATAATTGGGCAAATCTCTCTACTTTTATGGTCAATTTCTCTCATGGATTACGTCAAAACTCTACTATGAAAGAGATGAGTATTCTTGACCTGAAAGCCCACTACCATGGGCTTAAATACGTCAAAGAGGTATTTAAATTAGCTTCCATTTACAATACCTTAGCCAAAAAGCAAAGCCAAAATTAAAGATAGGTCATTGAGATAACTGCTATAATCTTAAAGCCAAAAAACATAAAGTTATCCCATGACGGAAATTATAACACTCTTAAGATGTATCGCACCTATAATTGCAAAAACAAGCATAAACAACTAGAAATATCATCCAAGCCTTGCTCTCAATGAAGAAGAATCACGAATGTTAGGATTGAGCAGATGGAGTGAAAAAGGATGAGTTGATCTATAATTGCACGGTTCTTTCATTCAAAGATAAATTGGGAAGAAATCAATTGATGTTTATCAAAACGCATTTAACAACGAAGGGTTCAATCTATCTTTTGGGTGGAGATCAAGTAGTAGTGCAAAAGTTGGAGCATTTCACTCGCATACCATTTCTAATCTTTAACCATCTCAATAATAAGTAAGTGCTACTATACATGGTAGGCGAATAGACAGTTGAGTAAGAGACTAAGCCAGATTTGTGGTAGCTGGTATGTCGCGTGAGATCGAATACAAAACATAAAAGCCAAAGTGGTAATGAACCTAGTATCGGACCCAGATGAATGAAGTCAAGTCACATCGTGGCTCGATTTGATAGAGCATGAAGACTTAGGATCTGAGGGTTAGATGGTCCGAGTCCTCTCAGAAGTGGTAGAGCCATGTAACTAAAGCGTTAGTTTATTATTTATATTGAGTGCGCCCATGATTGCTCAGCATTTGGACTAGAGCATCGCCCTTCTAAGAAGCGAGGGTCTTGGGTTGAATCTAATGAGTGTAGCCACACTATGTACAAGAAACACTGCAAAGTGTAATCACATGCGGATGTGGTGAAATTGGTATACACGCCAGACTTAGGATCTGGTGCTTTACGGCGTGGAGGTTCGAGTCCTCTCATCCGCACCATCTACAAAGCCCGTACACACGGCGTTTAATCAACTTTTAAAATTCGGGGGATACCTACTCATAAAAAACACTCTTTTTATCACCTACCCAGCATTATAAATCTCATTCAATTTATCGATAAAGTCGGTTCAATTAACTCTCCTTCCCCTTCCCACGCAAGAGCGATGAGGAACGAGAGGCAGTCTTTCTTCGGTAAAAAATTCTCTGTAGGGGCAGACCTCTGTGTCTGCCCTTGATATGCGATAAAACTTCAATATTCATCATGCGCTCAAGGGTAGAGACATGGCTCTACCCCTAAGAACACCCCTACCCTATTACTCCTCGGTCACTTTATCTAAGACTTAATTCATCATCTTTTGTGCTTTTATCAATACCTCTTTAGAGGCTGGGTAAGAAAAATGTTACGACTTTTTGGCATCCTCCCAAACAACTACACACTTCCCAATAAATTCAATAAAAATTAGCATAAATGAAAGAAAAGAAGTAAAATAAGAGACTCACTCAACAAAAGCAATGTATTGAGTGAACTCAACCACTATGCACTAAAAGTACATAGGTTGAGTGTAACGGACTGAAAGTCCTAGCTGACGCGTAGATTACTTTCCTCTCTTATTCCAATATCATATTAGCTAAATCTTTATTTGATGGATTTCTATGATGTTCAAGATACTCATTAACCATCTCTTGACTTACATTTCCCGTACTCCATGCTCCATATCCTATCGCCCAAAAATGCTTTCCCCAATATTGTTTTGATAGTTCTTTAAACTCTTCCTGTAACTTTCTTGAACTTCGTCCTTTTAACTTCTTTACTATATCACTCACTGACACTTTTGGAGGATACTCTATATGCATATGGACATGGTCTTTACTTACCACTCCCTTTAATATTCTAATATCTTCGGCATCACATATTTGTATAATTATCTCTCTGCATCGCTTTTGTATATCACCTTTCAAAACTCCATACCTATATTTTGTTACCCATACTATATGTACTTGTATTTGGCTTATTGTGTGATTTCCATTTCTCATTCCACATTCTAACTTTTAACACATTCCTAGAAGCTAAAGCCTTGCACTAAAGTGCATAGTTTTGACTAGCGTGACTAGGACAATAAATACCGTAAGAGGTAAAAAGATGATACTAAAAAAAACTTTATAGAACTCTTAAACTACTACGCAATCAAGTATGCAAGAAGAGCTGATTTAACGCCAGAAATAAGATTAGATATTTCCTATCAAGCATATGAAGCACAAAAAGCAAAAGAGTATGGAGCTATCACAGAATTAGCTATAGAGTACAACATTTCTAGGAGATTTGTCTATATGCTCATAGAGAGATTACAACGTTTACTCCCTTTGGTATTTACTACATATCAAACAATGAAGAAACTCAGTAAAAAGAAATCTTTTCAAAGATATTAAGCTACAGATTTGAAGGAGCTTCTAGTCTTGGAGCTATCTCTACAATGATGAAGCGTGAGAAGTTGGATTATTCTGGTGCTAGTACTATCGGTAGAAGTTTATCAGCGATGGGTGCATTAATCCCAAGTATAGAATCCATACCTATGGATAAAAGCTTTCAAATCACAGCGCTTCTTGATGAGATATTTATAGGTTCAACTCCGATTCTTATAATGGTTGAGCCTAAAAGTACCGCGATACTCAATATACAATTGGCTGAGGATAGAAGTGCTAAGACTTGGTCAAAACATATTAACTATTTGACATCTAACCGAGATATAGAAATCAATAATACAGTAAGTGACCAAGGAACAGGATTACTTACAGGAATCAAAGATAGCTTGATTGGGGTTCACCGACAGCCTGATACATTTCATGCCCTCTCCCATAGATTAGGTGACTTTGTACGGATATTTAGGGCAAAGGCTTATGGCTCTATAGCAAGTGAATACGAGCGTGAAGAGGTATGTTTATCCAGAATAAGCCAAAAAGTATTTGATGAAAAGCAAAGCTATACGATGAGGCTTGTGTGAAGACAATTGAAGCGATTGAATTGTATGAAAACTTTAGCTATTTATACAAATATGCGATAAAACAACTTAATCCCTTTCACTCCAATGGAGAGATTCGTGATGCTAATTGGGCAAGAGGAGAGATAGAGACAGCCATTGAACTGATGGAACTCTTAGAACATACAAAGGTAAATAAAGAGGTTAAGAGTATCAAAAAGATTCTTCCTGATTTGCTAGACTACTTTGAGCAGACGAAAGAGGCTATAAAAGTCTGCAAAGCATTAGGGGTAAGTAATGATGCGATAAAGAATCTTAGCTTAGAGTGGCAATGGAATAAGGCTGTTATCAAAGCTAAAAAGAGTGATAGAAAGAGAAGAGCAAAAGAGAAAAGAGCTATATATGCTGAAAATTCTAAGCAAATCTTAGGTGATACATATGAGGATATTAAAGAAAAAGTATTTAATGAGCTAGATAATATCATTCAAGCTTCATCTATAGTTGAGAACATCAACTCTATCTTACGCCCCTATTTAGACCGAGCAAGAAATCAGGTGACCCCAGAGTTTCTCAACCTTTTTGCATTTTATCATAATCATAGACGATATGTTCAGGGCAAACGAAAAGGTAAAACACCGATGGAGATACTCACCCATAAAAAGCAAGATAAAGATTGGATAGAGCTTTTGACTGAGGCTATTGAGAGTAAAAATAAAGATTTCTTTCTTTAGTTAGATAGTTGCTTTTAGAATAGATTATTGTTAATTTTTTAGATTTCCTCTGGTACTTAGGGGGGAGGTATGGTCTATTTTAAGTGTGCACTACTTTTAGGGGGTTGGGGAGGATGCCGACTTTTTCATTTATTTTTTTGTACATATAGAGTGTACATGGTGTAAATACTCATGCTTCGGGGTATAAAGTTTGAATACTTCAAAAATAACAGTGAGTTTACAAATGGAGTAAGCATCAAAGAAATCATAGTATAATGTACCCCAAAATCACGACCCCCAATACTCTAATACTTAAACAAGACTTTTAGCCCATATTGTAAGTTCTACTTGTGAGAGTTGACGGCTGATACGGTTTATTTCTTCACCTTTTTTAAAAGCAATGATAGTAGGCAAAGCACTTACATTATGTTCTTGGGCTACTTTTTGCTGTATATCAGCGTTTATTTTTAAAAACCTTACACTGGAACCAAAGCCTAGGGCAGCTTCTTCATAGTCATCATACATTGCCATACAAGGTCCACAACTCGTAGAATAGAAGTCAACCAATACGGCTATGTCACTATGGGCTATATGTATAGCACAACTTTCATCCGTGACCTCAATAGGAAAGGGATCATCTAAATCTGCTTGACATTGTGTACAAAGTATTAGTGTATTTTCGACTTTACTTTGAATGCTGTTTACCTTGTTGCATTCAGTACATACCATGTTGAACATTTCCATATATAGCCTTTAAATAAAATATGAAAGAAGTATACACTTTTCTCAAAAAAAACGACTTATGTCCATACCTTTCTACACAACTAACTCAAAAGAAGGAGTCAAGTTCAAGCGTCATGGCGATTTTATAATAATGAAGAAGTAACAATTCCCTCACTCAATGACCCCATCATAGAAGAAGTGGTAGAGCAA
>JAUZSQ010000012.1 GCA_030949325.1 Sulfurovum sp.
CTATTAATATGTCACAGTCGTATGTGATTTTGTAGGGTGGGTTTCCTAACCCACCGTTGATAAATAAGATAATAAATGTTCAAATATTCTCTTCCTGCCTATAGTTTGCTGGGTTAGGAAACCCACCCTACAAGAGCAAAAATGCCCTGACCAAAGGGAAGAAATGCCCTTTGGGTACAAAAATCAAATCACTGTCCGTCTCTACACACCTAACATAATAACTATTTGCCTTACTGCGATAGTAGTCAACGCCATCGGAGAAAACGACTCCCCACGCATTCGAACTAACTTTGGCAAAA
Source organism: Sulfurovum sp. (assembly GCA_030949325.1). Classification (GTDB taxonomy): domain Bacteria; phylum Campylobacterota; class Campylobacteria; order Campylobacterales; family Sulfurovaceae; genus Sulfurovum. The sequence goes on from JAUZSQ010000012.1 coordinate 300, forward strand.
GTAGTTGATGACCAATAAAAGCTAATAGATACATGAGAGAATCCACTATCTAGGGCAGGGTTAAGCTTTTCTCTACTGGCTAGGTAATAGAGTTCGTTGAAGTTGGGTAAATGCCAATCGTCATAGCCTCCTAATGTAGAAGCCTCACAATAGGCAATGGCATTCGCCCAAGTTTGGGTTTGGCTTGAAGTATTGCTATCATCTTGCCATATCAAATTGGTTTTGGTATCGAGTACCACCTCTTTTGCATCATCTCGTATAAATTTAGCGTTGAGTACGCCAGTGAGTAAACATAAGATTAATAGTTTTTTCATCATTTAATTCCTCCTATTTTTTTAATTTTTAATTGTCCGTAGGGGCAGACCTATGTGTCTGCCCTTGATATGTAATAAAATCCATACCTTTCTACACAACTCAAAGTTCCATGCCCATCATATCCCCGATTTGCTCTTTAAAGGCAAAAAGAGCCTCAACATCGTGAGATCTTTAAAACATTCATCATCTTCATAAAAACCCAAAGACCTGATAGTAAAGCAGGTGTTGTAAATTCTTTGTTCTTTTCAATAAGTCGTCCTGAGAGTTGCACTAAAAACTTTCTAACAGCAGGAGCATTTTTCTCTTCCGAACGCTCAATCTTCCAAACAAACAATGTAGCATACGAGACCACGAGAAGTCTTCTAAACAGAGCCATTGGAGTTTCTTGTTGCCAACTTTCAAGATTAAATCCAGAAGATTTTTAGAAGTTTGAAATAGCTTTCTATTTTCCATCTATGATAATACCAAGTACCAATAGTTGTGGCTGTTACCTCTTTGGGAACATTGCTCAAAAGCATCCATTGGGCAACAGTATTATTGTCTTCATCAACCAATCTCTCCACCACAAACCCTTGCCTTAATACTTTTTCCTGCTGTGAAGATAGTTTTTCGCTTACCGTCCTCGTCAAGTACTGATTTGGTGGCATCTCTTTTTATATTTACCTCTATTTCATTGACAAATATCTTCACCTTTTGCATCTTTTTATCCACTTTATATTTAATGGTTTTAAGGTAGCTTCCTCGCGTTAATTCTTTTGCCAAATCTCCTTGTTTTACCTCTCTATCCTCGTCAGGCAGGTAAACTTTTGTGATTTGATTTAGCTCGAATCAGATAGCACCAACCATTGGCTTCATACTCTCTCATTAAGGCTACACTATCTCCTTCTCGGTCAATAATATCAACCAACTCTTTTTCAAACTTATAATTTTCTCGTATGTATTTAGTTCTTTGAACCAACTCCTCTAAATGCGTTAAGTTTGTATCAATATTGCTATCATAAGTGGAGTATATCTTCTCACTTGTTGCCAAGTTTTGGGCTAAGGCACCCAAAGGATTTCCTTTCTCATCCATTGCCAATGAACCTTGCAAATCATATCCTATCTGTTTCGCATTCCCTTTCTTATTCTTAGTCACAAGTTCCTGTTTCTTTGTATGCTTTTTTATAGTCTAAATGTGACCAATCATAGGCTACCAAGGTATAGTTACCTGCTCTTTTGTTACTTTGCTCTACCACTTCTTCTATGATGGGGTCATTGAGTGAGGAATTGTTACTTCTTCATTATTATAAAATCGCCATGACGCTTGAACTTGACTCCATCCATCAGTCTCTAATACTAGGTTCATTCCACTTTGGCTTCTATGTTTTGTATTCATCTCACCTCTTACTAACTTCTGATATCTTTTTTTAGTCTTTGATTCATGTCTTTTCTTTTACTTGAATAATAGCACTTTTTCTTTTGAGTTAGTTGTGTAGAAAGGTATGAATAAAATCCCAATATTCATTATTCGCCCAAAGGGTAGAGACACGGCTCTACCCCTACAAAATCACAGAATCCCAAAACATTATAGATATAAACTATCTTCTTCCCATGTTTTGGGATTGTTTTCGATATATGCTATCAATTTATAATATGATGGTTCATTTCTAATGATATGTTCATAATAATTTCGTTGCCATAACCTCTTTTGAAATACTTCAAATTTTCCCTCCTTTACACCCTTTATATACGCATTGGTTGCATACCTTTCTACACAACCAACCTAAAAGAAAAAGTGCTATTATACAAGTAAAAGAAAAGACATGAATCAAAGACTAAAAAAAGATATCAGAAGTTAGTAAGAGGTGAGATGAATACAAAACATAGAAGCCAAAGTGGAATGAACCTAGTATTAGAGACTGATGGATGGAGTCAAGTTCAAGCGTCATGGCGATTTTATAATAATGAAGAAGTAACAATTCCCTCACTCAATGACCCCATCATAGAAGAAGTGGTAGAGCAAAGTAACAAAAGAGCAGGTAACTATACCTTAGTAGCCTATGATTGGTCACATTTGGACTATAAAAAGCATTCAAAGAAACAGGAACTTGTGACTAAGAATAAGAAAGGGAATGCGAAACAGATAGGATATGATTTGCAAGGTTCATTGGCAATGGATGAAAGGAAATCCTTTGGGTGCCTTAGCCCAAAACTTGGCAACAAGTGAGAAGATATACTCCACTTATGATAGCAATATTGATACAGACTTGACGCATTTAGAGGAGTTGATTCAAAGAACTAAATACATACGAGAAAATTATAAGTTTGAAAAAGAGTTGGTTGATATTATTGACCGAGAAGGAGATAGTGTAGCCTTAATGAGAGAGTATGAAGCCAATGCTTGGTGCTATCTGATTCGAGCTAAATCAAATCACAAAGTTTACCTGCCTGACGAGGATAGAGAGGTAAAACAAGGAGATTTAGCAAAAGAATTAACGCTAGGAAGCTACCTTAAAACCATTAAATATAAAGTGGATAAAAAGATGCAAAAGGTGAAGATATTTGTCAATGAAATAGAGGTAAATATAAAAAGAGATGCCACCAAATCAGTACTTGACGAGGACGGTAAGCGAAAAACTATCTTCACAGAAGGAAAAAGTATTAAGGCAAGGTTTGTGGTGGAGAGATTGGTTGATGAAGACAATAATATTGTTGCCCAATGGATGCTTTTGAGCAATGTTCCCAAAGAGGTACAGCCTCAACTATTGGTACTTGGTATTATCATAGATGGAAAATAGAAAGCTATTTCAAACTTCTAAAATCTTCTGGATTTAATCTTGAAAGTTGGCAACAAGAAACTCCAATGGCTCTGTTTAGAAGACTTCTCGTGGTCTCCTATGCTACATTGTTTGTTTGGAAGATTGAGCGTTCGGAAGAAAAATGCTCCTGCTGTTAGAAAGTTTTTAGTGCAACTCTCAGGACGACTTATTGAAAAGAACAAAGAATTTACAACACCTGCTTTACTATCAGGTCTTTGGGTTTTTATGAAGATGATGAATGTTTTAAGTATTTACGATGTTGAGGCTCTTTTTGCTTTTAAAGAGCAAATCGGGATATGATGGGCATGGAACTTTGAGTTGTGTAGAAAGGTATAGATGGTTGTCATCGCTTTGAAACCATTGTATTATTTTGGCAAGACTTATATCTTGACTCTTGGGTTCTTTATCCAAGATAAAAATGTATATGATTGGGCAGAGATAGCACTGCTCATCATGCAATCTAATCCCCATATAATTTATCTGCCGAACTTCTCGTTGCCATTGGGCTATCATCATCTCCTTGCTTCGTTTAGAAACATCTTTTCTCTCTCTAATATCTCTCCAAAGAAACATTCTCTATTTTGTGTCACAATTGTAATAAAATATACACCATTTTGTCTCATAATCATACTTCTTTTTAATCGTATAGATTTTCTTTTTGGTTGCATGATATTCGGCTCATGTATATTTGACATTCCGTAGGGGTAGACCCATGTGTCTGCCTCCTGATATGCACGATAAAAAATCCAAATATTCACATCCACCCAAAGGGTAGAGAGACATCATGGCTCTCATCCCCTACAAAACAAGGCTAAGAATCCAACATCTTCATATCTTCGCATCTATCTCTTAGCTTAGCTAAAGCCACTTTTTTTCTATCTTTTTGACCCAATCCTACACGATTGATGATGAAATCTGTTGGTCCTTAGAAAACTTTCTCCATATCCTCTCCAATAGTATATCTATGGTATTTATCAAATCCTTTGACAACAGTACCCTGTACACACAAAGCTCTAAAGCCGAACGAAAAATAGGAAAATTTTGACTACTCATAACAATACACCTTTAAAAAAATCAAATCACTGTCCGTCTCTTACACACCTAACATAATTACTGGTTGTCATAAAGTCACCGTTGCCATAGCCATAGGAGAAATTGACTCCCCATCGCACTAAAAAGACCAATAAATAACTTGTATTGGTATTGCTAAAGAGTGGATTGATAGCAGGATTACTTCTACCTTTGTCTGTGATGGATACTAGCTCATCTATGCTTGGTAGTCTCCAATGCGTACTGTCATTAGCCAAATCTAAGCCCTCACAATAAAGCATGGCATTGGCATGGGTATTAGTTATCGTCCCCGTTGCTACATATCAGCCCTTGTATTATTATCTGTGATTGTGCCGTCACCATTGTGGTTCATTGTAATAGGCTTGTGCTTCTACACTCGGCTTAAGCTTGCATCATCACTCAGGGCATAGCTCGTTGTTTGTCCACGTATTGATGCGTGAGAACTTATTGATGGGTTCTATCGCTGTCTTGGTCTCATAGTATAACATATAGCCATCACTGGCTTCTACTGTACTCTCTATTGAGATATTGTCCTCTGCTCCAAAAGCTGTAAGGCATATTAGAAAGATTGATATCATAAGCAAACCATGTATCACGATATGACCCTACACCATCGATAACTCCCTCTCCGTAGAGGATTCAAAACTTTCTAGAGATAGACTACTGTTTCTACAGATTTACTAAAATGAGACAAAGACTCTATCATCACTTGTACTAAGTGTAGCATTGTCATCAAGCACTGCACTTTGGATATACAAGTCATTGCTATCATTGCCAATAGAGATATTGACATCTACACGATTACTCGTCCCTGCTCCATTGGTAGCTGTAGTAGTGAGATAATAAAAGTTTTGTGTCTCATAATCCACAGTAGCAACCAACTTTATCTCTCCACTAGCATCTATAGCAAAGTGTTCACTTCCATTACCTTCTAAGGCAAAAGAGACAATAGCACTATCTGTGATACTTTGGATACTCACAAAACCTACACTTGTACCCAGAGAAGCATTCTCATCTATACTATGATATTGAGCAATACGCACAGCTCTTATCCATCCTCATCTAATCCACTACTCACACTACTATCTTTAGTATAACACCATGCTATAGTAGAACCATTGGCTACGTCAATACTTTGTCTTGTGATAGATGTTGTACCTGAGATACTCTCTTGGTTCTCATCATCAATAGTAAGCGTTAAAAAATCATAGTCTAATTCAGAAGAGACATTCCAATCAAACTGAGAATCCCTCCTACTTCGACAC
>JAUZSQ010000013.1 GCA_030949325.1 Sulfurovum sp.
CTTGTGCGTTTAGCTAACCCTACTATTGCATTACATACTCTCCAAGTTTTTAGTTGATGCCAAGATAGCAGGGATTCATCCTGTCTCGTTTATGTTTCAAGAGTACCATGATACCCATACCTTTAGGGCATGGTGCCAACATGAAAAAAGTATGGGCTTTGAAAGCAAAGCTTGTATGGGACCCAAACAAGTAGCCATTGCCCATGAAGTCTTTGGCTTTAGCCTACAAGAACGCGAACGTGCCACAAATATTAAAACCGTATTTGAAGCACAAGCCAAACAACATATCAATGGATTTATGGATGCACGTTATGGCTTTATTGATGAACCTATCTACCGTGATGCACTCCTCATCCTACAACTCACAAAGGCACAATCATGAAAAAATCCTCTCAAACAGCTCTTACTCCTAGTACTTTTGCCTTTGTTCTTGTGGGCAAATGACGATAGACCTCCTATACAATACGATTTTATGAAGAAAAAAGAAGTACAAACCTTCATCAATATGATGGTCAAAAAGTACCATTTCAAACGCTCCTATATGAACTCCGTACTCACCTACGCCAAACTAGACAGAGATACCTTAGCACGGTACTCAGGCAAATATAAATCTGGCTCAACCAACGGTACATGGGAACGCTACAAAGCCCATGTATTGGACAAAAAAAGCCTAGCCAAAGCTGTCAAATTTAAAAAAGCCTACTATAAAACCCCCTCTCGTGCCAGTCAACACTATCAAGTAGATATGGATTATATCGTCGGATTTATGGGAGTAGAAAGTAAGTTTGGTGAATATACAGGAGATTACAATGTCTTAGATGCCTTAGCCACTCTAGCCTTTCATCCTAACCGTATGAAGAAGTTTTTCAAAAGTGAATTTAAACACCTCTTTTTGCTCTCACGAGAAAAAGGATTCAAGATACAGACGCTAGAAGGCTCTTTTGCAGGGGCTATGGGATGCGTACAACAAGTCCCCTCCGTTGCAAGAAAACACAAATCAGATTTCAACGGTGATGGTGTCACGGATGCATGGAACTTGGAAGACTGCATCGGTTCTATCGCCAAGTTTATGCACAAGAATGGTTGGGAAAAGGGAGCTACCGTTGCTGTAGCTACAACATTTAAAGGCAAACGCTACAAAAAGCTCAAAACCTCCCACAGACGTACCCTAAGCATGAAAACCATTAAGCGACATGGGATTACCCCTGTAAAGAAATTTCCCCAGTCCAAAGCCTACCTACTCAAAAATAGAAACCTCAACCATGATGATATCTGGCTAGGTGCCAAAAACTTTCGAGTCCTCACACGCTATAACAACTCCACCTCTTATGGCATGGCCATTCATTTGGTGGCTGAACATGTAAAATAGTACTTAAGAGATTATTTTATATAATTATGTTACAGTATCATTTAAATTTTTATGAGGATACCTGATGAAAGCAGTAATTTTAAGTGGGGGATTGGGTACAAGAGTCAAGCCTTTGACCAATATTTTACCAAAACCCATGGTACCTATTATAGAAAGACCCCTCATTAGCCATATTTTGGAACTTCTAAAAAGCATGATTTTTTAGAAGTACTGATGACGGTTAGTTATAAAGCCCAAATGATAGAAAATCATTATCATACAGGTGAATCTTATGGCGATGCAAATTTCGTATTCACTTGAAGGCTGTTGGCGTAATGGTGAATTTATGTCCAAGGGCTTGGGTTCAGCAGGTGGACTCTAAAAAGGTACAAAACTTTTCTCATTTTTTTGATGAGCCCTTTTTGGTGATTTGTGGTGATGCCCTTATTGATTTAGACCTCGCTTGGGTTATGGCATTTCACAAAAGCCATAAAGGTAAAGCCACCGTAGTGTGCAAAGAAGTACCCAAAGAAGATGTGTATAAATATGGGGTCGTTGTGAGCGATGAAGACAACAAAATTACCTCCTTCCAAGAAAAACCTAGTATTCAAGAAGCAAAAAGCAATATGATTAACACAGGTATTTATATTTTTGACCCTTGTATCTTAGACTTTATCCCAGAGGGAAGCTTCTTTGATATTGGTGCAGAACTTTTGCCTTTACTCATAGAAACTAATGTAGATTTCTATGCCACTGTACCTGAGTTTCAATGGACAGATGTAGGTTCTACTGTTGATTTTTATGAGACCAATATCAAAGTATTGGAAGGACATATTAAAAATGTTATCCCCTATGGTAAAGAAGTAAAACCCAAGGTATGGATAGGCATTAATTGTAAAATTGATTATGATGAGATAGAGATAGTAGGTCCTGTATATATTGGTAATAGTGTCAAGATTGACAAAGGGGTCAAAATTATAGGACCTTGTGTCATTGGTTCAAATTCTATCATCAAAGAAGATGTGACACTCAAAGGAGTCATTGTCCTAGACCATACACTCATCAAAAATAAAGTCTCTTTGAATACGCGTATTGTAAGCCACCACTTTTTGTGTAACCCTTATGGTAAATTTTTGGATGTAGAGGAGTATCACTTACACTTTATGATTGATGATGCACGAAAATACAATCTCGAAAGCTCCCATGAAAATCAATACCTTATAGACAATATTTAATATGAATGCTCTCTACTTTTTAGAAGATAAATATGCCAAGCGTGTACCAGAAGCACCCCAAAAACAATCTGATTTAGCAGAAAGCCTTTTCCAGTTTTTTGCAGTCATTACGCTGATGCTAGGTGTGTGGTATCTACATTTTCGTTGGACATCTTCACTCAATATGGAAGCCTTATGGTTTGCTATTCCTTTGGCTTTTGCAGAGACAATGATGTTTGTAGGCACTATATTTGTAGTAATTAACTTTTGGAAAACCAAAGACACTCCGCAGCAAATTGCACCCAATACCAAGATGTCTATTGATATTTATATTCCTGTATTCAATGAAGACCCTGCTTTAGTCAAAGAGAGTATTCGTGCAAGTAAAGCAGTAAAGACCTTGGACGCATGGACAAGTTTCTATTTATCTTTTGGATGACAGCAACAATCCTGTGATGACCAAAATGGCTAAAGAAGAAGGGATTACACAAATTACTAGAGTTGGTAAAAAAGGTAGAAAAGCAGGCGCTATTACCTATGCTATGGATATTACCTTAGGGGATTTTGTAGTCATTATTGATTCAGATACCCGACTCTTCCCTGATATACTGCTCAATACGATGGGATACTTTAATGACAAAGATGTAGCATGGGTACAAACACCTCAATGGTTCTGTGATTTGACTGACGGCAAAGAAGGGATATGATATTTTTGCCAATGACCCCAGTATGTTTTTTGATGTGATTCAAAGACGGCGTAACAATTATAATGCCTCTTTTTGCTGTGGTGCTACATCTATTCACCGTACGGCTATTTTGAGAGAAGTCGCACAATCACGCTATGAAGAACGCCTAGCTCAAGCCCAAGCTAAAAATCAAGATAGTAAAGAGTTGGAACCCGAGTATATCGTCTATCATAGTTCTGAAGATATTTATACCTCATTGACTATCCATGCCTATAAAAAGAGAAACTTTAAATCCGTATTTCATCCCCATGTTGAATCCCAAATGCTTTCTCCTTTGGATTTACTCACATGGACAACCCAGCGTTTTCGTTATGCAGGAGGTACCATTGATTTGATAGGCAAAGAGTGTAAACAATTTGTAAGTCGGGGACTGAGTCTTGGTCAAAAGCTTATGTATCTGAGTACTTTTTGGTCTTATACGGGTGCGATTTGGATGATGATTTTACTGCTGTCTCCGATGCTTTATATGTTTACGAATATCGCTCCCGTTGACAGTTACTCTTTGACATTTTTTCTGCATTTAATTCCCTTTTTATTTTTTAACCAAATTGCTTTGATGATAGCTACGTGGGGGATACATTCCAATAGAGGCTCTGCTTTTTTTGTGGCAATTGCACCTTTGGTACTCAAAGCATTTTATGATGTCATACGCAAAAAGCCTATTCAATTTACAGTCACCTCCAAGATTGCCAAAGCAGGAAATTTCTTGCCTTTAGTCAAAGTACAAATACTCCTTATACTTTTATATATTTTGGCTATACTATTTGCTTCGATACTTCTTCTTATGGGAGAACGTATTTATTTTACGGGATTTGCTGTCAACCTCATGTGGTCACTGTACAATATCACCGCACTTTGGGCGATAGTCAAGGCCTCACTTTATACATTTGAAGGATAATGATGCAAAGAGAAAATATCAAACGAGCCAGAACGCACATCGTTTTTTTGTTGGCGTTACTCTCTGGTTCTGTACTGATTTATTTTCTCAATGGAGTGGATATGGAAACCAAAGGCTATAGTAAAAGAGATGCTATGGAAATCACAGCCCCTAGCATAGGAGTCACAGAAACAAGCACTCAGCCCACAAGAACAAGAGTGGGCAAAAACAGCATGGAAATATTTTGAACACAACTATCAAGACAAGACAGGGCTAGTTAATTCTACTAATGACTTCCCTTCTACTACCCTATGGGATACGGGCAATTATCTCTATGCCTTAGTCTCAGCACACCGTTTGGGTATTATTGACATGGCCTTATTTGAATATCGTATGAACAAACTGCTTGACAGCCTTGAAAAAATCAAACTCTATGACGATGTACTTCCCAATAAAGTCTATAATACCAAGACCCTAAAGATGACGGATTATAGCAATAGCGTCACCGTTGATGGTATTGGTTGGTCTGCTATTGATGTAGGACGTATCTTGTCTCCTTTGTTTTTTATCAAAAAGCATTATGGACAATATAGTGAGCGTATTCACAAGATGCTCTCCAAGTGGGACTTTACTAAGCTAGAGAAAAAAGGGCAATTACAAGGCTGTGGGATAGAAGATAAAAAGCAATTTTGTCTACAAGAAGGGCGTTTGGGATATGAGCAATATACAGCCAATATCTTTACCCTCTTTGCTGTAGGGCTACACTCGTCTATGAAATATACCTCTTATTTGGGATTTAAGACTATTGATGATATTCATGTGCCTTATGATATACGAGACAAAGATAACTTTGGAGCCAATAATTATGTACTCATGGAACCCTATATTTTAGATGGCTTAGAATTGGGCTGGGATTATCACTCCAAGGAATTCTCTTACCGACTCTATCAAGTCCAAGAAGCACGATACAAAAAAACAGGTATTCTTACCGCTATTACAGAAGACCATATCGACCAAAAACCGTATTTTATTTATAATACTATTTTTGTCAACAAGCAAGAGTGGTCTGCTATTGCTGAGACAGGAGAAGTCTTCAATGACCTCAAAACGCTCAGTACCAAAGCCTCATTTGGCTTACATGTCTTATATGATACAGACTATACACAAAAATTAATGGATAAAGTACAGACACTCCAAACGGATAAAGGTTGGTATGCAGGATTCTATGAAAATGATTGGCGTATCAACAAAGCTATCACCTGTAATACCAATGCTATTATTTTGGAATCTTTACTTTATAAAGTAGAAGGTACACTACTAAAAACTACCAAAAAAATGGAGCAATAACATGAAAACCCTATTACTTTTATTTCTTTTTTCTAGCTTGAATATGACAGCCCTCTATCCAGGTAATAGCCTTGACAAAAATGATATTAACTTAGAATTACTCAGACAACTCTTTAGCAAAGAAGAACCAAGTGTCTTAAAACTAAATCCCAATGACCCTTGTAAACTCAAATCTCAACCCACAGAAGAAGAACTAGAAATGGCAGGGATTGCATGGAAATATTTTGAAAAAAACTATCAAGAGAAAACAGGTTTAACCAACGCAGGGAACAAGTATCCCTCTGCTTCTGTATGGGATTGGGCGAATGGTGTGTATGGTATGTTTGCTGCTAAAAAATTGGGTATTATTAGTCAAGAAAAGTTTGAGAATATGCTTCATAAATTTTTGCGTACTATGCAAGAGATGAAAATGTTTAACAATGAACTTCCCAATAAAACTTATAGTACAAAACATGCATATATGACTAACTATAGAAACAAACAAATTGAAGATGGTACAGGTTGGTCTGTAGCTGATATTGCTAGACTCTTTGGCTTCTTTGAATGTAGTCTATCAATGTGAGTACAAAATGCGTCCTGCTATCGAAAAACTGAACTTACGTTATAACTATTGTCGTATGCTCACTACCTATGGAGATATGTACGGTGCATCATACAAAGATGATAAAATCTCAATTCATAAAGAAACGATGACAGGATATGAAGAATATTTGGCACGTTCAATGGCACTATGGGGTCATGATACTGATGAAGCTAGACGCTATAAATTCCTCAAAGAAGTACCTATTTATGGTGTCAATATTCCTACAGATACCCGTACCTTTTATTCCAATTTTGTAGGCAGTGAATCGTATTGGAATACCGCCTTTGATTATAGTCCTGATGACAATGAAAGTGCTAAATATATCAACAATATTTATAAAGTTCAAGAAGCACGATACCATCATACAGGACAATTTACAGCAGTCACTGAAGATAATATAGATAGAAAACCTTACTTTTTATACAATACGATTTATACCAATGGAGAACCTTGGAAAGTCATTAACCATGGAGCCCAAGATTATAATGATTTAAAAGCCATTAGTACCAAAGCAGGACTTGCGATGAAGCCTCTTTTTGGTACACCTTATGCTGATAAAATCTTTGATTATCTCAAAACCAATTATGACCCTCAAAATGGATATTATGCAGGAATTTATGAGAAGACAGCAGGAAACAATAAAGCCCTCACTCTCAATACCAATTCTATGGTACTGCTCTCGCTTTTATACAGTAACATAGGTGCCGTACAAATGCTCAATCCCGTTAGCAATCGTGGAACCTATGATTATTACCGAAATACCGTCAATAACTTTAAATGTTTACCTACAGAAAATACGCTCACGATATTAGAACCCTCTAGCCCTACAGATAATATGATTCAGAGTATAGATACCAACCATTCTACTATTGCATGGACGTATTTTACAAATAATTATAATGAAGAAACAGGCTTTGTCAATGGTTCCAATAAATACAAAATACTCTCTAGCCAAGATATAGGTCGTACTCTCATGGCCAATGTATCCGCCAAGGGATTGGGTATTATTAGTGATGAAGTGTTTCAAAACAGAAGTGACAAAATCCTTGATACACTCCTAACCTTGCCTTTATTTAATGAGGAGTTGCCTAATAGACATTACCACAGTAAGACAGCCAAGATGGTCACTGCCTCAGGAGAAGATAGCCACACAGGAGGAGGATGGAACCTCTATCATATAGCACATCTACTCACGGGACTCTATCATCTCCAAAACACCTATCCTAAATATCAAGATAAAGTCTTTGCCATTGTCAGTCGTTTTGACTTTTCTCGTGCGATTGAAGGTCAGAAAATGTATCACAATGAATATTATCCAAGCGATGAGGCAGAAGACAAAGAGTATATCAAAAGTATCAAAGACCCTGCCAAAGAGTATTATATACACAATGCTCTGCGACTCTTTAATATCAAAAGTTATAGTCATTTTGTAGATGAAAAGAATCTTAATTATGTGGCTGTTTATAAGCATGAGATACCTATGGGATATAAGTATAGAGTCACCAATGGGGAGACCTATCTTTGGTCTATGCTAGAGCATCCTTATTATCTCAAATATAAGCATTATGCGTCTAATATCTATTTGGTACTCAAAGACCGTTATGAGATTACCAATAAATTAGCTACTTCATCGTATGAGTCTATCGATATAAAACCTCATACTATTTACAATGATATTTATAATGACAAAAGACATTGGAGTGATTTTGACAAAAAGCAACGTAGTGTCCCCAAACATAATATATTGAGTACCAAAGCCTCTTTTGTCTATGATGCATTATATGGGTATGAAGACAATCATAGCAAAAGACTGATGCAAAAAGTCGCAGAACTCTATAACACAGAAAAAGGTTGGTATGGTGGATTCTATACAACATCCTATAAGAAAAATCGTTCGGTCAATATTAACACCAATTCAGCTATTTTAGAAGCTTTGTATTATAAGCGTATTGGTAACCTCTATTATCAAAATAAAGTACTATTGCAAGATAAAGTGAACCTTCATGCCATCAAACTAAAAGACAAATATAGTTTAGAAAGCCCAGAAGATGCTTTCTTTTATAAAATTAGTGACCAGTTTATAAATTTTGAGAGTAATGATACCCAAGTCATACGAGTGGAGCGTAAAGGTGAAAATTTTGTCATGCGTTATGGAATATTTTCTACCTTAGCAGAAATCAAGACCTTTCACTCTGAGCATTCTTATAGGTTAAGAAACTTTACTATTGTCAAAACCGATGTAGATAGTAGTAATTTCTTATATGCCAATAGATATTACAGTTATAATTATAAACTCCCTTATGAAAATAAGATTATTGATGAAGAGAATATAGCCTTTAAGGTCTATTATCAAGCCTATCAAGAAGAAGCTAAAAAGCAGAATAAACCCAATGCCAAAGAAAGAGCCAAGCTAAAAGAAGAAGCCAAAGAAGAGGCTAAAAAGAAAGCTAAAGAAGAGAAAAAACAAAAGAAAAAAGAAGCCAAAGAAGAAAAAAACAAAAAAGAAAAAGAGGAGAAAAAAAAAAGTAACTAGTACAAAAAAATACAAAAAATACAACAGTATCATAGTCAAAATAAATACAAAAAATCTATAAAGCCTATTAAAATCGTTACTACACAAAAGCCTAAGGCTAAAAAAGTCTCCAAAGGAGTAGAGTTTAACGAATTAAAAGATTGGTTTAAATTTAGCTTTTCTTTCAATCCTAATATCTTTGAATCCCAAAGATATACTCAAACAAAAAGATGTTATGGGATTAAAGTTACGAATGACCCCTGTGAAGCACTATTATCTTACAGCACAATATATATTGAATCTCAATGAAGAGCGTAATATCTATTATCAACCAGAGTACTACTATACGTTTGGATACGAAGATTATGCCATGGATACCTGGGGCTGGGGATATGCCAATTATGGAAATAACCGTTTTTCTACCAAAAATGACCCCCATGCCTCTTCTTTTCACGATGGGTCATGGAATATCCATTATAAGACGAAGTTTGGGAAGCTCCAAACAAAAAGCTATATCTCTTATACTCCTGCTGAAGAGTTAACCACTTTATCACTCAAAGCCTCCTACAAATTTAACAAGAAGAATCGTATTTCAGCACAGTATGAACATTATATAGAAGACCCACAAGAACGTCTCACCATCAAAGCCAAATCCAAATTCTATAAGAAGTTTTTTGTAGAAGCAGGAATATATTTATATTCAGACAAGACAAAACAAGAAGACTATGAGTCAGATTATTACTATGCCTTTGGTTGGAAAGACAATCGAAAGTATCATTTTTCTGTCATCTATAGTAATGAGTATATCTTTACACGTTTCCCCTCCAATGGCATAGAAGGTACCTCCAACCAACCAGCTGGACTCTCCATTAGTTTCAATTTTTAAACGAGGAAACAAGTATGTATCAAAAGCAATTTCGACATGAATTTAAATATTATATCAATTATCGTGAATACGAACTCTTACGCCGTAGATTGGCAATCGTATTAAAACCCGACCCCTATGCAGATGAAAAGGGTAATTATCATATTCGTAGTTTATACTTTGAAGATATACACAATACTTCACTGTTTGAAAAACAATCAGGCACACTTGTACGCAAAAAATATAGAATTAGAATCTATAATATAGAAGATAGTATCATTAAATTAGAGAAAAAATCTCGTATTGGACAATTTATTCATAAAACTTCCGTTTCTCTTACTAAAGAGCAATATCATAAGATAATAGCCAATGATATCACCTTTATGAAAGAGAGTCAAAATCCCTTATTAGTTGAATTCTATTTTGATATAATAGCATTCAAATATAAGCCCAACGTGATTGTAGATTATGTGAGAGAAGCCTATATTTGGGATATTAACAATATTCGTATTACTTTTGATAAAGCACTCAGAACAGGACTCTATAGTACAGATATTTTTAACAAAGACTTACTCACAGTCGATGTACTAGAAGAGCCAAAAATGATTTTGGAAATTAAATATGACCATTTTTTACCTGACTTTATTCGTAATATTATACAAATAAACACTTCTCAACGCTGGGCAATTTCCAAGTATGTCATTTGTAAAAAGTTTACGAAACTTAATACTTGGGAAGATAATTAACTTCTAGGAGATAGATATGAATCAAGAAACGAGTTTTCAAGACTTTTTTGTCAAAAGTTTTTCTGAATTGAACTTTACCAATGGTGTCAATACCTTAGATATTATCATCGTATTGCTAGTGACTTTTCTTATGGGGATGTTTATATTTTATATCTACAAACCACCTTTCAAGGTGTCCTCTATACACAAAGTTATAATATTTCTCTCGTGATGGTCTCTATTGTCACCTCTTTGATTATTATGACTATATCGACAAACTTTATTTTGTCTTTGGGTATGGTGGGGGCCTTGAGTATTGTAAGGTTTAGAACAGCGATTAAAGACTCTATGGATATAGTCTTTATGTTTTGGGCCATCTCTATAGGTATTGCCAATGGTGCAGGTATCTTCAAAATCTCTCTCATTGGCTCATTGGTCATCGCAGGAGTATTGCTCTTACTTACACGCTTCAAAAGCCGTAGTGCCCCCTATTTGTTGATACTCAACTATGAAGATACAGCACATGATAGTGTGATAGAATATCTAAAAAATAAAGTGCCTAAATATAATCTCAAAGCCAAAACCGTGGCACACAAACGTATAGAACTCAGTATTGAAGTGCGTATTGATAACGATGACACACACTTCGTCAATAGCCTTTCAGAACTCGCAGGAGTACAAAATGCTGTACTGGTTTCTTATAATGGAGATTATGTCTCTTGATCTAAGGCTTTATCCATCCATTCCAAGCGATGGATAAGCCAATCTTTCAAATCATGCTCTACAGCACTCTCAAACGTTTTACAATAGATATTTTTGCCATTTTCTTTACAGGTTTTTCTATTGGGCCATACAAACTTACCTAGGTTTTGTGTCCATCGCTGATAATTACGATTCGCAGATTCACTCAAATACTCTTGAGTTTCATCTATAAAATTCACAAAACTTTTATTTGACCAAATCCCTAAACGTAAAGCTTTCCATTTCTGATGTAACTTCGCATAAAAGCTAGGGTCACTCATCAACCTTTGTACCCATGAACTCAGCGTATAAGGGGCACCCTCGACAAAACTTTTATAGGCAAGTTGTTGAAAATTACCTTGGAAACGGTAATTGTCATTACCCATCCCTAAATTAAAATCCCATACCGTACTCAAAAATAATTTTTGATTCTCATCTTTATGAATATACTCACTAAACATCCAAATATCTGCATCTAAGAAAAGTTCTCGTGAGAGAATATGCACAATAAACGCATCTTCATCAATCCATTTTCCATAATAATGGGGAAAGCTTGTAACATTAAAATCATCACTATAGAGTGCCTGTTGGAAGGCTCTGAGGTAACTAGAAATATAAAGTTTTTGCATCGTTGTTATCTTGTCAGCTTTAGGATATTCATACAAAAATTGTCTGTTTTCTTTAAAGTCCAAGACTTCACCTTGCGTAGTATTTTTATCCAACTTCAAAATATATCCACCTGTAATACGAAGTTTTCTAAATTTTGTGAGTTTTTTTATCTTGACACGTTCTTTATTTTGTTTGATTTTCTCCATCAATACATACACACCTTGATAGTGATATGCCTTACCATCATCAAAAAACAATTCTACAAAGTGCGAACGCACAGCATAATATTTCTCTTCATTAATCTCTCTTGTTTTGTGATAGACTAAATAATTACGCATTAAAGTTTTGTCACTATAAGGAGCATTAAGTATCCACTTATGCTCATGTGGCATACCCAATAGTGAGACATTATCACTCTTCCCCTCAGCTGTTTGGGTCTTGAAAGCATACTGTTTTTTGGGAAATCCTTCAGATGAAGAACCACGCCTTTTGATAGAAATCAATCCCTCATAGCTAGGCTGACTATCCATAGTACTACGATTGCCCTCACTAGGCTCAATAATCTTCATCTTGGCATCAATTTTATAACTACCATGAATCCTATCTTCTTTCATAATATCAATAATCACAAGGGGGAGGTTAGAACTAAAATTTTCTTGTACTACTTTCTTGATAAGTACAGGTTGAGCAAACACAGAAGATGCCATAAAGGTCACACATAAAATACTAAAAAATACTAAATTACACTTCATATAATCTCCATTATAGCCAAAGAAGAGAAGCCTAAGGCTTACTCTACTTCTGCGTCGATAACATCGTCATCGTCTTTTTTCTTTGCTTTAGGGTCTGCTTTTCCTGCTTCTTCTTTGGCATACATTGCTTCTGCTAGTTTATGAGATTTTTCAGTCAAAGCTTTCACTTTTTCTTCCAATTGCTCTTTACTCACAGAATCATCCTTAAGGACGGTTTCAAGCTCACTAATGGCTGTCTCAATACCTTCTTTTTCTGTTGCATCAAAGTTTTCACCCAAATCGCTTAGTGATTTTTTGGTTTGATGAATCAATGCATCGGCTTGATTTCTAGCTTCTACGACTTCTTTTCTTTTTTCATCTTCGGCTTTATGTGATTCTGCATCTTGTACCATTTTTTCGATTTCTTCATCGCTAAGTCCACTCGAACCAGTGATTTTAATCTCTTGTGATTTTCCTGTCCCTTTGTCTGCTGCTGAAACTGTCAAGATTCCATTGGCATCAATATCGAAAGTCACTTCAATTTGTGGTACACCTCTTTGGGCTGCTGGAATATCACGAAGCTCAAACATACCTAGAGACTTGTTGTCTTTTGAAAATTCTCTTTCACCTTGAAGTACATGGATAGACACGGCAGGTTGATTGTCTTCGGCTGTTGAGAATACTTGTGATTTCTTAGCAGGAATGGTTGTTCCTTTTTCAATCACCTTAGTCGTTACTCCACCTAGCGTTTCAATCCCTAAAGAAAGAGGTGTCACATCAAGAAGTAATACATCTTTTACATCTCCTGCTAAAACACCACCTTGAATAGCAGCACCAAGGGCAACAACCTCATCAGGGTTTACTGATTTGTTCAATTCTTTACCGAAGAATTTTTTCATCTCTTCTTGAACCAATGGAATTCTTGTACTTCCACCAACCATGACAATTTCGTTGATTTCAGAAGTACTAAGGTCTGCATCATTCAACACACCTTGCACTGTTTTAATCGTAGAAGCGACCAAATCACCAATAAGAGACTCAAATTTAGCACGAGTAATTTTCGTGACCAAGTGTTTTGGTCCAGAAGCATCTGCTGTGATAAATGGCAAGTTAATTTCTGTCTCAGTAGCAGAGGAAAGTTCTTTTTTCGCTGTCTCTGCTGCATCTTTAACACGTTGAAGAGCCATGACATCAGCTTTGACATCAATCCCTGTTTCAGATTTAAATGCGTCTGCTACAAAATCAATAATCTTGTTATCAAAATCATCTCCACCCAAAAATGCGTCTCCACCTGTAGCCAATACTTCAACCACACCATCACCAGTCTCTAGTGCTGTCACATCAAATGTACCACCACCAAGGTCATACACAACAATTTGTTCTGCATCTTTTTTGTCAAGTCCATAAGCCAAAGCTGCTGAAGTAGGTTCGTTGATAATTCTAAGAACATTCAATCCTGCAATAGTCCCTGCATCTTTAGTAGCTTTTCTCTGTGCATCATTAAAATACGCAGGAACAGTCACCACTGCATCTGTAATCGTCTCACCAAGATATGCTTCTGCATCTTCTTTCATTTTGATAAGCACTTTAGCCGAAATCTCTTGAGGCGTATACGTCTTACCTGCTACTTCAATCGCACATCCACCATTATCTGTTTTGATAATATGATAAGGCAATTTAGACTTTGCTTCTTGTGCATTGTCTTCACTCATCATCAGACCCATAATTCTCTTAATAGAATAAATCGTCTTCTCTGGATTTGTAATCGCTTGTCTTTTCGCAGACTCACCAACTAAAATTTCGCCTTTGTCTGTAAATGCTACAATAGAAGGAGTCGTATTTTTACCCTCTTTGTTTGCAATAATTTTTGCTTCGCCATTTTCAAAAATAGCCATTGCTGAGTTTGTTGTTCCTAAATCTATTCCTAATACTTTACCCATTTGTGTTGTCCTTTAGTTATTATTATTTTGTTTTATCTATTTACAAGTGCTAACCATCGCAGGGCGTAAAATACGCTCTTTGATAGTATAACCCTTTTGCATGACAGCAACGACATCACCTACTTCGTGGTCTTCGCTCTCGACTTGCATAATCGCTTGATGTACTTCAGGGTCAAATTCTCCCTCGCAAGATACTTCTTTGATATTATTTTTCTCCAAAACTTTTTTGAGTTGGTTAAAAGTAATTTCAACGCCCTCTTTCATCTGTGCAAGTATTTTTGAATTCTCTTCTGAACTTTCTTCAGAAGTTTCCATCGCAGAAATTGCATTTTCAAAAGAATCCATCACTGCCAATATATCTTTGGCAAAACTTTCATTTGCATAGGATACGGCATTGTTTTTGTCTTTTTCCAAACGACGCTTAATATTTTCAAAGTCTGCATGGGTACGAATATATTTATCTTTATACTCTGCTACCTCTGCTAAAGCTTCGGCTAGAGGGTCAGCTTCGACCACTTCTTCTTGTACTTCATCTTCTACAAGTTCCGTTTCAGCGATTTCTACTTTTTCTACTTCATCAAGTATTTCTTCTTGATTCTTCTTATCTTCACTCATTTACGGACCTCCTTATTCTATCTATTTGCATCAAATTACTTATGCTTGGGTGTATTATACAACATTGAGTGAGGTTTTGTCAAGTCTTAGTTTAGTCACTTTGACTCATGTAGTATTTTTAAGCAAAAGAAATGTATCGCTCAAGGTAAAAAAGTACTAAGTAGTTGAAATAAAAGAGTGAGAAGAGTGAGGAAAAGAAGAGATACCCAAAAGGAGTATCTCTAAAGACAGAGAAATTAGTTTCTAATTCCCATATCTGTTTTGATGATGTTCCATCTTGCAAGGTCAACTTTTTTGAGGTATCTCATAAGTCTTCTTCTTTGCCCAACAAGCTTCAGAAGTCCGAGTCTTGAAGAATGGTCTTTTTTGTTTGTCTTAAGGTGGTCTGTCAAATATACAATTCTTGCTGTAATGAGTGCAACTTGTACTTCTGTTGAACCTGTATCGTTTTCACCACGTGAATACTTAGCAATGATTTCTGCTTTTTTTGCCGTATCTAAAGCCATAATGACCTCCTGATTGGTAGTTATCTCTAAATAAATTTAGGAAAGATATTCTAACCTAATAAGCTTAAAAAATGGCTATTCTTCTTCGGTCTTGATATCCATGAGTTCAGCTAGTAATTCTTCTATCTCTTCTGCTTCTAATTCATCTCGTCCTAGTTCCTCTACAATCGCAAAACATTCTGTACGCATTTCACGCATCTCTTCTAAGTCATCTTTTTGTGCTTTAGAGGCATTTTTGCTTTTGTCTATATTGCTAAAGAGTTCATCGATAGCTACTTCCAAATCAGGAAGGATTTCGCGTTCCAAAAGGTTTTTGAGTTTATCTGCTGATGTCATAAAGTATCCTAATATTATTTTTGTAGCATTATAGCAGAAATTCTTACTTTACTATTTTGATAGCTAAATTCTGCTTCCCATGTTTGCGTACAAGGGTATAGAGCTTTTTGGCATTGTTCGTATGCAGTCTCACACAACCATGTGAAGCCCGTTTACCCAATTTTCGGACTTGACTTGTCCCATGAATCGCATAATTCCCATCATAGAAAATCGTATAAGGCATGGGTGAATTATTGTAAAGACTAGAATAATGCATCTTTTTGACAAGTTGGGCTTTATACTTGCCTAGTGGTGTCCTATAGCCTCTCCTTGCTGTAGAGACTTTCCATTCATACAATAAATGCTTACCCCTAAACACTTGCATTCGTTGCTTAGAAATACTTACCTTTGCTGTAATCAATTGTTTTTGGGATTTGGCTTTTTCAGATAATAGTTTTTTAATAACTAATTTTTTAGTGGCTAATTTCTTGTCAGCGATTTTTTTGAGTCTTTCTGCTTCTTTTCGTTTTTGGGCTTCTATCGCTTTTGATTGTTGCCGTCCTATTTCTTGTTGTTTATCTAAAATACTTTGCTTTTGAGTTTGATATAAATGGTCTGGAGGCTTTGATATTTTGAAAGAGCCGTCTTAAACGTGCTTTTTTTCTTTCTAAATATATTTTTTCTTTCTTATCTATTGCTAGTGCATAAAGTCTTGCTTTTTCTCTCTTATACTTTTTCATTTCTTCTTTTGCCAAGAGCATCGTTTTTCTTCTAGCTTCTTTCACTTTAGCTTGTGCTTCTTCTAGGCGTATAGTCTCCAAAGCCAATTGATGTTGACGTTGTTCTTCTGCTTCTTCCTGTGCAAAAGTATCTTCCAATAATATAGTCTCTTGGTCTTGATATAATATTCTAAGAAAATTATTTTGCTCTACTTCAATAGAATTAAATGCATCCTTTAAGGGTACAGAGGAGAAAAGGCAAGAAGTCATGGCTATAAAAGAAGTAAAGACTGTAGTGATAAAGATAAAGACATAATGAAGTATAGCATAAATAAAAAAGGATTCTTCAACAAGAGAGTATAAATACTCTTCTTGTGAAGTATTGGAAAAGTTTAGTTACAAGGAGTACTTAGGCTTTTACACCTGTACTACAAGCAGACACACCAGGAGGTGTTGTGGGTTGTACAGCAGAGTTATCTGCTCCACCTTCAGCATTGACTTTATCAATAAAGGCAAGTACTTTTGACGCAGCCTCTTGGTAACGCTTGGCTGTTTCAGAGTCTGGTTGGTGATAGGTAATTGGCATACCTGTATCGCCACCTATTCTAATCGCAGGTTCTATAGGAATACGAGCAATCAATTCAGTATTGAACTCTTTGGCTACAGCTTCACTCGTACCCATACCAAAGATATCAGATTCTTCATCACATGAAGGACAAATAAACCCTGACATATTTTCAATCACACCCGCTGTTGGAATATGCAATTTATCAAACATATTGAGTGAACGTCTACTGTCATCTAACGCCACTTCTTGTGGTGTAGTCACTGTAATACCCGCAGTAACTGGTACAGATTGAGACAATGAAAGTTGTGCATCACCTGTTCCTGGTGGCATATCAATCACCAATACATCGAGTTCAGACCATAAGATATCTCTTAAGAATTGCTCAATAGCCTTCATAATCATAGACCCTCTCCACAAAAGAGACTGCCCTGGTTCTAACAATGAACCCATAGACATAATCTCAACACCATAGGCTTTGAGAGGATGTACTTTATTTCCTTCTATTTCTGGCTTTTGGTCTGCTACACCCATCATTCGAGGGATATTAGGACCATACATATCAGCATCTAAAAGACCGACTTTCTTACCTTGCATTGCCATAGCAATAGCAATATTTACAGAAGTCGTTGATTTACCAACCCCACCCTTACCTGAACTTACCATTACGAAGTTCTTGATATGAGGTGCAATATTTTTACCTGAAACCGAATTTGAGAGTTGCTGTGGTGCAGCAGGAGCAGTCACATTTACATTAACTGTTTCAAAACCCAATTTCTTAAGTTCTACACTAGACTCTTCTTCGAGTTGTGTTTTGACCTCATCTGCTGATGAAGTAATATCAATAGTCAACCCTACAGTTGTACCATCGATGACAATATCTTTAACAAAACCAAAAGTTACGATATCTTTCGTAAATCCTGGGTACGTTACGTTTTTTTTAACGCTTCTAATACATTTTCTTGTGTCATGTGTATTCCTATAGTAAATTTAAATGAATAAGAAGTTATACCAATCCAATCTTAAAATTAGATTTAACAATAATAATTTAAAGGATAGAACTACTTCCCTAACCTTAAAGTATCACAAAGCATTGCTCATGTATAATCCGTTACAATTAGTTACACAATATGGAATTATAAATAGGAATAACTTTGGCAAATACTACTTTAATACTTCTTGCTGCAGGAAGTTCTACAAGATTTGCTACAAAAGTGAAGAAACAATGGCTGTATACTGGGGAAAACCCTTTATGGTTACACGTTGCCAAACATTTTGAACAGCATACTGACTTTGCAGAGATTATTATTGTCTCCACAGCACAAGAAATACAACAAATGAAACAATTTGCTACATATCATTATGTAGAAGGTGGCGATAATAGACAAGCTTCCTTAGGCAATGCCCTAGAAGTGGTGCATTCAGAATATGTCTTGGTCTCAGATATTGCACGATGCTGTGTCCCTGCTGATATGATACAACGCATACTCTCAGCCAAAGAAAAAGCATCCTGTGTCGTACCTGTCTTAGCTGTAGTGGATACTTTATATATGGATGCTCTTCCTATAGACAGAGATAAAGTTCAGATTATCCAAACCCCTCAACTCTCTCGAACCAGTAAGCTCAAACTTGCCTTAAAGACAGACAGACTCTTTAGTGATGACTCTTCTGCTATTGCCTCTTTGGGTGAACCTATCTATTTTGTAGAAGGTGATACCCATGCACACAAACTCACTACCCTAGCAGACTTAGCCAAGCTAGACTGCCTCCAAGCCCCCTCAGCTAGAACACTCACAGGTTTTGGGATTGATACACATCCTTTTGAAGCCCATAAACCTATGGTGCTTTGTGGTGTGGCTATTGACTATGACTCTGGCTTCAAGGCACATAGTGATGGAGATGTAGCCATTCATGCACTTATTGATGCACTCTTAGGGGCTTCAGGTATGGGAGATATTGGAGAGCTTTATCCCGATACACAAGATACGTATGCAGGAGTAGATTCTACATTACTCCTTAGTGACACTGTAAAACGTATCCATGCCTATGGTTTTAGTATCGGAAATATTGATATGACTATCATTGCAGAAGCACCTAAATTACTCCCCTATAAAGACACGATGAAGCAGACCCTTGCTTCTATTTTACAGATACGTCCTCACTTGGTCAATCTCAAGGCGACAACCTCTGAAAAACTAGGCTTTATAGGACGAAAAGAAGGTGTCACGGTACATGCCGTAGCAAATTTAACTTACACAAATTGGAAACAACTATGAAAATAATCATTATAGAGAATGAACTCTATCTCGCACAAAGTATTGCCTCAAAGTTACATGAAAATGGCTATGAAACAGAAACCTATACCTCCATCAAGTCTGCGATGAGCAGTCAAGGAGATGTCTATCTGCTCTCAACCAACTTACCTGGGCAAAACACTTCACCTCTGATTTGTCATTTTAAAGATAAGATTATTATTTTGATGGTCAATTATATCAATAATGATACCGTAGGTGAACCTCTCAAATTGGGTGCTAAAGATTATATTGTCAAACCCTTTATGATTGAAGACCTGATGCGTAAGATTGAACACTACAAAGAGTATCAATCCCTCAAGAAACAAGCTACCTTTTATCAAGAGTATATGAAAAACCTACTCATTGATATTGAGTCTGATTTTGATATTAAGACCCTTACGACCCCTATAGTCATTGAGACCAACTATCAAAGACTGGTTGATAAAATTGTCTTTAGCCATGCAGAAGCTACCAAGGTACTCCTCACCTTTATCCCTCTAAACAATAAAAATTGGAAAGAAAAGATAGAAAAGAGTAGCCCCAGTAGCCTCCTGTATATTACCGAACTCCATGAACTCAAAAAGATAGACAGAGAAGCCCTTTTCGCACTCTTGCCTTCTCATAACTTTATTCTGTGTAGTACTTCCAATTTGGAATCTAATTTTCCCACCATTACACTCAATACAGAATCCAAACTGTATGACCAAAATGAAGTCCTCACCATTGATGATTATGTCAAATTTATTGTCAACAGCTTTCAATACAAGTTTCCAGATACCGAACTCTCCAAAAAGTTAGGTATTTCACGAAAAAGTTTATGGGAAAAACGAAAAAAATATGGACTCTTCAAAAAGAAATAATACAGACCCAAAGGACTAAGGACATGCCCAAAAATACAGCACTTTATATAGATAGCGAAGCTCTCTCTAGCTTGGCATTGGTTCAAGCAGGACTTATTTCTCCTGTCCAAAATCTCATGAACCAAGAAGAAGCTTCTATAGTGGATAAAACACAGATGTACAAAGGTGTGCCTTTTCCTTTTTCCTTTATCTTAGCACCCAAAGGCAAGAGAAACCATCAAACCCTCAGTACGGTGAAAAAAGGGGATAAACTTACACTCTTTACAAACGCTAAAAAAGTAGGTGAACTCAACGTAGAAGAGACCTTTGTCATAGACCCAATCCAACGTCTCAATGCTATTTATGGTACCTGTGACAGTTCTCATCCTGGGGTCAAAAATACGATGGTACGCCTAGGTAGTATCGCCGTCTCAGGTAGCTATCATGTAGAATACCCTTTGATTAATGATAATATGAATCGTATTCAAAGCATGATTAACAACACAGGAGCCAAAAATATTTCTTCTTTGATGTTGGCTGCAAATCCTCTGAACCGTGCGCATGAACGTATGATACGCCAAGCTATTTCTGATGCTGATTTACTCATTATTTTCTTGCGTAAACCCTTTACGTCTACAGGATTACGCTATGATATTCGTCACAATGCCCTCAGCACTTTTGTGGATAACTTTTTACCACGCAATAAAGTGCTTATTATTCCTTTTGAAAACTCATATATCTTTGCAGGATTTAATGAACTCATCCTCGATGCACTCGTAGCCAAAAACTATGGATGCAAACAACTCATTGTAGGTAAAAATCATGGTGGACTAGGATTACATTATGATAAAAACCGTCTAAATTCTGTCTTTGACCAATGTGAAGAAATGAATATAGAGATAAAAACTGTTGATGAATATGTGTATTGTGATACTTGTAAAACCTTGGTAAGTACACATACCTGCCCTCATGGACAGCATCACCATGTACATTATCACTCTGAATCTATCATGAAACTCATACAAACGGGTCTTATCCCTCCTTCTATCTTGGTGAGAAAAGAAGTCTCTGCCAATATCTTGGCAGCACTTTTCCCCCAAAGATTTGAAAACTTACAAGAAATACACCATGCACTCATCCCTGGATATGGGCTGATAGAACAACCTAGTCAAGAGCAATTTTACCTAAAGCTCATCGAACTTTACCAAACTTCATCACTTACATAAGGATTATTATGACATTACAAAAACCTTTTTTGACCTTTGGAGGGGCTGGACTCAGTCCCAAAGCACCTGGTACAGTAGGTACATTGGCTTCTTTGCCTGTGGGTCTTTTGATACTCTATTATCTAGGCTTAGAAAGCCTCTTTGTAGCTACTCTAGCCATTACCGTCATTGGTATCTTTGAAATCAACAAATATGAAAAAGAAACAGGTACACATGACCTACAACATATTGTCATAGATGAAGCTTCAGGTATGTGGATTAGTCTGATGATAGCCTACTCAATGGCAATTACACTGAGCTACCCTTATGCTGAGTTACTCGCTATTGTCTTTAGTTTTGCTACTTTTCGTCTCTTTGATATTTGGAAACCTTCTACCATTGGTTGGATAGACAGAGAACTCAAAGGAGGATTGGGGGTCATGCTAGATGATGTACTCGCAGGATTCGCAGGAGGACTCTTATCCGTTGTGCTTTTACTCGCTATTGATAAGGTCTTATAAGAGTCACTAGACTTCTATTAAAACAGTGACATACCTTGGCTTCCCTCATCTTTGGGACTCAAGAGTCTAGCCAAGTTCTCTAGCTCTGGATACTTTACAGCCACTTCCACAATATATTGTAAAATCAAAGGAATATGGTCAAGATACCTCTCTTTTCCATCACGAATACTCAATCTTGCAAAAATACCCAATATCTTGATATGACGTTGTAAGGCCGTAAAATCAAACCAACGCATAAAGGTGTCATCATCTACAGTGATTCCTTTGCCTTTTTTAAAACGTTGGATTAAGCGTTTGCGTTCTCTAGGGTCTAGTGCCACATAGGCATCACGAAGTAAAGAGACCAAATCATAGGTTAGTCCTCCTTCTCTTGCATCTTGGAAATCTATCACGACTATCTCATCTTCACTGTCTATCATGAGGTTTTTGGAATGATAATCACGATGTACAAACAGCTCTTGGGGTTGAGCCAATACTTCTTTGACAATCAAAGTAAATTGTCCCAATAATACTCTGGCTTCTACACATTCAAGATTTTGAGATAAATGTGCTTTAAGATACCATTGAGGCATGAGATTCATCTCTTCTAACAAGAAGTTAGCATCATAAGGGTCTAGACCTTTAGAAGGAGTCTCTTGCATCAGCACCAAGGTATCTATCGCTTTGTCATAGTAGCTACACTGCTTTGGCTGAGACTCCACAAGTATCCCATAAATGCGTAGAACCTACATCCTCTAAGAGCATAAAGCCTTTGTGTAGTTCATACGCACGCATCATAGGAATACGGACTTTGGTATCCATCAGTCTCCAACCTACACCAATAAATAGAGGTACAGATTCTTTGACCTCCGAGGCATCCATCACCAATAAGTTCTTGTCTTTTTGTGCAATACGATAATAGCTTCTACTTCCTGCATCTCCATGTAGCTGTGTCAAGATAGGGTCTTCGATTCCCAAAAATTCTATCCAACCTTTTAACTCTTTGTGCATATCTGCCTCCTAGGAAGAACAACTTAATTTTTGGTTCTTAAATGCTTTGGGTGTAGCCTCTGACCATCGCTCAAATGCTGGATGCTCATCAAAAGGTGCTTGGGCAATGGTAAAGAGGTCATGGACAATAGAAAAGTCTCCCTCAATCGCTGCGTCAATTGCTTCTTGAAGCATATAGTTCTTGAGTACATACTTAGGATTATTACAGAGCATTTGCTTTTTGCGTTCTACTTTATCAATGTATTGAATACGCACATCATATCTATCAAGCCATGCGTTCATCGGTTCATGGTACATCCCTGTAGCAAGTAACGCTGTTCTATCACCCTCATAATGGCTCAAGGTTCGCATAAACAATGTATAATCCACATGTAAAGTCTCTAGCATATCAAACATATCTTCAATGATGGCAGGGTCTTCTTCTACTGTGCCTTCTAGTCCAAGTTTTTTACACATATAATAGTGTAAATATCGTATATAGACTTTGTCATAAAGGGCTAAAATCTTTTCCATTTTTTCCATAGAAGCTAGAGGGCTAAGGGCTTTCATAAGTGACTGTAAATTCCATTTGGCAATAGAAGGTTGATTGGTAAAACTATAGCGTCCCTGTGTATCGGTATGATTACAGACATTTTCATGGCGAAAATCATCCAAAAAGGCAAAAGGTCCATAATCAATCGTCAATCCTGCAATAGACATATTGTCCGTATTCATCACCCCATGATTGAAGCCTACAGACATCCACTGTGCCATCAAACGACAGGTAATGACCATCACTTCATTAAACAATAAAGTATAAGGGTCATTTTTGCCCTTGATATGAGGAAAACTCTCATCAATCACATAATTGGCCAAAGATTTAAGCTCTGTAAACATCCCTCCAGCCGCAAAGTATTCAAAAGTACCAAAACGTACCCATGAAGAACTCACACGACAAACCATCGCAGCTGTTTCGATACTTTCGCGTCTGACCTTATGCTCTGAACCAATCAGCCCCAAGCATAAAGTAGTAGGTATTTTCAACGAGTGCATCGCTTCACTCATCAGATATTCTCGAATACTCGAACGCAAAACAGCACGTCCATCTCCATGACGAGAATACTCCGTAATCCCTGCTCCTTTGAGCTGTAATTCAAAGCCACTAAGCTTACCAATATTGATAGCCCTACCATCTCCAAGACGTGGCACAAAATGTCCAAATTGATGCCCTGCATAACACATAGAAAAACTCTCCGTCCCCTGAGGATGATACTCACCATTGAGCCATTGGACAAAAGTATCACTAGATAGCTCATCTTTATCGATATTGAGTTTCTCAGCTACATCTTGATTGGCATGGATAAGATGAGGAGCAAACAAAGGGTCAGGCTTCACTTTATCATAGAATTCACTGTCTAAACGCAGGTAGGGATTGCTTACTTTAATGTCATTTAATTTCATAAGTCTATAGTAGCTAGAGAAACTTTAAAATGACTTAAAGCCTTATTTTACTCTGATGACCTCACGCAACGTACATATGCTAGATTATACTTACTACTTCTTTCTGTCGCACCATTACCAAAATTAATACCCCAAGCATCACGAGGAAGGTTACTGTAACTACTAGCACTCCAATAGGTACTCGCTTGTGTATTTTCAAAAACATCACTAATACTTGAATTGCTTTTCGTATCATCAACAAGGGTTAACAATTCAACCTTATCTGGGGCTGTGTCATCTAGGTTATAAATATTAATCGTCACCGTCTGATTGCTCTCATTGACTGTGAAACTTGCACTGTCTCCTCCTGAGATACTATAGGTGACATTATTCTCATCTGTAGCTAGTAAAATAATCGCTTCATTTTGATTATCTTCTACTGTGACGTTATCTTCACTTGTAAAGACTGGTGCATCATCATCAAAAGACAAAGAACGATTTAAAATTATATTTAGATTTACTTTAAGGATATATGGCACTTAGGACTAGCATATAACTCAACCACTATGCACTAAAAGTACATAGGTTGAGTGTAACGGACTGAAAGTCCTAGCTGACGCGTAGATTACTTTCCTCTCTTATTCCAATATCATATTAGCTAAATCTTTATTTGATGGATTTCTATGATGTTCAAGATACTCATTAACCATCTCTTGACTTACATTTCCCGTACTCCATGCTCCATATCCTATCGCCCAAAAATGCTTTCCCCAATATTGTTTTGATAGTTCTTTAAACTCTTCCTGTAACTTTCTTGAACTTCGTCCTTTTAACTTCTTTACTATATCACTCACTGACACTTTTGGAGGATACTCTATATGCATATGGACATGGTCTTTACTTACCACTCCCTTTAATATTCTAATATCTTCGGCATCACATATTTGTATAATTATCTCTCTGCATCGCTTTTGTATATCACCTTTCAAAACTCCATACCTATATTTTGTTACCCATACTATATGTACTTGTATTTGGCTTATTGTGTGATTTCCATTTCTCATCCCACATTCTAACTTTTAACACATTCGTAGAAGCTAAAGCCTTGCACTAAAGTGCATAGTTTTGACTAGCGTGACTAGGACAATAAAAGCCATAAAAAAATTTCGGACGAGATGGCTTTAGCCTCTCCTATCGACGAGCCTAAAGCCATCGTTTTCAAAGTGCCTACCCTAAAATTTGGTTTTAATTTACTTCTATTCCTTAAGAGTATTAGAAAAATCCAAGATATAGAATTGAATATTGAAGAAAGAAATAAGTATGATGTAGAATTTTTAAAGAAAATTAAAAAAAGGAAAATAACAAAAAAAGAGATTACTAATCTCTCCTATTAACAAATAACCCCTCCTGCTATGAGTTTATCTTCTTGGTAAAAGGCTGCGATTTGTCCTTTGGCTAGTCCGAATACGGGTTCGTCTAGGGTGACGTTGGCTCTGTCATTGATAATGATTACTTGACAAGGGATGGCTTTGGTACGGTAACGCACTTTGACCGTACATCTAAAGCTTGTAAGTGGGGTAAAGAGGTTCAGTTGTTTGACTTCAAAGGTGCTTTCTTGTAGTTTGTCTTTGGTACCTACTACAATTTGATTACTTTCTGGCTTGATTTCTATGACGAAATGAGGGTCATGTGCACCATTGACAAAAAATCCTCGACGTTTACCGATGGTATAATGCATATAGCCTTTATGGGTGCCTACGACATTACCTTCTGTGTCTAGTGTCTCGCCTGGCATATCGATATTCATGTGCTTAGAGAGGACTTCATCATAGGTATTTTCGACAAAACAAATCTCTGAACTCTCTCTTTGTGTGGCAAAATCTTTGAGGACCTCAATATTGGAAGCATAGGCTTTGACATCAGGCTTTATCCAAGTTCCCAAAGGAAAAATAAGCCTAGGCAGTACTTCTTTTCTGACTTCACACAGAAAATAGCTTTGGTCTTTGTTGGCATCTTTGGCTGCATAAATGAACTTCCCATCACATTGGATATAATGTCCTGTGGCGATATACTCTGCACCTATACTGTCTGCAAAATCTACCATTTTACCAAATTTAATCGTACGGTTACACATCACACAAGGATTGGGGGTGAGTCCTTCTTTGTAGCTTTCTACAAAATAATCATAGACTTTTTCTTTGAAATCTACAGAGAGGTCATGAAAATGTACTTTGATACCCAAATAGTCAGCTACCCTTTGGACTTTAATGAAATTCTCTTCATGGTAGTTTGCCTTATGATGAAGCTTCATATAGACACCTTCTACCTCATATCCTTCTTTTTGCAAGAGTATCGCTGAGACTGTAGAATCAACCCCTCCACTCATACCTAATAATACTTTTTTACCATTACTATTTTTGCCTTTATCCATCTAAATCTCCTATAAAATGTTCTAATAAATACTCTTTGGATGCCAAGACCAAATCATCAGGTACCTCTTGCCCTATCGAAAAGTAACTCATCGGTACTTGATAGAGGAGCATAAAGTTAAGTAGTGTACCCAAATGCTTCGTCTCATCAAACTTCGACAGGATGAGTGAATGTAAATTTAAAAAAGAAAAACTATGATAAATATCATACATATCTTCATATTTGACCGTAGCTGAGAGTACTAGATTAACTTCTAGTTCTTTAGGCATATCTGATTGCACAAACTCGACAGTACGGATAAACTTCTGTGTATCATACGGTGACATTCCTGCTGTATCTATAAGAATAATATCATAATATTCTAAATACTTTAGTCCCTGAATAAAAGCTTCCAAACTATCAATAGTCAAATGCTCTAGTTCCATAATCTCCGCATAGTGTCCAAGTTGGTCAAAAGCACCTATCTTAAAGGTATCAAGATTAAGAATACCTACCTTATAAGGGATGTCCATCAAATAGGTATATCGTGCGGCAAGTTTCGCAATAGTCGTAGTCTTTCCTACCCCTGTAGGACCTACTAGCATAATAATTTTAGATGCTTTTAGTGACTCGGGTACAATCTGCAGAGTATTATCTATCTCTTCGAGAATATAGGAGAGTAATCCTGTCTTATCTTCTAAAATATGCTTATCTATCATACCTCCTGAGAGTAATTCACCCACGACTTTATCTAGCCATACCTCACTAATGCCTTTGGATATAAATAAGGACTTTACTTTTGCTAAAGTACTGTTATTATGTGTATCTTCTAGCTTATGCTTCATCACCGCTAAGGCATGACGTAAGGCATCTCGTTCTTCAATGAGTGCTTGAGTATCAATCTCTTGGCTCATACAAATCGTTTCATATAAGAAAGGGGTATCAATACAGACGCTCTGTCACTCCATCCATGGTGTGGTAAGGTAAGAAATTTTGTATGCATAGTGACCCTTTCATAAAATATCATATCTATATCCAAGGTACGAGGAGCATCAGGAAAAGAGCGTTTACGTCCAAATACCTTTTCTACACGCAAGAGATAACGCAATAAATCTTTGGGAGAAAGAGAGGTTTCAATGAGTAGCAAAGCATTATAAAAATCATCCTGTTGCGTATAACCAAAGGGAGGATTTTTGAGTATAGGAGAAGTCTCCAAGATACGAAGACACATAGAACGTCTCAAATAGCTAAGGAGATAGCCAAAACGGCGTACAACATTGCCTATATTGCCTCCAATCCCAAGTAAGACCTTTTTCCCTCCCCTTTCTACTCCAAGAGAAGGAAAAGACACTGTACGAATCAAAGTAAGCTTAGAGGACAACTGCTTTGCCATCTACCATTGCCACCATATCTTCTATACGAATCCCAAATTCATTGGGGATATAAATCCCTGGTTCTATGGTATATACCATTCCATCTTCAATCTTGGTCTCTGATTTGGACGAGATATAAGGCATTTCATGAATATCCAACCCTACTCCATGACCTGTAGAATGAATATAAAACTCCCCGAATCCTGCTTTGGTCACAATATCACGCGTCAAAGCATCTACTTTGTTCGCTTTCATCCCACAACGAACATTGTTTATTGCATTGTCATGGGCTTTGAGTACGGTGTCATAGGCTTTTTGTATCTTTTTGCTTTTGTACTTTTGATGGGTATCAAACATAAAGGATGTACTAGCTGAAACCGTACGCGTACGGTCAGAACAATAACGCTTATATTTGAGTCCTGCATCTACTAAGAGTAAATCATGTTTTTCTAACACCGTAGAAGTAGGTGTAGCATGAGGTTTGGCTGCATTTTTATTAATCGCTACAATAGGGTCAAAGCTCAATTCATATTTACCCAATTTACCCAAGACACCTCGTGCTAAGTCTGTCAAAGCGTATTCATCTTTGCCCCAGCCTTCTGCCCTAAAGGTTTTGGCTAAGGTATCAAAAGCTTTACGTCCTAGTTTGGCTGACTTTGCAAGAATTTTAAGTGTTTCTTCTGATTTAATCAAACGTTTTTTATGTGAAAAGTCTAATTCTGGCGTAAAACGAACCTTTACCTTATCCTCAATCTGTCCAAAGCCATAGACTGTCCATTCTTTGGGGTCAAAAATCACTTTTTTGACTTTAGACTTCTGCAGTAGTTCTACGGCTTTGGTATAGAGGTTGGCACAGATAATCACAGTAGCTCCTCTAATATTTTCATTGGCATCAAGGGCATAACGGCTGTCTGTTAGTAAAAAGGCTTCTTTTCCTAAACGTAAGTACAAAGCATTGTCACAACTATACTGGCATTCATAATAAATAGCATTTTCATCTTTAAGCATATAATTCATAGGACTATTCTGCTTTAACTTTTTGTGCTTTCATCATTTTCACTTCATTGAGTAGTTGAGTCATTCCCACCATTGCCAAGTGGTATCCAAAGGGTCCCATACCAGAGATTTGACCTGAGCATACAGGAGCAATCAAGGAAGTATGTCTAAATTCTTCTCTTTGATAAATATTGGATAGATGTACTTCAAGCGTAGGCAATTGTACAGCAGAGAGTGCATCCCGAATGGCAATAGAGGTATGTGTATATGCTGCAGGATTGATAATAATTCCATCTGCGTCACCTAAACATTCTTGTACACGGTCAACAATTTCACCCTCTAGGTTAGACTGAAAAAATTCAATATCTATCTTGTTTTGTTCAGCAAAACCTTTCATCTGTGTGTGAATATCTTCTAATTTCATAGGACCATACACATTTTTTTCACGAATACCCAACATATTAAGATTGGGACCTTGAATGACTACTATTTTCATATTTGTACCTTATATAGATAATTTTACTTTACATTTTATCCAAATAGCTTTAAGTTCTTCCCATTATCTAAGGCAGAGTAAAAGAGTTTTTTGTATAATCCCTATAATGAACAACTTAGGAGATTACTATGATACAAGAAGCCTATAAGGCACTCATGGCAAAAGAGTATGATAAAGCATTTGAATTATATACTGCTTTGGAAAAACAACAAGAACCTACAAGCTATTATTATTTGGGATTTTTATATTTTAGAGGACATGCTGTTTTACAAGATACAAAAAAAGCCTTTGAATATTATCTCGAATCTGCCACAAGAGAAGTACCTTTAGGACAATTTGAAGTGGCACTCTTACTTGAAAATGGCAAAGGCTGTGAGCAAAATGAATCTGAAGCAGCCTTTTGGTATGAAGAATCTGCAAAACGTGGCAATATAGATGCGTTTAATAACCTAGGTGCGATGTATAAAGAAGGTCGAGGGGTAAAGCAAGATTACAAAAAAGCTTTTGTACTCTTTTCCAAAGCTGCCAACGCCAATCATACCAAAGCACAGTTTAATTTGGGTGCATTATATGATACAGGATTAGGCTGTGAAGAAGACAAAGAGAAATCTATAGAATGGTGTCGAAAAGCTGCCTATCAAGGGCATGAGATGGCAAAAGGTATTATCAAACGTATGCAAGATGATGAAAAAATTGTTTTTTAATTTACTTTTTAAAAATACTTAGCAATTTATGCCATAAAGATTCCTTGAAGATGCCCTTTTTGTAAACGGCATTGGTCTCTTTATGTACAGAAGCTGACAAAATATGCTTATCAAGCTTTTTATTGGCTTTTCTTAACTGTACAGGTTCAAAATTAATCTGCATCTAACACCTTCTCTATCTCATTCATCGCCTCTTCATTTTTGAGTCTAAATTTAATTTCAATACGTCTTGAAGCTTCTTTATCTTCTCTACCATTGCTACTAATCAAGTCAAGATAGGCTCTTCCTGAGGCTATCATAAGAGGTCTGATATTATGTTTTTTGGTAAAGTCTAGGGTCAATAAATATTCCATCACTGCCAAAGCACGTTTTTGAGAAAGATTTAAATTGTAAATATAAGGACCATCACTGTCCGTATGTCCTTCAATAATAATCTTATCCAAATGTGGTTTAATCTCTCTATTTTCAACCAAAGTACCAATATAATCTTCAAACGCTTTTTTCAATTCTATTTTTGCTTCAGGTTTTAATTTAGCATAACCCGAATCAAATAAAATATTCGATGCCAACCTCAGTGAACCTGTTTTCTTGTCAATATCAATCTTATCACCCAATGCACTTTTTAACGCAGCGACAACCCTTAGCTTGATACCCGTTAACGATTTTATCTTTGCCTTTTGTGATTGAAGGTTGCTTAAAAGCTTGTCATATTTCGTTTTCTTCTCATCTACGGCATTAAGTATTTCTAACAGCTTTTCATCTTGTAGCTTGGCTGTTTTACTAGCATTGGTAAGTTGATTTGAAAGGATGATTACTTTTCCCTCATAATCTTTTAATTGTTTTGTATTTTTTGCTTCTGCTTGTTTACTTTGTGCTAATTTTGTTTTATTTTTAGAAAGTACACGCTGTACGATGACAATTTTATTGTTGAGTTTCACTTCTCTATTTTTCGATGCCAACAGCATTTGATTGAGCTTGGCTATATCTTCAATTTTGAGTTTGAGTATGCGTTCATTATGTGCAAGGCTAGTATCTTTTGCCTCAATAATACGCTTATCTTTTTCAAGCTGTGCTTCTTTTTGTGTCAAAAGTTTTTCTTGCTCGGACAATAATACAGTATGTGCTTCAATTTCTAAAGCTTTATTACTCAACAAAGCTTTGGAATCTGAAATTTCAGAGTCTTTTTGAGATAACAATGCTTTGTTTTCATTGATATAACTACTCTGCTCATCTATAATTACCTTGCTTTTTAGCAACGTATCATTGAGATTATTGAGACTACGTTCTTTCTCTTTTAACGCTTTAGAAAGTGTGCTTAAGGTATCTTTTTGTGTATGTAAATCTGATTTTAGAATAATAGACTTAGAAATAATCGCACCGATTAAGAGGATAAAGACAAAAAGTAATCCTGCCATCAAGTCAGCATAAGATATCCAAAAGTTATCTTCTTCTGCTGTAGAATCTTTTTTAAACATCGCTATGACTTTTGTTCTTGTTTAAGTGTCGCCATATTTTTCAAAATCAATTGATTTTGCTCTGAGACGATACGGGCAAAGGTGGCCAGTTTTTCAACCGATTGACCTAATTCTACATCAATCTTATCAAAAGTACGGTCCACAGAATCATCAAAGTAGTGCATAGACTTTTGTAAACTTTTTAGCATTTTCATTAAACCCTGCAATATTTTTTTCCATCGCTTGTACGGCGATAACACTTTCTTTGCGTGTTTGTACATTTTCTAAGGTTTCACGCAATTCAGAAGATGCTTCTTGCATATGTACCGTAAGCTTGGTAAAACTGTTCGTCGTATCATTGATAATCGTTGTAAAGTTTTTGAGATATTGCTCATTCAATTCTTTGATAAAGTCCATATTGAAGGTTTCTTTGAGTGTTTGGACAATCTGCTGGTCTTTGAGTTCTGATTGCATATGTTCATGCTTGATGAGTTCTGAGTGTTTCCATACTCTTTTACCATAGAGCGTTTCAAGGTCATAAATTTGATTATCAACTTTCGCCATACCCCTTTTTTCAAAATATGTCCAAATAAGGGAAAGCATAATTCCATAAATAGACGCATAAAAAGCTGTACCAATTCCTGAGAGAAGTAAAGATATTTCACGGTCAAGTGAACCCAAATCTTGTACTGAAAAATCTGGCATAGAAAGAGCAATAGCAATAAATGTCCCCAAAATACCCATCATCGGAAACACCGAAGAGGCAACACGTGCAAAATCATCATTACGAATATCTTTATAATATTCTGCAATAAAATCCTTCACATGTAAGGTAGATTTGGTTTTGCCCATGATAGTCAAGGCATTGGCACGAAGGGCTGATTGTAAATCCTCTTCCATTTTAGAAAATGAATTTTTCATATAACAAACAGAATAATTGGCATTGTGCTTTACAAAAAAAGCAAATACTACAAAAATAAAGCCTACAATACCCAAAGTATGTATCTCTACTTTGAGGGTAAAGAGTCCCAAATATGCCAAGACCAATCCTAGTACGAATAAAAATGGTACCAATAATATTGCAATAGAGTGGGAAATACAAGAAGTACGATCATTTTTATCAAATTGTGGCATGAAGATTCCTAAATTATAATTTCTATTAGAGAAGGTAATTATACCTAAAATAACCTTATTGACATTAACAGATAATTTTTTCTTTCTTTATTGTCCATTGTATCGTTCGGTACAAAAGCACAATATTGACGATAAAAATACACAGCCATAGCCCTTGGTCTATCCCCTTGAGCAATTGTAATCCTATACACGTATAGATAGACTGTATCATCCCTAAAAAAAGTACCGTTTTGATGGTATTTCCTTGAAAATAATACTGTACAATATGGTGTAAGTGACAAGAGTCTGCGACACATAAACCCTTGCCCTGATATTTACGCCGTAGCATCACAACAAGCGTATCTAAAATAGGTATCGCCGCAATATACAATATAGCAATAGCAGGAATATATGCCAAGGATTCTATAGACAAAAGAGCCATAGTAAAACCCAACAGTAAAGAACCACTGTCCCCCATAAAAATAGAAGCAGGAGACCAGTTGAAACATAAAAATGCCAATAGCGTAGCGATACAAGTGAGTGATACTATAAAGATAAAACTATCTTCATGCACATATCCTAGCCATAAAAATGCACCTAAAATAATCAAAGAAATGACTGTAGCTAAGCCATCTAAGCCATCGATGAGATTAAGGGCATTGGTAAACCCAGCTACGACAAAAATAGTAAAAGGTAATGCCAACCAAAATAAGCGAATAGGTACACCAAAGAAGCTTCCTAACTCTTGAATAATCAGAGCATCAAAGGAAAGTAAAAGCGTACTAAAAGCAATCACTATAAATTTGGCTTTGACAGACATGGTATAATTATCGTCCATTAAGCCTATGATAAATACCAAAGATATCGCCATTATCGTCCAGTGATACATAAAAAATATTTCTACATAAAATACAAAAAAAGCTAGGACCAATGCGATAAAAAAAGCAATCCCTGCCCCTTTTGGCATACTAGAAATATGGATACTTCTTTGATTGGGAATATCAATCAGTCCCCATACTCTAGCATAACGTCTAATCACATAAATAGCTAAAAGACTTAGCATAAAAATCAGTACAAAAAAAGAAAGCATAGTCACTTAATCCGTTAAATAGTGCAGTTGTACAAAAGGTGAAGCAATCTCAGCAATAGTCTTAAATGGCGCGGTGAAGTTATCGGAGTTGACTTTAAATTCTTTCCATCCATTAGGCTGTACATAGACAACATCATTAGGATATAAAAGTATACTAGACATCGTCAAGGTATCAAAATTGGTTAAATCTATACTACGCATTATCGCTTTTTTCTTACCTCGATAACTTAAGACAATAATATTATTTCTCACCGCTGCATCAGTCAAGTCTCCTGCATAAGAAATGGCTTCGAGTATAGTCATCTTTTCTCTATCTAGCGTAATCGGTCCTGCTTTAGCGACTTCACCTATAACATACAAACGTTTATTGAGGACTTCGATATACACCATAGGAATTTTGAGATATTTTTTATACTCTCGTGTAATTCGTTGAGATGCTTCTGTTTGCGTTAACCCTGCGAGTTTAATTCCTCCAACCAAAGGTAAATAAACCATCCCTTTTGTATCTACAAGCACACCATTACGTTGCATATCTTGACCTATTTCATTTCTATCCAAAAGTTCAGGGTTTCGGTAGATAGAAATTTTTAAACGGTCTTGGGGTAAAATAATATATTCATACGAAGTTTCAACGGTCTGCACACTATGCACAGCTTTCGTTGTACTTTGTAATAAAACATAATCAGAGTTCTCCGTACAACCTAACAATAAAAAAAGAGATAAAGACATACTATATATAAAATTTCTAAACATCTGAGCTATCCTTCTGTTTGTTTATCTTATAGTATATTATTTAATATTAAATTCTTCTTAAAGATATCTTGATAGATTGTTTTACGCTTGACTTTGACTAGGGTCTTGACTTGCTTGATATGATGTATATCAGACCCTAAAAAGTCAATCATCCCATGTTCACTTAAAAAAAGTGCTTTTCTTTTGGCATCTTTACCATAATGTCCACCAAAAGAATTAATATTGACTTGAAAATAGATGCCTTGCTTTTTTAACTGTGTATAGTCTTCTTCTAAGTTTTCTATATAACGATAGCGTTCAGGATGGGCAAAGACAGGTGTGTATCCTCTATCTATTAAGGTCTCAATCATGCTATCAAAGTGTAAAGGTTTTGCCATATAAGAAGTTTCAAACAAAATATACTTTCCTGAAAGTGGTAAGATACTGTCTGCCTCCAAGTGCTTTAGCAAACCTTCATCCAAATAATACTCTGCTGCAGCTTCTATTTGTATCTTTAGTCCTTGGGCTTTGGCAGAGACTCGCAAAGCT
The DNA here is from genome assembly GCA_030949325.1 of Sulfurovum sp. Lineage (GTDB taxonomy): Bacteria > Campylobacterota > Campylobacteria > Campylobacterales > Sulfurovaceae > Sulfurovum. Next base: position 35,143 of record JAUZSQ010000013.1, read on the forward strand.
TCCAATCCCTGCAAAATACCTTTTTTGGTATTACAGTACCCATCCAACATCACATGCGGAGTGGTAATGACTTTATGGTATCCTGCCTCTTCTAAGGCTTTCAAAATCCCTAGGCTTTCAGCCATATCTTTACTCCCATCATCAATAGCAGGAATAAGATGTGAATGTAAATCCACATTGAGGCTCGGCGTAGAGACTTCTGTTGAAGTCTTAAAAAAGGTAAATCTCATAGTCTTGTCTTAAAGGTTTATTCTTCATAATATCCATGTCCATCATAATATCCATACCCACCTTTTCTTTTTTTTACACCATTTAGCACAATAGACAAAGGAAGAGGTTTCTCTCCTTGATAAAGCTTTTTGATATTCTCCAAAAATTCTTTTTGAGAATAGTCTGCTCGTAGAATATAAATATTCATATCTACATAATGCATTAATTCTTTGACATCTGTGACCAGTCCAATAGGAGGTGTATCTAAAATAATCATATCATATCCCTTCTTAATTTCTTCAAGAATAGTGTACATACGTTTATTATGAATCAATTCGCTAGGATTTGGAGGAATCGCTCCTGAAGAAATAATATCAAGATAAGGATAACGTGTAGGCTGTATCACCTCTTGGAGGGTGACTCTATTGTTGATAATTTCACTCAAACCCACTGTATTTTTTAAATTAAACTTACTGTGTAAGGTAGGTTTACGAAAGTCAAGGTTCAAAATAATCGTTCTATTTTGTGAAAGGCTCATGATAGCAGCTAGATTGACAGCCAATGTCGTTTTTCCTTCTTGTCCAATCGTAGAAGTGAGTAAAATAATCTGTGTACCTTTTTTCTTACGCATAAACTCCAAATTACTTCGTATATGCCTAAAAGACTCAGCCGTAGCAGACTTCACCGATTCAAATACTTTAATACTATCGCTTGATTGCTTGGCTTGATTGACAATGTAAGGCACTGTACCCAAAATAGGATACTCTACCAAAGAAGTAATATCTGACTCTGTTTGAATTTTACTATTGAATAAAATCCTCAAAAAAGCCATAGCTAATCCTAAAAATAAACCTAGAAAAAATCCAATAAATACAATAGATTGTCGCTTAGGTTTAATAGGAAAGACAGGTAAAAGTGCAAGGTCTAAAATTTTATTTTTACTAATCGTTGATGCCCTTACCATTTCTGATTCTGATTTTTGTTTCAATAAATAAGCAGAAATTTCTTCATTCATCTTAAAATGACGGTCTAATTGTCCAAAAGTCCGTTCTCTTTGGGGTAAAACTTTGAGTTTCTCTTTTTGCTTTTCAATCATATCGACTAATAATACTTTACGTTTATCAACATTATGTACCAAATTTTTTGCCGTATTGGTAATGGTTTGTTTGAGTTGTATAATTTTATGTTCTATCTTAATGACCAAAGGGTGTAGATTAGTATAATCTTGGCTTAGCCCTCTTTTTTCTATCAAGGCATTTTGTAACTTGATGATTAAGGATGACAAAATAGATTCTTTATCTTCAATGCCTTCGATAGAGAGTGTCTCTATCCCTCTATTGGACTTCACTTCTTCATAAAAGAGTTTGAGTAACTCTTCTTTGACCAAAAGTTCTGTCAAGTCTGATTCATAACGCTCCAATCGTGCCAAAGTGTTTTGTGTCTTATGCACAATATTGACAATATTCGATTCTTTCCTAAAATCTTCAATATTGCTAGAGGAGCTTTCAATATCTTTGGAGACCGTTGAGAGTTGTTGATTGATAAACAGCAATCTTTCACTAGCCTCACTGGTCTTATTTTCAATATTTTGTCTGACATAGGCTTTGACTAGGGCATTACAATATTCACTTGCCCTTCGTGCTACAGTATCTTCTACAGAGATATGTAAGACCGTAGAGTTTTGGGTATTTTGGCTTACAAATGTTTGACCAAAAACCTTATTTTCTCTCTCTATCATAAAGGCATAGACTTCACGATGGAGCCTAGTATTTTTGTATATGATTAATTCAAAGCTACTGGTATTTATCTCTTCCCCATAATAATGCACTTTATTATATACGATGTCGCTCATCAAAAAAGAAGTTTTTTTCTTGATGAGTAAGCGATAAGAATCTTCATCTATTGCTTCTAGGGTAAACCGTACCCCATAGCCTCGTTTCATTTCTACTTCAATAGGAGAATTTTTATAAATTTCTGTCGTTCTATACTGATAGACTTCATAATAATGTGTACGAAAATCCACCTCTGCTAGTGCCTTTTGAGAAAGCATTCGAGAGACGAGTAAATCTTTTTCCGTCGCAGCATTACGAGCACCATTTCCCATAGCGATAGAAATCACATCTTTGGCATAGTCATCATCATCGATACCGACTTTGACAGAAGCTGTAGCCCTATAGACATTGGGTAAGAAGTAGGCATAGTATGCTCCTGAGGCAGTACCTAAAAAAACACAGAGCAATATCATCCATTTATAGTCCAAGACATCATAAAAAAGTTTTTTGACATCTATTTCACTGGCTTCAACAGCATGGACTATCTTACTCACAAATACCCTTTCTTAATCTATAGTTATAATATATTTCAATAGGATTATATCAAACTAATATAATAAATATGTCAATTTGTCTTAGAAAGCTTGGCATAGACAGCACAAGTACTCAATAACACAGCATGTGAGCCTCTACAGATAATCTCTCCCTCTTCAAAGACCAAAATAATATCAGCATTCTCAATCGTACTTAGGCGATGGGCTACGGTAAAGGTAATCATATCGGGCTTCAATACATCAAGGGCTTCTTGGATGAGGGCTTCACTTTTGTTGTCCAAAGCTGATGTGGCTTCATCGAGTATCAGTATCTCAGGGTTTTTATACAAGGCTCGTGCCAAAGAGATACGCTGTCTTTGTCCTCCTGAAAGGTTGTCTCCATTTTCTGATAAAATACTATGAATCCCTAGCTCTAACTTCTCTACAAACTCCATCGCATGGGCTTTTTGCAAGGCTTCTATCACACGCTGTTCATCATAAATATCACCATAAGAGACATTATAAGCAATAGAATCATTGAAGATATAGACACGTTGGGTCACATAGCCAATCTTTTGATGTAAGGAATGAAGTGTATAATCTTGGTAGTTTTCGCCATTGATAGTAATACTCCCCCCACTTGGGTCATAAAAGCGTACCAGTAGATTGACCAAAGAGCTTTTACCAGCTCCTGAGTCTCCCACAAGAGCGATACTGTCACCCTTTTTGGCTTGGAGTGAGATATTGTGAACTGCCATCTGCTCATCATAAGACAAAGAAACGTTATGGAGTGCTAGGGAATCGATAGGCGAAGAGAGTTCTGTATTTCCTGAGACTATAGTAGCTTTGGTATGAAGAAGCTCAAACATACGCTCATGGGCTACGACGGAATCTTGTGATTGGTTATAAAGCTTTGATATGCGTTTGATAGGGGTATAAAGCATAAACAACGCTGCTGCAAAAGAGACAAACTCCCCACTAGTCATACGACCTTCCAACACCTCTGTTGACCCTACATAAATCACCATACCAATAGCAATAGAACCCAAAATCTCCATGATAGGTGTGGTAAGGGCATTGATTTTGACTTGTTTGAGTAGGTACTTAAACACAGATTGATTTTCTTTGGCAAATTTCTGCTGTTCTAGTGTTTGAGATGAGTGGGCTTTGATGATTTCTATATTGGAAAATATCTCAGTCAAACGGGCTCGTCATAGTAGAAGTAGTCTCTTGGGAAAGCTTAGAATACTTTTTCATCTTTTTCGCCAAAAGACTCAGAGGATACAGAGCCAAAGGCATGATAATCAAAAAATAAAATGCCAATTTGGGGCTTTGGTATATGACATAGCTAGTCAGAGCCATTACAATCAATACTTCACGGATGAAGTACGGTATGATAGTAGTCACTACATTTTGTATGCGTGTAATATCATTCGTAATTCGTGAGAGTATCTCTCCTGTATGGATAGAGTGAAAAAACGCCATATCTTGGTAGCTCAGATGAGAGACCAAATTATTACGCAATTTTCGCACCACATCAAGACCGATATAAGACATATAATAGGTCTGTATATACTGCCCTATTCCTTTGAGACTAAAGACCAATACCAAAAGTAAGGGAATCGTTATCAAGGCATCACTACTTTTGGCGATAAAGACATCATCAAGCAAAGGCTGTATAATCTTCGCCGTCCCTGCTGTCCCTACGGCTACGGCTATCATACCTAACAGAGCAAAAACAAATGCTCTTTTATAGCCTATGAGATAAGGTAAATATTGTCTAAAGAGTTCTTTCATACTATCAAGACTTTCAAGACTTTTCCCATACAGTACCCTGAGGTGTATCCATAATAGCCACAGCCAAAGCCGTCAACTCATCACGAATCGCATCAGACCTTGCAAAGTTTTTTTCTTTCTTCGCTTCTGTTCTCTCTAGTAATAACGCTTCAATCTGAGATTTAAACACCTCATCCACCCCTATCTGAAAGTAAGAAAAAGGCTCTTTCCCTCCAAAGCCCAAAAGCGTATCTATCATCGTTATATTCGCATACAATTCTTTTTTGAGTGCTTTGTCTTTAGGGTTTCTGTCTAGCCCATCATTAGCTAACACCACCATCTCATCTATCTTTGCTAGTGCGATAGAGATATTGAGGTCATCTCCCATAGCATCAAGCAGATGACTTTTTAAATGCGTTGATTGACAGTTGACGCTGAGGTAGGTGAGATACGTTTTTTGAGTCTATAGAGTTTGTCTAGGCGTTTTTTGCTTGTTTGTAGGTCTGCCTCAGAGAAATTAAAATCCTTACGATAGTGTACCCCATTGAGATAATAACGTAACACCTCCCCATCATACATCTCCAAAGCATCTTTGAGAAAAAAACTATTGCCTAATGACTTCGACATCTTTTCGCCATCTATCTGTACAAAGCCATTGTGCATCCAATACTTAGCCACTTCATGCCCTGTACTACACCTACTCTGCGCAGCTTCATTTTCATGATGAGGAAAGAGCAAATCAGCCCCCCCACCATGTATGTCTAGGCTATAGCCATCTTTGGCTTCAAAGTGTGCTTCTATCATCGCCGAACACTCGATATGCCACCCTGGACGACCACTAGAGAAGGCTGTATCAAAACAAATATCTTCACTTCCTTTACACGCTTTCCAAAGGGCAAAGTCTTTGGGGTTTCGTTTTTGGCTTGTGTGTGCTACACGGCTTTGACTCTCATCATCACTCACACGATGAGAAATACTACCATAAGCCTCATCTTTACTCGTATCAAAATAGACATCCCCAGTAGAGATAAGATAGGCTATGTCTTTGTCCAGTAGGGTTTGTATCATCTGCTCTATCGCTTTAAGAGACTCGGTAGCTTTGGGTTCTATATCGGCACGTTTGACCCCAAGAAGAGCCATCTCCTCTACATAACGCTCGATATAAAAGTCTGTTAGTTCTTCCATCGTTTGCCCTGTTTGCTCTACCTTTTTGATAATCTTGTCATCTATATCGGTAAAGTTCTTCGCCATCGTGACGCTATAACCATGGGCTTCAAGAGTTCGAGAGAGGAGGTCAAAAGCAAGACTAGAACGTGCATGACCTAAGTGTGCATCATCATAGACAGTAGGACCACATACATAGATGGAGGCTTCATTGGCTCGTATGGGTTCAAAAGGGCGTTTGGTTTTTTGGATGCTATCATAGATGTACATGTGTCTTACCTTAGTAATTGATACATGATTATATCAAAATTATCTAATGAGGCTGAGTATCCACCCATTGGCTTGTATCAAAAGCAAGGCAAAAAGTAACATACTTACTACATAATAGAGGGATACTTTAGACTTTAGGATAGTCAAAAACCTATCATATCCTACCTCTTTGACCGTAAGGATAAACAGCACCCAACCCCCAATACTACCTGCTAGTGCCAATCCCATAGCCCCCATAGAATCCATGAGTAGCAACGATGCCACGATATTGACCACAACCGAAATCGTGGCAATCATCGCAGCCTTTCCTTGCCGATACGAAGCGTATAAAAAGAGTGCAAAAAGCTTACTCAACCCCAAGGGTAAAAGTCCTAGCATAAACATACTCAACACTTGTGCCGTCTGTTCTGTCTGCATCAGGGTAAATTGACCTCTCTCAAAAAGTAGCCAAATAATAGGCTCTGCAAGTATCGCACCCCCAAGAGTTGCCATCGTGAGCAAAAAGCTTAGTAACCAAAAGCCTTTGCCTAGATTTGCATAGGCTTCTTTGTCATTCCCATTTTTCAGAGCCTTAGAAATAGCAGGAAACAGTGCCGTAGCCGTAGCAATAGCAAACAAAGCCAAAGGAAGTTGAAAAAGCCTCTGTGCATACGCGAGATAAGAAACCGACCCTGTGACCAAAAAACGAAGCCAAAATCGTACCCACAAAGCTATTAATCTGTAAACTAGACCCACCCCAGACAGCAGGGATAAACAAAGAAGTAAATTTCTTTTTCTCTGCTTTGATGTCTCGTGTTTTACGATAGCCCCACCCTGCACACAGAAGCCTATACAGTTTGAGACGATACAAGGCAATGACATGCACCAACACTTGTAACGCACCACCGACTAACACTGAGACACTCAGAGCATAAGCAATAGTCTTTGGGTCATCTTTCATAAAAAGTAAAAGTGCTACTATCATCGAAAGATTCAGAAGCACAGTAGAGAGTGCTGTGGTGGCAAAATGCTCTTTGTATTGTAAAAGTGTAGCGATAAAGGTCACAATAAAGATGAGATACAAGTACCAGAAGTTGATAGCCGTCAAAGGAGCAGTATCGCTAATACGCTGTGCATCCCAGCCCATCGCTTGGAGCTTGGTAATCCACTCAGGCGAAAAACTCACCAGCAAAGAACCAAACACAATAAAAAGAGAAAACCTCAAAAAAATAGCCGTAGAAAACACACTCTTATTCGCAGATGCCACAAAAGACGGCATAAAAGCCTGAGTAAAAGCCCCCTCAGCAAAGATATTTCCTAAACAAATTGGGCAAACGATTGGCAAGGAAAAATATATCACTCCAATACCCAGCCCCCAAAACAGAAGCCATAATCAGGTCACGCACAAACCCCACAATCCGAGAAAGCAGTATGCCAAAACTATTGGTAAATATTGATTTTAATTTCATTATTTACTTCCTCCAACCATTTCTTTGATACTCTTTGTAGTATCAGTAATAGGTTTAATTATATCTATAGTAGGTTCATTTTTAGGAGCAATAGGCTCTTTGTTATGCTCTATCTTCAAATACGACTTCTTTTATTTCGTTTAATAACAAATTGATTTCTTTTCTAAATGCTACAGGGTCTTTAAATCCTAATATATTTTTGACCTTGACAATAGAGATAAATTCATTGATTTTTTGTTCTTTGGATTGATAGCTTCTAATCTTGTCTAAAGTATGATTGATTTGAGAAAAGAGATATGCCATAATAGCTATGGCTACAAAGATAGGTGTACCATAGTAAAACATCACCCCAAAGATAGTACCAAAATCAGGAACGGTTGTAATGGTATTGGACGCAGTAGGAAACAAGCTTAGAAAGGTACTCTCTCTACTGTGATAAAGTGTCTTACCATACGCTACAAAACCCCAAAGAAATCCCATGATGATAAATGCAAAAACACTTACCAAGGCATATTGCATTTTAATATGTGTTTTAAGATATTTATACGGTGTTTCTATCTCTTCTAAAATATTTTTAAGCTGTAGTTCAAAACTTCTTTCGGTACTTTGTTGTTTCACTATCTCTATAAGATTTTGTTCATTCTCAGCAATCCTTTGTTCAATACTCTTTCTAGCTTCTTCATCTTCTATTATGTCTAACTCTTCTCTAAGTTTTTGGTTCTCATTACTCATAATATCTAAATCTGTTATCTTTAAATACTTTGGATTAAAGCCTATACACTCGGTGGGATTTTGGTTTTGCAATAGCTTTTTGATTTAGCTCATTTATTAGACGAATGAACAGAACACCAACACCACCACCACCACCAACACCACCACCAACAACACCAACAACAACAACACCAACACCAACAACAACAATCATATCATCTATAGGTATGTCAAAATACTGATGTCCTACTAATATACTTAGGGTAGCTATAATAATCATAATCATAAATATCCAATAAAGATAGTGTATAGAAATGTTCGCATCTCTTAC
>JAUZSQ010000014.1 GCA_030949325.1 Sulfurovum sp.
TATTGTGTATCATTATGACTAAGCCCTTGGGTCCAAATCAAGTAATAACCTTGTATTGGTCACAGCACGAGAAGTGATAAGGTCAAAGGCTTTATGCTCTACAAACTCCACTCGCTTGGCTTCTACCCTGACATTGGGCAGAGACAAGTCTATGGTGGCATTATTTGAGAAAACTCACACGCTTTTGAGAGGTTCTGCCAAAATCACTGTGGTATCGGCTAAAGCAATCGCCAAAACTAACCCTGGGAAACCTGCCCCCGTCCCTACATCTAACAAAGTTTTAGGTACCTCTATAAAGTTCAGAGGGTAAGGGAATCTACAATATTGACATAAATAGCCTCCAAACTCTTCGCCCCTGTCAAATTATGGATTTGGTTCCATTCATGTAAAAGGGAAGCAAAGTTTTCCAGCTTCTGTATTGTCAAAGGGTCAAAGTACAAAGACTCTGCTTCTAGGTATTGTGTTAAATTCATACGTCTTCTCTCTCTATCAAGGCTTTTTCTTCTAACTTAGCTATAAAAATAGTCATATCTTCTAGTAAAACAGAGGCTTCTACCTCATAAGCTTCTAACATATATGCGTACAAATGTGCCAAAGAAGCATCCACAGACAACTGCTCCCACATCACAGTACCAATAGCATCTAAGGCAAAGTAATTTGCACTTTGGGTATCAAGGATAATCATCTCATCATCGACTATTTGCGTAAATACAGATGCTAATATATTTATCTTTGTATCTAAAATCATCCTAACATTATACTCAATTATGTGTGAGGATAGCTTGATATACTTCCGATAACCTCTCTTTGTCCCATGGGATTTGTATTTGATAGACAGGTATGGCTTGTGCCATTTGGGCTATATATGCTAAATGTGCTTTCTTCAAGAAATCAAAATGTATAAAATCTCCTGCATGAAGTGCTTTAAACTTTTCTACACCATACAGCTCTATTATCTTAACATCATCATCTTTATCTACTTGTACCAATTGATAAATAGCCCCTAAATCTAGCCTCTCTTGTACAAAATTTTCAGTAAAAATACCCAAGGTCTCAGGTAAACGAAAAGGACGGTAAAAGGGATAGGAGGATATAGCTTTATACTGCTGTGTAGATGTGTCTATAGCTACCGTGTCATCACCCAAGATAGTATGCCCTTGTTTCAAAAAGTACTCAGTAAGTGTAGATTTACCTCCATAAGAATAGGCTGAAAACAATATCGCCTTACCTCCTAAAGAGACCCCTCCTACATGGAACATTTTATACCTATAAGAAAGTGCCAAAACCAAAGGAAAAAAAGTATGAAATACCCAAAATTGTAAAAGCCTAGCGTTATAGTCTTTGCCCCTGATATAGCCAATCGTTGCTGATTTGCCTTCCCATATGAGCGTACACACATCTTCTATTTCTAAACCCCATGTATCTTCTACACTTAGCGTATCAAAAGGCTGTGAAGTCATATATCGTACACGCCGTTTGGACATCAAAAGCCATGTACTTTGAAGAGGCAAGGTTCAAATTTACCATCATAGCCACTCTTATCTATAATAGTCACGGTCTCAAAACCCTCTTGTATCGTGCTATTTAATTGTTACTCATCTGCTAAAAACAAAGTTTCTATTAAAAATCAACATTAAAAGGTAAAACCCCAATCAGGAGGAGGTGCATCAGGTTGACTTCCATCTGCTTTGAGAGATGTAGGCTTGGCTAATTGACCTAATGAGACTAAGATAGGTGCAGAGTAAAGTGCTTTTTTTAAGAATTTACGTCGAGTATTTGGTTTTTTATCTGCTTTCTTTTCTATCAATTCTTTCATCTTACAATACCTCAAAATGAGGAGGCTCATCCATATCTATACTTTTCAGTCTTTGATTTTTCTCTCGTGTAGGTCTAGCCTTAGCATCTTTTCGTAAAGATGCTATTTCTAACTTTTGCATATTTTGAGACAAAGTGATAGTTCGAGGCATTAGACTTTTTGCTACGCTTGTTCTAATAGTCGAAGTATCCTTGACTCGCCATTGAAAGATTTTTTCTTTGTTCCCCTCCATGTGAAAGACATACTCTTTTATCTCATCATGCTCCCATACCTCAACCTCTTTGTTCGCCGATACATCAAACAGTACCATAGAGTCTAGTAGAGGATTGCTCAAAGAACGGTACTCTTGGTATCTCTGTCGTCCCTGCGTATCAGTATAGGATGTTAATATATATAAACCTCTCCAACCTAGTATCATCGTAGCATTGATATCATGTGATTTGACGGTAAACTCCCAACGCTGTTCAGCTGTACTTACAAGATGGAAACTACTCTTGTAACTCCCCGTATCACTGTCTTCAGGATTTACAAATACGACATCGACATATCTAGATCCAAAAGGAGCTAAGGCTCGTAAATTATAATGATTTATAGTCTTATTACTCTCAATTTGTCCCAATTGAGAAGACACAGTCTTGAGGTTATTACTTACATCTTCCACAAGAAGTCTTATGTACC